>NZ_JBSGZN010000036.1:0-85447 GCF_053611025.1 Streptomyces sp. NPDC054842
GGCCCGAGCCGCCGGACGGACCCCGGCCCGCCGCCTCCCCGCTCCCGCCGTCAGCGGCCGTGGCGGGCGCCGCCGGCCGCCCGGCGCCGGACCGAGGCGAACAGCGCCGCCGCGCCGACGGCCAGGGCGGCCGCCCCGCCGACCGCGACGTACCGGGTGCCGGCGTCGCCACCGGTCTCGGCGAGGTGCTGCGAAGCACCGTCCGCCGCGGGCGTGTTGGCCGTGTCCGCGACGGGCTCGGCGTCGTCCGCGCCGGCGGCCGCGGTCGGCTCCGCCGACGTACCGGCGTCGTCGTCGCCGTGACCGCCGTGCTCGACGGTCGACTTGTCGGCACCGTCCTCGATCTGCTCCTCGGAAGGCGCGGACGCGCTCGGGGCGGGTGCGGAGCCGCCACTGCCCGCGGAGCCGTCGTCCGCGCCGCCGCTTCCGCCACTGCCGGTGCCGGTGCCGCCGAACGCGACGTCCGAGCAGGAGTAGAAGGCCTCCGGGCTGTCCGAACGCTGCCAGACCGCGTACAGCAGCTGCTTGCCGGAGCGCTGCGGGAGCGACCCGGAGAAGGTGTAGAAGCCGTTCTCCGCGGCCGGGTCGGTCTTCGTGGCCACCGGGTGCTCCAGATCCAGGTCGCCCCAGCCCAGCGGCTTCGACGGGTCGTAGCCCGCCTTCGTGATGTACACCGTGAACGTCCCCTTGTGCGGGGCGGTCACCCGGTACCTGAACGTGTACGAGCCACTGCTCACGCCCGTCGCGGGCCAGTCGGCCCGGGCCAGGTCCAGGCCGTTGAACTCCTCGTTGCCCGCGCTGCACAGCTCGCCGTCCGCGATCAACTCCCGGTGCCGGCCGTTCGCGTCGCCGATCCGGATGCCGTTCCAGTCGTACAGGGCCTGCGTGCCGCCCGCCGCCACCGCCGCCTTGCACGCGGCCGACTTCGGGCTCTCCGGACCCTCCGCGTAGCACTGCGACACCCGGCTCACCGGATCGCCCATCGTGCCGTGCGCGACGGCCGGCGCGGTGCCGAGCGCGGTCAGGGCGAGCGGGACGGCACCGACGGCGGCGAACACGGCGGCCTTGCGGCGAGCGGGCATGGAGCACTCCTCGAAACGGTTCCTGAACGCTGGGGGCGATCAGCAAGCTAGCCCGGGAAATCCGCGAAATCGCCTGCTGGGAGCGGGGGCGGGCGATCTTTATGGTGCGGTTAAGGGAGTGCTCAGGCTGCGATCAGGTAGGTACCGTCTCCGGCATGGCTGACGAGGCGAACGGTGCCGGGGCGTGGGAGATCCGCAGGGCGGGGATCGCGGACGTGGAGGCCGTCGAGTCCGTGACCGATGCCGCGTACCGGCCGTACATCGAGCGCATCGGGGTGGTGCCGGCGCCCATGCGGGCGGACCACGCGGCACAGGTGGCGGCCGGGCGGGTCTTCGTCACCGGGGAGCCCGTCACGGGACTCGTCGTGATCGAGGCGCGCGCGGACCATCTCTTCCTCGACAGCATCGCCGTCCACCCCGACGCCCATGGGAAGGGCGTGGGGGGACGGCTGCTCGCCTTCGTCGACGCACACGCGCGTGCGCTCGGGCTGTCCGAGGTCAGGCTCTACACCAACGCCATGATGTGGGAGAACCAGAAGATCTATCCGAGGTTCGGCTACGAGGTAGTGGAGCGCCGTGTCGACGGCCCCTATGACCGCGTCCACTACCGAAAGCGGCTGCTCTGACGCTCTGCGGAGTCAACGGGGGCGGTCGACGGTGGATGGTCTCGCGGGTCGGAGGGGGCGACGGCGCGGCTCAGCCGTCCGGCCACCAGGTGCGGTGGATGTCCTTGCGGACCTCCGGGCGCTCTCGCGGGCGCTCGTCGGCCTCGTCCCGCACACGACGGGAGTCCGACCTCTTCAGGGGCTTCTGCACGGTCACACGGCGCATGGCTGCCTCCTTGTGCCTACCGGGTTCCGCGATTCCACGGAGGTAGACCCTTCTGGGGAGCGTTCCTCATCGGTCGGGATCTGTCAGTGGCGGTGGTCACGATCCGACGGTCCGTCGGACTGTCAGTGGTGGGTGTCACCCTGGCCACATGACCATTAACAGCGACAGCCAAACGTCCGGCGTCGATTGGGAAGCGGAGTCCGCCACCTTCGACGACGAGCCGGATCACGGTTTGCGCGATCCTCTGGTGCGCGAATCCTGGGCCGCCCGGCTGCGGGGGTGGCTGCCGGAGCGGGCCTCGGACGTCCTCGATCTGGGCTGTGGCACGGGCAGCCTGTCACTCCTGGCGTCCGAGCAGGGGCACCGGGTCACCGGTGTCGACCTCTCTCCGTCCATGGTCTCCCATGCCCGCGCGAAACTCGCGGGACGTGACGCCGCGTTCCTGGTCGGTGACGCCGCGTCCCCGCCGGTCGGCGAGGAGCGGTTCGACGTCGTCCTCGTCCGCCACGTGCTGTGGACCCTGCCGGAGCCCGGCCGGGTACTGCGTCACTGGCGCGGCCTGCTGCGTCCCGGCGGCCGGCTCGTGCTGGTCGAGGGCGTGTGGGGGGCGGTCGACCCGGTGGGGATACCCGCCGACCGGCTGACCGCGCTGCTCCAGCCGCTCGCCGAGGACATCCGCGTCGAGCGGCTGTCCCAGGACGCCCGGCTCTGGGGCCGCGAGGTGAACGACGAGCGGTACGCGGTGGTGGCGGTGCCCCGGTAGCTCCGAGGCGCGCCCCGAGGGCTCGTCCAGTGGGCGTCGAGCGGACGTCGAGCGAGCGTCGAGTGGTTCCCGTGTGCTCCTCCGGTGACTCCGGTGGGAGCGTCGAGTGAGCCCCGAGTCGCCGTCGAGTCGTTCGTTGCGGCGCGGCGCGGCGCGGCGCGGGCCGGGGCGGCACGCACGGCACGGGCTGCGGCTGCGGCCAAGGCCCGGTGCGGGTCCGGGTGTGGACTCCGCGCGCGTCGGCGTGCACCCGGCGGTGTCCCGGACCCGGGCGTCACGCCCCCGCGAGCAGCCCCTCGAAGTCGCCCTCGCGCGCGAGGTGTTCGAGTGCGTCGAGGGCTTCCTCCGCCGCCGCCGCGGCCACCGGGTCCGTCGTCGTGAGACCGCTCGCCGCGAACTCGTCCTCGTCCAGGCGCAGTACGGCCGTCCCGTCGGCCGAGCGCCACAGGTCCAGGTCGAGATCCTCCACGACCAGTTCGCCCTCCCGGACCACCGCCGGACGCGTGACGTCGCAGTACCAGCCCTTCAGGGCGCCCCCGGCGTCGCGCACCTCCTTCACGGCGTACCAGCGGTCCCGCCAGTAGTACTCGGTGAAGACGTCGCCCGGCTCGAACCGTACGAAGCCGAAGTCGCGCACGCCCTCGCCCGCCCAGGGCGCGCGCACGGTGACCCGGGTGCCGTCGTCGCCGAGCAGCTCGGCCGGGTAACGGACCTTCACCCGGCCCGACTTGACGAGGACGACCTCCACCTGGCGTCCCGGTGCCGCGGGGCGCGGGTCAGCCGAGGTCGCGGACATGGTGCACCTCCGTCGCGCAGATCTCGTAGCCGAACCACCTGTTGATGGCCAGCATCGGCTCGTTGCCGCTGTCGTTGCCCGTGAACGCCTGCGTGAAGCCGGCGGCGCGGGCGCGGTGCAGCGAGTCGTTCTTGGCGAGCTTGGCCAGTCCGCGCCCGCGGTGGGCGCGGCCGGTCCCCGTCATCGCGGTCCCGTAGCGGGTGTTCCCGTCGGTGCGCGCCGCGCTGAACGCCGCCGGACGGCCGTCGACGACGGCGACCGAGGTCAGCTCGGGACTGAACAGGGGGTGGTTCCAGGTCTCCGCGAGCCACGCGTCGTAGTCCGTGAACTCGTGCGCGATGTCGCCGGGCTCGTCGGTCATCGTCTCCGCGTCCAGCAGGAAGAGGGGCCGCGGGTCGTCGGCGTAGTCGGCGCCCCTGCGCAGCTCGACGCCCGGCGGGGGCTCCTGGAGCGGCGGCAGAGGGGCCTTCGCCAGGTCGAGCCGGAGGAAGTGCGCCGAGCGGCTCGCGCGGTAGCCGTGCCGCTCGGCGAACGCGCGGTTCGCCGGTTCGTCCAGCACCCAGGCGAACAGCCGGGTGGCGCCCAGGGACGCCAGATACTCCTCGGCGGTGCGCACCAGCAATGAGCCCGCTCCGCGCCGGACGTGCTCCGGGTGCACGTACACGTTGACGTAGCCCTGCCCCGGCTGCGGGCTGTCGTGCACGAGGCCGACCTGGGCCGTGCCGACCGGCTCGCCGTCGACTTCGGCGAGCAGGGGCCGGAAGTGCGCGTCGGGATGCACATGGACGGCGTCATGGGCGACGGACTCGGCGGTGGACAACATGTAGGGGAGTGCGAGACTCCGGATCCGGGCGAAGGCCTCGGTGTCCCGACGGTCGTCCGGGCGGACGTCGCGAACGATCACTGTCATGGAGCCGCACGCTACGCGCGGGAGGGCCGGGCTGCCTCTCATTTTCCGCGCCGGGGCACACCACGCGGCGAGCGGCCGCCGGTCACACGCCGGGGCGACCGGACCCGTACGCGGCGCCCGTGCGCGACAATCACCCCGTGACCCTGAAGATCCATATCGATGCGGGGGCCGCGCCCTACGAGCAGGTGCGCGCCCAGATCTCCGAGCAGGCCAGGTCGGGCGCGCTGCCGGTCGGCTACCGGCTGCCCACGGTGCGCGGTCTCGCCGAGTCCCTCGGCCTCGCGGCCAATACGGTCGCCAAGGCGTACCGGGCCCTGGAGGCGGACGGGGTGATCGAGACCCGCGGGCGCAACGGCACCGTCGTCGCCGCCGCGGGGTCCGCCGCCGAGCGGGAGGCCGCCGCGGCGGCGCAGACCTACGCCGAGCGCGTCCACCGCCTCGGACTCGCCGAGGACGCCGCCCTCGCCGCCGTACGGGACGCCCTGCGCGCGTCGTACGCCGACCGCGGCCAGGGCGGCTAGCGCGGGACGACCGGTTACCGGCTCGGGACCGGGGCGGCCGGCAACTGCCGGGGCGTGCGCGTGACGGTCAGGCCCGCCGCCGTGGCCGCCCTCGCGAACACCACCGCGTCCAGGACCGCCGCGGCGTGCGGGTCGTTGTTGAAGTAGGCGAACACGTCGTGGTCGTCTCCCCAGGTCTCCGCGATCCGCCGTGCCCACGTCATCAGGGACTGCCGTCCGTAGTGCGGCCACTGCCGGGTACGTCCGACGTGGAAGCGCACATAGCCCCAGTCGGCGGTCCGCCACAGCGGCGTGACCGGCCGGGCCAGTACGTCGGCCCAGCAGAGCGCGGCGCCCCGGGACTCCAGGACCTCGCGCACGGCGGGGGTCCACCAGGAGTCGTGCCGCGGTTCGACGGCGACGCGGGTCCCGGCGGGGAACCGGGCGAGGCAGTCGTCCAGGAGGCCGGCGTCGCAGCGCAGCGTGGGCGGCAGCTGGAGCAGCACCGGGCCGAGCCGGTCGCCGAGTCCGGCGGCGTGGCTCATCAGCCGCTCGACCGGCTCCTCCGGGTCGCGCAGCCGCTTGATGTGGGTGAGGAAACGGCTCGCCTTGACGGCGACGACGAAGTCCTGCGGAGTGCGGTCCCGCCAGTTCTCGAAGGTCTCGCGGGCCGGCAGCCGGTAGAAGGCGTTGTTGATCTCGACGGTGGCGAAGCGGGCCGCGTACGCCTCCAGCCAGAGCCGCGTGGGCAGCCCGGCCGGGTAGAGGACCTCGCGCCAGTCCTTGTACTGCCAGCCGGACGTGCCCAGGAACACGGTCATACACCCATGAAAGCACCCGCCGCTGCGGGAGACCCGTGCACGGACAGGCCCCGTGAGCCGTCCGGACGGAGCGGCGGGCCCGCACCCCGGCCAGGGGCACGGGCCCGCGTCCGGGTCACAGATACAGGCCCGCGTCCGCGCCCTCCCGCTGGTCCGGCACCGACGTCGGTGACGTCCCCCGGCGCAGCGCGTACAGCTCGGCCAGCGTCGAGCCCTCGCGTCCGACGCCCTCCTCGGTGCCCAGCCAGCCCACGGCCTCCCGGCGGGTCAGCGGTCCGACCTCGATACGGGCGAGGCACCGGCCGGGGCGGACGACGGCGGGGTGCAGCCGCTCCAGGTCCTCGTTCGTCGTGACGCCCACCAGCACGTTGCGGCCCTGGCCGAGCAGGCCGTCGGTCAGGTTGAGCAGACGGGAGAGGGCCTGGCCCGCGGTGTGCTTGGCCTCGCCGCGGATCAGCTCGTCGCAGTCCTCCAGCAGGAGCAGCCGCCAGCGGCCCTTGCCGGTGCCGTCCTCCTCGCCGATCGCGATGTCCATCAGATAGCCGACGTCGCTGAACAGCCGCTCGGGGTCCAGGACGCAGTCGACCTGGCACCAGTCGCGCCAGGAACGGGCCAGCGTGCGCAGCGCGGACGTCTTCCCCGTGCCGGGCGGGCCGTGCAGCAGCAGCAGGCGCCCCGCGATGTCCTCCGGCGTCGTCTTCATCAGCTGGTCCATGGCGTCCGCCACCGGCGCGGTGTAGTTCGGCCGCACCTCCTCCCACGTGCCCGCGGAGATCTGGCGGGTGGTGCGGTGCGGGCCCCGCCTCGGGGACACGTACCAGAAGCCCATGGTCACGTTCTCCGGCTGCGGCTCGGGCTCGTCGGCGGCGCCGTCCGTGGCCTGGCCGAGGATCTTCTCGGCCAGCTCGGGGCTGGTGGCGGTGACCGTGACGTCGGCGCCGCGGTTCCAGCGGGACACCAGCAGGGTCCAGCCGTCGCCCTCGGCGAGGGTCGCGCTGCGGTCGTCGTCGCGGGCGGAGCGCAGCACCCGGGACCCCGGCGGGAGCAGGGTCGCCCCGGAGCGGACGCGGTCGATGTTCACCGCGTGCGAGTGAGGCTGCTCGCCCGTAGCGAAGCGGCCGAGGAACAGCGCGTCGACGACGTCCGACGGCGAGTCGCTGTCGTCGACGTTGAGCCGGATCGGCAGAGCGTCGTATGGGTTGGCAGACATGCCGCCATGATCCGTCACGCGGACCCGCCGTGCACCCGCTTTCCGCAGTGCGCCCCGAGTGCCGGGTCCGCCCGCTCCTTCCGGTGTGTCCCCTCCGTCCTGTCGCCGGACCGTGTGCCGACGCGCCTGGCCCCATCTGTCGCTGCCACTCCTGATGGAACGTCAAACAAGCGTTCCCTCAAGTCCGTCACCCGCCCGGCTCAAGAGGTCAGGGCCGCGAGGTGTCCGCGCAGCGGTAGTTGATTGCCCGTCAGGTGAACGGAGGCCGCCGTTTCTCGCAAGGGCCGAAAAGCATTGGCATGGACACTTCCTGTCAACACGCGTAGCTGCTACCAAAGTCATGGCAGAGATCCTGCTAAACGGAGGTTCCATGAGACGTTCCCGAATTACGGCATACGTGACCTCACTCCTCCTCGCCGTCGGTCTCGCCCTCACCGGGGCAGCGACGGCGCAGGCGTCCCAGACCGCGGCGGCCACCGGGTATGTGGCCCTCGGCGACTCCTACTCCTCGGGCGTCGGCGCGGGCAGCTACCTCAGCTCCAGCGGCGACTGCAAGCGCAGCACGAAGGCCTACCCGTACCTCTGGGCGGCCTCCCACTCACCCTCGTCGTTCGCCTTCACGGCTTGTTCCGGCGCTCGTACGGGTGATGTTCTGGCCAACCAGCTGACCCCCCTCAACACCGGCACGGGACTCGTCTCGATCAGCGTCGGCGGCAACGACGCGGGATTCTCCGACGTCATGACGACCTGTGTCCTCCAGTCCGAGAGCTCCTGCCTGTCCCGGATCGCCACGGCCCGCGCCTACGTCGACTCCACGCTCCCCGGCAAACTCGACAGCGTCTACTCGGCGATCACCGCCAAGGCCCCGTCGGCCCACGTGGTCGTCCTGGGCTACCCCCGCTTCTACCAGCTGGGCGGCAGCTGCATCGCCGGCCTCTCCGAGACGGAGCGGTCCGCGATCAACGGTGCCGCCGACTACCTGGACAGCGCGATCGCCAAGCGTGCCGCCGCGCACGGTTTCACGTTCGGCGACGTCAGGACCACCTTCACCGGCCACGAGATCTGCTCGGGCAGTGCCTGGCTGCACAGCGTCAACTGGCTGAACATCGGCGAGTCGTACCACCCGACCGCGGCCGGCCAGTCCGGCGGCTACCTGCCGGTCTTCACCGCCGGGGCCTGAGCCCCCGGAGTCCGGCCCGGCGGCGCCGCCCGGCGCCGCCCTAGGGAGAAGCGGAAGAGGAGGCCCCGCCCGTCGGGGTCTCCGTTTCGCACGTCACCGAGAACGGCACCCAGCCGGACGTCGTGTGCACGGGGTCGCGGACCTCCACCCTGATCGCGTTCTCGTACGTGCTCCCGGCCTCGTACGCCGTCACCACCACCGACCTCTGCCGGGTCTTCCCGCCGTCCGCGGGGAACGAGAGGGTCTTCCAGCCGGGATCGGACACCTCGCCCTTCCTGGTCACCCACCGGTAGTCGACCTCCACCGGCACGACGCCCACCGTGAACGTCGCGGTGAACGCGGGCGCCTGCCCCGCGGGCGGCGGGCAGGACCCGGAGTAGTCGGTGTGCGCGCCGGTGACGGTCACCCGGACCGACTGGGCGGGCGGCGTGGTCGTGTGCTTGCCGCTCGGTGTGTCGCCGGGGGAGCCGGTCCCGCCCGTGCCGCCCTCACCCTCACCCTCACCCTCGCCGGTGCCGCCGTCGTCCTCCCCGCTCTGCCCGCTGGTGCCGCCGGAATCGCCGCTGCCGCTGCTCGACCCGGCCGAGCCGCCGCCCCCGCCTCCGTCGTCCCGCTGGTACAGCGCGTACAGCAGACCGGCCAGCGCCAGCGCCAGCGCGGCCAGGCCGGCGATCACGGCGAAGGCGGCCCGGCGACCGCGCTCGGGCCGCGCCCCCGCCGCCGTACCGGTCGTGGACGCCGTCGTGGCCCCCGCCGGGCGGGCGGGCACCGGCCGGGGCGGCGGGCCGGGCGCGTCGTACGGCAGGGTGGCGACGGTCGGCGCGTAGGGCGCCGGGGACGAGCCGGTCCGGGGGGTGCCGCCCGCGCCGACCAGCCGCAGCTCCTGCTCGGCCCGCTCGGCGGGCATACGGTCCGCCGGGTCCTTGCGCAGCAGCTGCTCGATCACCGGGGCCAGCGGACCCGCGCGGCGCGGAGGCGGCAGCTCCTCGTCCACGACGGCCCGCAGGGTGCTCAGCGGAGTGTCGTGCCGGAAGGGCGAGTTGCCCTCCACCGCCGCGTACAGCAGCACCCCGAGGGACCACAGGTCGGACTCGGGCCCGGGGGTGCGGCCCAACGCCCGTTCCGGGGCGAGGAATTCCGGCGAGCCGATGACCTCGCCGGTCATGGTCAGCGCGGAACTGCCCTCGACGGTGGCGATGCCGAAGTCGGTGAGGACCACCCTGCCGTCGTTCGACAGCAGCACGTTCCCCGGTTTCACGTCGCGGTGCAGGACCCCGGCCGCGTGCGCGGCCCGCAGCGCGGACAGTACCTCGGCGCCGATGAACGCGGCGCGCTTCGGCGGGATCGGGCCCTCGGCGTCCAGGAGGTCAGAGAGGGCCAGCCCGCGGATCAGCTCCATGACGATCCAGGGTCGGCCGTCCTCGGTCGCCACGTCGTAGACGGTCACCACGTTGCGGTTCGCGACCCGGGCGGCGGCCCATGCCTCCCGCTCCAGGCGCGCGTACATCCGCTCGACGTCGCTCGACGGGATCCCGGCCGGGGCCCGCACCTCCTTGACGGCGACCTCGCGGTTCAGCACCTCGTCGCGGGCCCGCCAGACGGTGCCCATCCCGCCCTCGCCCAGGGGGGACAGCAGTCGGTAGCGACCCGCGATCACCCGTTCACCGCCGGACACCTCGGACACGGGCGTTCCCCCTTCGGATCCGCACGATCTCCTCCCAAAAGTAGCTCAGCCGAGTGCGGATGCCGCCCCCTTGAACACCAATCCGGCTCCGAGGGCCACGACGACGCACGCCGAACCGAGGGGCGCCGCCCTGCGCATGAGGGCCGCCGCCGGGCCGCCCGTCCACCGAGGGCGCCGCGCCAGCATCCGGGCGACCCCGCCGCCGAGCCTGACCACGGCGAAGCCCGCCGCCGTGAGGGTCAGGGCGAGCCCGGCGCCGTAGGCCAGGACGAGCAGGAGGCCGAACCATGCCTTGCCGAGCGCCGCCGCCCCCACGAGCACGACGACGGCGGACGGACTGGGCACCAGCCCGCCGGCGAAGCCGAGCAGGATCGTGCCGCGCAGGGTGGGGGCCGTGGGGTGCGTGTGGGTGAAGCCGCCGTGCGTGTGCTCGTGACCGGGGGCGGGCCCGTGCTGCGGGGAGCCGTCGTGCTCGTGGTGCCCGTGGGGGTGCTCGTCCGGGTGCCCGTGACCGGGGGAGTCGTCGTGCCTGTGGTGGTGCCCGTGGGCGAGCGCTTCCGGGTGGGTGTGGTCGAGGGAGTCGCCGTGCTCGTGGTGGTGCCCCTTGGTGTGCTCCTCCGGGTGCGCGTGACCAGAGGAGTCGTGGGGCCCGTGATCGTGCCCGTGGCCGTGCGCGGGTGCGTGGTTGCGCCAGGCGCGGCGTACGAGGGAGGCGCCCGCGAGGGTCACCAGGACGCCGCTGGTGACGCCGAGCCAGGCGATCACGGACGGCGCCGCGGCCGAGCCCGCGGTGATCAGGAGCCCCAGCGCCACCACGCCCAGGGTGTGGGTGACCGTCACCGACGCCGCCAGCGGCAGCACGTCACGCAGGGTGGCCCGGCCGCGCGCGGCGGCGGTCGCGGCCATCAGCGTCTTGCCGTGCCCGGGCGCCAGCGCGTGCAGCGCGCCGAGGGCGAGGGCGACGACCAGGGCGAGCCCGGCGAAGCCGAGGGTGAGGTCGTGCCGGGCCACGAGCCCGTCCAGGGCCCGCGTCCAGCGGTCGGCCCCGCGCGGCAGCACGGAGGCGGCGGGCGCGTCCCGCTCGTCGCCCCCCGCGAGGGCCGGGCCCCCCGGGCGGACCCGCAGCGACGCGGACGCGGTGTCCGCGGGCGACGACAGCAGCCGCTCCGGGTACTCGGTCAGCCGCCGGGACAGGGAGCGCGTGGGGACGTCGGACCGGGTGAGCGTCGTGCGGTCGCCGCGCGCGGTGACCTCGCGCCAGCCGGGTCCGGAGCCGACGGCGGCTTGGAAGCGCACGGCGACGGCCCGCCCGGGCAGGGGCGCCGTCAGCCGGCACTCCACGCGCAGGGTGTCGAGCCCCGCCTGCCCGGGCCGCACCCGTGCCCCACTGCCCTCGACGGTCAGCGGGACTCCGCGTCCGCCGACGGTGACGCGGCTGTCCCGGGCCGCCGTCGCGCACCGCTGCCGCGCCCACGCCGTCCTGCCCAGCCGCTCGATGTCCGGCCCGGCCTGGGTCGCGGGGATCTCGGCGAGGTCCTCGACGTGGTCGATCCGCAGCAGTCCGGGGGCGGTGACGAGACCGTCGTAGCGGTTGACGGTGAAGTTGCCCAGCGGGTGCGCGCTCGCGCTCGTGCCGCCGGCCAGCACCAGCGCGCAAGCGGCGGTCAGGACGGCCGCGCCGGAGGCGAACGCGCGGCGGAGCGCCGTACGGGAGGTCACCGGGCCTCCCCGAGGGCCTTCAGGGCCGCGCGCGCCTCGCGGGCACCCGAGGGCGAGAAGCCGGGGTTGAGCTCCAGGGCCCGGGACAGCGTGGACCTGGCCTGTCCGGGGTGGCCGGTCGCCCGCTCGATGATGCCGCGGTGGTGGAGGAAGGCGGCGTTGCGGTAACCGGTGGCCGTGGCCCGGCGGGCGTAGGGAAGGGCCTCCTCGTCACGGCCGTTGACGTGCAGGGCCCAGGCGAGAGCGTCCGCGGTGTGCACGGTACGGCGGCGGGACCACTCGGCGCGGGCCGCCGTGAGGGCGGCGGCGCGGTCGCCGTGGTCGGCTGCGGCGAGGGCGGTGTCGAGATCGGCGTTGACGCCGTTGGCGCGGGCCAGCGCGGTCCAGGCGTCGACGAGGCCGTACTGCTCCCGGGCCCGGCGCGCGTCGCCCTTCCCGCCACGTGCCTCGTACAACTCGCCCAGCAGGGTCAGGACTTGCGGCAGTGGTGAGCGCGCCACGACGTCCTCCATGCCCCGGATCGCCTGCTCGTTCTCGCCCGTGGCCGCCAGGGTGCGGGCCCGGCCCTCCAGTGCGGGCAGGTACGCCTCGTCGGCGGCCAGCGCCCGGCCGTAGTAGGTCAGCGCGGGACCGTATTCGCCCTGGTTCCAGCGGAGTTGGCCCAGTGCCGTGGCCACGTACGCCACGTCGCCGCGCGACGTCGCCGTGCCCAGGGCCTGTTCGAGGACCCGGCGGGCGGTCTTCACGTCCCCGCGCAGCTCGTGCACGTACGCGTAACGCGTGAACACCGGTACGCCGGGGCGACGCGAGTCGGCCAGGTCGGCGGCCTCGGACGCCTCGTCGTAGCGGCCGAGTTCGACCAGCGCGTCGATCCGGGAGGACAGCGCGCGCTCGCTGTACGGGTTCTCGGCGAGTGCCCGGTCGGCCCACTTCAGAGCCTCGGGGAAGCGGTGCCGGGCGGCGGCGAGGGCGGCGCGGCCCGCGAGCGCCGGGTCGTTGTCCGGGCGCAGCCGCAGGGAGCGGTCCAGGGCGCGCTCGGCCTGCGGGTAGCGGGAGGGGTCGCCCTTCGTGCGGGCCTGCTCCACGTAGGCGAGTCCCAGGGTCGCCCAGGAGCCGAAGTCCCTTGGCTGCGCGCGGAGATGGGCCTGGAGGGAGCGGATCCCCGCGTCGAGGTCGGCGCTCGCGAGCAGCTGGGGCGAGACCCCGGTGCCGGGTACGGCCGCCACGGGCGCCGTACGGTCGTCGCGGGCGCCCAGGACCACGCCGCCCGCGGTGAGGGCCACGGCGAGCGCGACGACGCAGCCGGTGAGCTGCGCGGCCCGCCACCGCCGTCCCGCCGCGGCCACCCGCCGCACGGCCGCCACCCGGTCGTCGGCCACCCCGGCCCCCGCGGCGACACCCGCCGGCACGGTGGGCGCTCCGCCAGTACCGGTATCCGCCGCCTGCGGGCGACCGGACCCGGCTTCAGTACGGGTACCGGCATGGGCCGCGTGCGCGTGACCGGGCCCGGCCTCGGTACCGGTATCCGCCGCGTGCACGTCACCGGACCCTGGCTCGGCACGGGTACCGGCGTCCGCTGCCGGCGGGCCATCGGGCCCGGCCTCGGTACCGGTATCCGCCGCGTGCGGGCGACCCGACCCGGCCTCGGTACCGGTACCGGCATCTGGCGTGTGCCCGTCACTGTGCCCTGGACCGGCGCCGGTACCGGTATCCGCCGCCTCCGGCGCACCGTCAGCCGGCTCGGCGTCGGTGCCCGCGCGTGTCGCCTCGGCGGGCCGCGGCTCCGCGTCCGCCGGGGCACCGGCGGTGCCGCCGCTCGCGGGGAGGCCGTCGCCGCCGACGTCCGTCGGCGCGCTCTCGTTCGTACCCGGGGACATGCCCTCTCCTGGAAGTCCGTGGCCGTGACGGTCGTCGTGGGGGTGGGAGGGCGCGGCCCGCGCCGTGGGGGATGGGTTCACGCGGGCCGCGCCGGTCGGTGTGCCGGGTCAGTAGGCCCGGTGGTGCATGCGGCGGCGCCACCACAGCAGCCCGGTGCCGATGAGCAGGAAGCCGGCCGCCCCGGCCGCCGCGGAACCCGCGATCAGCACGGTGTCGGTGCCGCCGTCCGCGCCCGCCGGGACCAGCCCGCCGCCGAGCTGGTTGCGCACGCTGTTGCCGCCCTTGGCGGTCGCCCCGCGGGAGCCCGACGTCGGCTGGGCCAGGTACGGAAAGGAGTGGCCGAACTTCTTGTCGTTCTTGTCGACCGCGTCGCCCAGGTCGTTCTTGGAGCCGACCAGCTCGCCCTCGACCACCTGGAGCGCGGCGTCGATCACGTCGTCGGTGAGCCGGCGCCCGTTCGGGAAGCCCGCGTTGTCGCCGTCGAGGACACCGAGCCGCTTGGGGTGCTCGGCCGGCTTGATCGACGTGTTGAGCCGCAGCTCCTCCGCGGGCCGGACGTGCGGGGGCTGGTTGAGGCCCTCGACGCCCTTCAGGAACACGTCGACCAGGTCGTTCCTCGGCTCGGCCGGTGCCTTGATCTTGTAGATGCCCTCGATGAGCTTGGGGAGTTCGGGGTTGGTCACGTTCTTCAGGAAGTCGGCGTCGTTCCAGGGCGCCGACGCGTTGAACTTGTCCTTGTCCTTCTGCGGGTTGACGACCTCGTTCACCAGCGGCATGCCGAGCCGGGAGACCTGGGTCCAGTGCCCGCGGGCGTCCCTGCGCTGCGTGGTGGACCAGATCCCGACGATCGGCTGCTCTGCCGACTCCTGGATCGTCTCCGTCGGCACCTGGAGGGCGATGGAGTTGACGTTGTAGCCCTTGAGCGTGTCCCGGCCCACCTCGGACAGGTCGCCGCCGTACAGCAGGTCGAAGACGCGCAGGTCCAGGAAGAACGGGTCGTCCGCCTGGCCGGCGAACGTGGTGGAACCGCCGGCGAGCTTGTACACCGCCTGGTCGCGCAGCTTGCGGTAGTCCGGCATGGACGCCTTGCCGACGTTCGACGGCGCCACCGGTATGTCGTCGGCGACCTTCGTGCGGGAGACCAGCTTCTGGTCGTCGAGACGCAGCAGGTCGATGTCGTACGTCTGCGTGATGTTCAGGTCGGGGTCGTCGAGGCTGGTGACCGGACCCGTGTTGTAGAGGAAGGTGTCGCCGTTCTTGCGGTGCGTCCTGAAGGTGTAGCGGTAGACCAGTTCGCCCTGCGCGTCGCCGTCGCTGTCGATGTGGAGGTCGTACTGGGCGTCCTCGGCGAACGTGAAGAAGTTGGGTCCGCCGGCCGGTTCCTCGAACGGGATCCAGTTCGCCACGATCGTCGTGGTATCGGGCTTGTCCGGGCTCACGAACGCGTACACGTCCGTGTTGTCGTACTGCGGCTGCCCCGAGATCAGCGGGGCCTCCCGGTGACTGGAGGCGGCGGCCGCCCCCGGTTCCAGCACGGTCGCACCGGCGGCTGTGAGCCCCCCGGCGGCCAGTGCGCCACAGACGAGGGCCGCGAAACTCCTGCGTCCCGCGCCACTCCTGGAGATAGGTGTCATGCCGTCCGTCCTCAAGTCCAACTTGCCTGACGCACGCCATTCGGAGCGCTCGCCGGGGTGGATTGGTCGAATCCCAAACGTTCTTACGTGGGCTTTCGCCACTCGACTCAGCGGGCCGCCCGCGCATCGCGCTCGTTTCGTCGGCCGGGGACCCGCGTTTTCACCCCGGCGATCCGTAACCCATCCGGAGGCGCGCGCGCCGCGAACACATGGGTCAAGTGACGGGCCGTACACGGCCGGAGAGGGGGAGGGGTGGAGGCGGACG
Organism: Streptomyces sp. NPDC054842; assembly: GCF_053611025.1. Classification (NCBI taxonomy): domain Bacteria; kingdom Bacillati; phylum Actinomycetota; class Actinomycetes; order Kitasatosporales; family Streptomycetaceae; genus Streptomyces; species Streptomyces sp. NPDC054842. The sequence goes on from NZ_JBSGZN010000036.1 coordinate 15,274, forward strand.
AACTTCTGGTGCTCGTGGCCGGAGGTGATCAGCGGGCCTTCGAGGAGCTGTACGGACTGGTGTCCGGGCCGGTGTTCGGTCTGGTGCGCCGGGTGGTGCGGGACCCGGCCCAGACCGAGGAGGTCGCTCAGGAGGTGCTGCTCGAACTCTGGCGCTCCGCGGGGCGGTTCGACCCCCGCCGGGGCAGCGCCCTCTCCTGGATCCTCACGCTCGCCCACCGCCGCGCGGTCGACCGGGTACGCAGTGCCCGCGCCGCCACCGAGCGCGAGCAGCGCGAGGGACGGCGCTCGCACGCGCCCGCCTTCGACCAGGTCGCCGAGGAGGTCGAGGCCGGACTCGAACGGGAGTGGGTGCGCCGCTGCCTCGACCGGCTCACCGCCCTGCAGCGCCAGTCCGTCACCCTCGCCTATTACGACGGCTACACCTACCGTGAGGTCGCCGAACGGCTCTCCCTGCCGCTCGGCACCGTCAAGACCCGTATGCGCGACGGACTGACCCGGCTGCGCCACTGCCTGGGAGGTGCCGCGTGAGCGACCTGATACCCGTCGGCGACACCCCGGCCCGTCCGGGAGGCGGCGCATGAACCTCCTCGACCGGCTGTTCCGCCGCGACCTGCACTCCCTCGCCGCGCCCTACGCGCTGGACGCCCTCGAAGCCGGTGAACGGCGCCGCTTCGAACGCCATCTGCGGCACTGCGACCGCTGCTCCGCCGAGGTGCGCGCGCTGACCGAGGACGCCGTCCGCCTCGCCTGGTCGACGGCTGCCCCGGCGCCGCCCGCGCTGCGGGACCGGGTCCTCGCGGCCGTGCGCACGACCCCGCAGGAGGCGCCGGGCGGGCACCCGGACACCGGCCCGCAGCGAGCGCGGCCGGCCCGCCGGCCCACCCGCGCGCGGACCCCCGGCTTCCGCCCGCTGCTCGCCCCGTTCGCCACCGCCACGGCCGCCGCCGCGCTCGTCGTCGCCTCCCTCTTCGCGGTCCAGGCGGCGCGGACCCAGGACGAACTGGACCGGGAGCGCGCCCAGGCACGTGAGATCGCGCACGTTCTCGCCGCTCCGGACGCCCGTGCGACCGGTGACCTCGACGGGCGGGGACGCGGTATCGGCGTGGTCGCCTCCGCCGCGCAGCGGCGCGCGGTCGTCACCGTGAGCGGTCTCGGCACACCCTCCGGAGGGCGCGTGCATCAACTGTGGCTCATGCGCCCCGGCGTGCGACCACGCTCCCTCGGGCTGCTGCAAGGCGACACGCCCTTGGTGGCGAGCGGTCTGAACACGGCTGCTTCCTCACTCGCTGTGACCGTCGAACCGGACGGTGGATCAGCGCAGCCCACGACAGAGCCAGTTGTCCAACTCGCCCTGGAATCTGTCGGATTCGGAGAGTAATCGTCAACGCCCTTACGGGGTAGGTGAATCCTGTGCCCGCGATACACGAGTGCCATGAGGGAGCGATAGGGTTAGCCTGCCCGGGCCGGGTGCCCTCGTACGGGTGGGGAGTGACATGGAACAGATAACAGTGCGCAGCAGGGCTCGAGTCCCTGCGATCACGTGTGGGAGCAGCGCGACCAGCTCGCGCCTCGACCGCCATCTCGCGGTGCTGGGTGGTCCTGCCATCCCGCAGCGGGAGACGCTCGAGGCGACGTCGCTGATGCGTGAGCTCACCGCGCGTGACACCGCGCACGACCGCAGTGGTCTGGGCGCACGGGTGAGGCGGGTCTCGCTCTTCGCCCCGCTGCGGCGGCTCAGCCGTTCACTGTTCGGCGGTCGCTGAGCAGCGCGGGTCAGGCGGTTCCCGACCCGCGCTCAGGCGGTCACACCGTCCCGGCGCAGTGCTGCGATCTCATCGTCCGCCATCCCCACGGCACGCAGCACCGCCTCGGTGTGCTCCCCGAGCGCGGGTACGGCTCCCATCCGTGCGTCGTCCCCGCCCGGCAGCTCGATCGGCGGCAGCAGCGCCCGCAACGGCCCCACCGGTGACTCCACTTCCCGCCACCGGTCCCTGGCCGCCAGCTGCGGATGCTCCGCCACCTCCCGTACGTCCCTCAGGCGTGCGCACGCGATGCCCGCCTCCTCCAGCCGGGCCACCGCCGCGTCCGCCGTCAGCGCGGCCAGCGCGGTGCCGACCAGCGCGTCCGTCCGCTCCCGGTGCGCGACCCGCGCCGCGTTCGTCGCGTACGCCGGATCGGTCCCCAACTCCGGCCTCCCCAGCACCTGTTCCGCCAGCCTGCGCCACTCCCGGTCGTTCTGCACCGACAGCAGCACCCGCCCCCCGTCCGCCGTCGGATAGGCGTCGTACGGGGCGATGACGGCGTGCGCCAGACCGCTCCGCGCCGGGGGCGTACCGCCGTGCATCGCGTGGTGCAGCGGGTGTCCCATCCACTCCGCGAGCGCCTCCAGCATCGACACCCGGACCGGACCGCCGCGCCCCGTCGTGCCGCGCCGCACCAGCGCCGCGAGCACCCCGGAGAAGGCGTACATGGCCGCCGCGATGTCGGCGGCCGGGATGCCCGCCTTCACGGGCTGCTCCGGCGTCCCCGTCACCGACACGAGGCCCGCCTCGCACTGCACGAGCATGTCGTAGGCGCGCTTGCCCGCGTACGGGCCCGACGCCCCGTATCCGGAGACGTCCACGGCGATCAGCCGCGGGTGCGCCGCGCACAGCGTGGCGGCGTCCAGGCCGAGCCGGGCCGCCGCCCCCTGCGCGAGGTTCTGCACGAACACGTCCGCGTCCGCGACCAGCCGCCGCACCACGTCGAGGCCCCGCGGGTCCTTGAGGTCGAGGGCGATGGACTCCTTGCCCCGGTTGCACCATACGAAGTGCGAGGCGAGACCGGCCGCCGCGGTGTCGTAGCCGCGGGCGAAGTCCCCGCCGTCGATCCGCTCGACCTTGATCACCCGGGCGCCCAGGTCGGCGAGCTGGCGGGTCGCGAAGGGGGCCGAGACGGCCTGCTCCACGGCGACGACGGTGATGCCTTCCAGAGGCAGGGGGAGTGGCTGCATGCCGTGGATCATGTCCTGGCCACCACGCCTTTGTCATGCGCGGTGCGACGGCAGGCTCCGGCGCGGCACGACCACGCGGACGCACCGCACCGCACCGCGCCGCCCCGCCCGTCCCGGACGCACCGCGCCGCCCCGCCCGTCCCGGACGCACCGCGCCGCCCCGCCCGTCCCGGACGCACCGCGCCGACCCGCCCGTCCCGGACGGCCCGCGTCAACCCGCCTGTCGGCAGGGCTCCTACGGTGCCGCAGTGCTCGTACGCGGTGCGGCCGGGCTCCTGTGCAGTGCCGCAGGGCTGCTCCTGCGTAGTGCGGCAGGGCTCATGCGCGGTGCGGCGAGGCTCCGCGGTGCCGCAGGGCCGGGCGGGGGCGTGGACCGGCCGGTGCGGGGCCCGGTCACCGGCCGCCGGTCGCGTACCGCCGGACGGCGAGCGGCAGGAACACCCCTATGAGGACGGCGCACCAGATCAGCGACCCGGCCACGGGATGGGTGACGGGCCAGGCACCCTCGCTCGGCGCCGGCGCGTTCCCGAACAGGTCCCGCAGCGCGGTGGTCACGGCGCTGACGGGGTTCCACTCGGCGAGCGTGCGCAGCCACCCCGGGAGGCCGCCGGTCGGGATGTACGCGTTCGACAGCAGCGGCAGGACGAAGGTCGCGCCGCCCAGCTGGCCGGCCGCCTCCTCGCTGCGCGAGACGAGACCCAAGAGGATGCCGACCCAGCTCATCGCGAACCGGAACAGCAGGAGCAGTCCGAGGGCGCCTGCCGCGCCGAGCGCCGACCCCTCGATCCGCCAGCCCACGGCCAGGCCCACCAGCAGCAGCGGCACCGTGCCCCCGGCCGTGACGACGAGGTCCGCGCCCGCCTGCCCGAGCGGTACGGCCGCGCGGCTCACGGGCAGCGTGCGGAAGCGGTCCGTCACCCCCCGGTGCGAGTCCTGGGCGGCCTGGAACATCCCGGTCATGATCCCGTTGGCGGCCGTCGCCACCAGGAGCCCCGGCACCAGGAACGCGCGGTACTCCTGCCCGGGGTGGGCGAGGGCGCTGCCGAAGACGTAGCCGAAGAAGAGCAGCATGGTGACCGGCATGGACTGGGTGAGGATCAGCAGGCCGGGGTTGTGCCGGATCCGCCGGAGGTGGCGGCCCGCCATCGCCGTGCCGTCGTACGCCAACGCGCTCATGTCACCAGCTCCTTGTCGCCGGCCGGGTGTCCGGTCGTGCCGTCCGCCGGGGTGTCCGGGGGATCGGCGGTCAGCCGCAGGAAGACGTCGTCCAGCGTCGGCGCCCGCAGGCTCGCGTCGACCAACGGGACGCCCGCGGAGTCGAGTTCGCGGACCAGCCGCGGCAGCGTCAGCGTCCGGTCGGTGGTGACGGCGCCGACGGCACGCCGTTCGCGGTCGAACGCGGGCTCGCCGCCCGTCAGCCGGTCCAGCACGGCCGCCGCGCGGGTCATCGCCTCCTCGTGGGCGACGACGACCTCCGCGTACGCGCCGATCAGTGCCTTGAGTCCGGCGGGCGTCCCCGTGTGGGCGACCCGGCCCCGGTCGACCACCACGATCTCGTCGGCCAGCCGGTCGGCCTCCTCCAGGTACTGCGTGGTCAGCAGCACGGTCGTGCCCTCCTGCCTGAGGGCGCGCACCGCTTCCCAGATCCGGTTCCGGCTCGCCGGGTCGAGGCCGGCGGTGGGCTCGTCGAGGAAGAGCACCTCGGGGCGGCGGATCAGACTGGCCGCCAGGTCGAGGCGGCGGCGCATGCCCCCCGAGTAGGTGGAGGCCGGCCGGTCGGCGGCGTCGGCGAGACCGAAGCGGTCGAGGAGTTCGCCCACCCGGTCCGCCGGGCCGCGCACCCGGTACAGCCGGGCGAACAGCCGCAGGTTCTCGCGCCCGGTGAGATCGCCGTCGACGGAGGTCCGCTGCCCGGTGACGCCGATCGCCCGGCGGACGGCGGCGGCCTCCCGTACGAGGTCGTGTCCCGCTACCCGCGCGGACCCGGCGTCCGGGCGCAGCAGGGTCGTCAGCAGTCGTACCGCCGTCGTCTTGCCCGCTCCGTTCGGCCCCAGCACCCCGCACACGGTGCCCTCGGCCACCGCCAGATCCAGGCCCCGCACGGCACGGACGTCCCCGAAACGTTTCTCCAGACCCTCACTAAGTACAGCGTACGTAGTAGTCATGGGGTGACCATAGCGCACTACGTACGGTGTACGTAACTAGGATGGTCGAGAGGTGATCGACCAATGGCAGGGCGCAGCGCCGTACCCGAAGTGATCTGGGCTCGTCCCGAGCGTGCGGGCCGCGGCCCGCGGCCCGCGTACAGCCGCACGGACATCGCGGCGGCCGCCGTACGGATCGCGGACGCGGAGGGACTCGACGCGGTCTCGATGCGGCACGTCGCGGCCGCACTCGGCTGCGGCACGATGTCGCTCTACAACTACGTGCCGCGCAAGGAGGACCTGTACGAGCTGATGTTCGACACCGTCAGCGGCGAGCACGACCTGCCGGAGCCCTCCGGCGACTGGCGCGCGGACATGCTCCGGGTCGCCCGTGACACCCGCGCCCTGATGCACCGCCATCCCTGGGTGCCGCGCCTGATGTCACCCGTCTACGGCTTCAGCCCCAACGCCCTGCGGTTCCTCGAACACTGCCTCGCCTGCCTGGACCCGCTCGACGTGTCCTACGGCACCCGCATGGAGCTGGTCGCCATGCTCAACGGCGTCGTCACGACGTACGTCGCGAACGAACTGGCCACCGCCGAGCGGACCCGCTCGCTGCCCTGGTCCGAGGAGCAGGAGAACGCCGTCCGCATCGGCTACCTGGGGAGCCAGGTGGCGAGCGGGGCCTACCCGCGCCTCGCCGCCGCCTTCATGGAGGACTCCGGGCCGATCGACCTGGAGGCGGTCTTGGAGCGGGCGCTGGAGCGGGTGCTGGACGCCTTCGACCCCCGGGTGTGAAGGACCTCCGGAGCCGGGCCCGGGGAACGAGCCGGCGCGCCCGCCGGATCAGGGCCGACCGCCCGTCAGATCAGGGCGAACTGCCCGTCGGGGCCCTCCTCGTGGTGGTCCAGGACCGACGCGGGCCTGCGTGCCGCGTCCGGCACGGGGAGCACGCCGGCCCCGCGCAGCTCGGTCCGGGTGACCGGTGACTCCACGGTCAACTCGGCGAGCTGCGGCCGCAGTTCCGCGAGCAGCGCCAGGACGGTGATGAGCTCCAGCAGCTCGGACGTCCAGGCCTGCGGCCAGGCGGTGGGCCGGATCGCCTCCAGAGTGCCCGGCTCGGGCGGCTCCGTCCTGACCGTGAACCACCGCTCCAGCACCCGCACCCCGCCCGCCTCGAAGTCCCATGCCTCGGGCGGGACCGGCGAGATCCGGCCGTCGTCGACGTGCAGGACCTCCTCGTCGCGGTCGTAGCGCAGGTCGAGGACGGGCGTCGCGGTGCCCGCGCGGACCCGGGCGCGGGGGAGCCCGGGAAGGGGGGCGCGCACGTAGGGGCGACGGCCGCCGGGAAGCCGGGGACGCTCGCCGTCGCGGCGCATCAGCCACAGCATCCGGCGTCCCAGCTCCACACCCCGCTCCCACAGCTCGGCGTCACCGGTGAGCGGCACCGCGCAGCCCTCGCGGCCGGGACGGGCCACCACCACCGACCAGGCGAGGACGTCGACGGCGCCGGGGGAGCGGCCGAGGCGGGAGCCGAGGTGGTCCAGCAGGCCCGGCGCCAGATTCGGTTCTAGACCGCCGGGGCGGCGGAACAGCGGGCGGACGCGCCCGCCGCGTCCGGCTCCCACCGGCAGCGCGGAGGACACCAGCAGGGCCGGACCCGACGGCTCGGGCACGGCCGGCTGCTCGACGGCGAACAGCTGCCGCTCGTCGGCGACCCGCCACAGCTCGGGGCGCGCCGCGTCGATCAGCCGGTGGTCCGGTATCAGCCACTGCTCGTCGAAGGGGCCGCTGAGCACCCGTACGGGCTCGGGGCAGGGCGCCGTCTCCCGCGCCAGCCGGCCCGTTCCGCTGGACTGCCCCGGCAGCTGGGCCACCGCCGAGTGCAGGGTGCGCGAGCGGGTGGGCCCGAACAGCGCCTCGCGGTCCGGCCCCTCGGCCTTCAGCAACGCGTTCCACCGGGCCTTCAGGGACGCGGGATCGGGCGCCGTCGGCCACCCCCGGCCCGGCCGCACGGGTGCGACCGACCACGGCATGAGGTCCGCGAGCAGCGGAGCGTCGTCGTGCGTCACGCACCGCATCGTACGACGTGGCCCCGCGGTGCCGTCCGTACACGGAGGACGGGGCCGGTCAGTGGGCGTCCAGGGTGACCGTGAAGGAGAAGCGGTCGCCCCGGTAGTGGATGCGGGCCACGTCCAGGGCGCGCCCGTCCTCACCGTGGACGACACCCGTGTAGTGCAGGATCGGGCTCAGCAGCGGCACCCGCAGCAGCCGCGCCGTCTCCGGGTCCGCGAGCCGGGCCTCGACGGTGTCGGTGATCCGGCTGATGCGCACGCCCACCACGTCGCGCAGCACCTTCGTCATCGGCCAGCGGACCAGGTCCTCGGGGTCGATGAGGGCCGCCAGCTCCGGACGGACGTAGTTGCGGGCGTGGTTGGTGGGCTCGCCCGTCTTCTCCTCGCTGCGCAGCCGGTGGTACGCCGTCACCTCGGCCAGGTCCGGGAAGTGCTCGGCGAGTCCGGCCGGCACGGCTTCCGGGCCGTGGGCCAGCAGCTCCGTCCGCATCCCCGACTGCTGGGCCACGATCGCGTCCACCGAGCCGAGCAGCCGCACGGGAGCGCCCCGCCGCGCGCTCGGCTCGATGAACGTGCCCCGTCTGCGGTGCCGGGTGATGAGCCCCTCGGTCTCCAGCTCCTTGAGCGCCTGGCGCATGGTCAGCACGCTCACCCCGTAGTGCACCGCCAGTTGCTCCTCGGTGGGCAGCCGGAGCGGGTCCTGCGCGGACCGCCCGAGTATGGAGGCGCGCAGGGACTGCGACACCTGATACCAGAGCGGCAGCTTGCGGTTCAGGACGATCGAGTCCGGGGCGAAGGAGGTCACGAGGGTATCCGTACCGGTCGCGGGCGTTCAGTGCAACGGGCGGTGGCGCTCAGTCCGCCGGGCGGAAGTGGCGTTCGAGGCCCTGCCACACGTCGTCGTAGCCGCGTTGCAGGTGCTCCGCGCGGGCCGCCTGTGCCGTCGCGGTCACCGGCCAGCGCGTCTCGAACATGAAGGCGAGGCCGTCGTCGATCTTCTGCGGGCGCAGCTCGGCGGCGCCGGCCCGGTCGAAGGTCTCCCGGTCCGGGCCGTGCGCCGACATCATGTTGTGCAGCGAGCCGCCGCCCGGCACGAAGCCCTCGGCCTTCGCGTCGTAGGCGCCCTCCACGAGCCCCATGTACTCGCTCATCACGTTCCGGTGGAAGTACGGCGGCCGGAACGTGTCCTCGCCGACCAGCCAGCGGGGCGCGAAGACCACGAAGTCCACGTTGGCCAGGCCGGCCGTGTCGGTCGGCGAGGTCAGCACCGTGAAGATCGAGGGGTCCGGGTGGTCGTAGCTGATGGTGCCGAGCACATTGAAACGGCGCAGGTCATAGACGTACGGCACATGGGTGCCGTGCCAGGCGACCACGTCCAGCGGCGAGTGGGTGTATGTCGCCGTCCAGAGGTTGCCGCAGAACTTGTTCACCACCTCCACCGGCCCCTCCACGTCCTCGTACGCGGCGACCGGGGCGAGGAAGTCACGGGCGTTCGCCAGCCCGTTGGCGCCGATCGGACCGAGGTCGGGCAGCTGGAAGGGCGCCCCATAGTTCTCGCACACATAACCTCGCGCGGAACCGTCCAGCAGCTCCACACGGAAGCGGACACCACGCGGGATCAGCGCGACATGGCCGGGCTCCACATGCAGCAGCCCGAACTCGGTGCGCAGCAGGAGTCCGCCGCGTTCGGGCACGATCAGCAGCTCGCCGTCGGCGTCGCTGAACACTCGCTCCATCGAGGCGTCGGCGTGGTAGAGGTGCACGGCCATGCCGGCGCGCTGGGTCGCGTCGCCGTTGCCGCCGAGGGTCCACAGGCCGGCGAGGAAGTCGGTGCCCTCGGCGGGCGCCGGCAGGGGGTTCCAGCGCAGCCGGTTGGGGTCGGGGACGGTCTCGGTGAAGGGGGCCGAGCGGATCGTGCCGTTGTCCGTGCGGGTGAACGCGGGGTGCGCGGCCGAGGGCCGGATCCGGTACAGCCACGAGCGGCGGTTCTGCGCCCGCGGCTCGGTGAACGCCGTACCGCTCAGCTGCTCCGCGTAGAGCCCGAGCGGCGCCCGCTGGGGGGAGTTGCGGCCGTGCGGCAGTGCCCCCGGGACCGCCTCAGAGCTGTGCTCGTTGCCGAATCCGGAGAGATACGCCAGCCCCTCGGCGGTCTTCCGCGCTCCCTCACGCTCGAACCCGCTCGCGTGGGCGGTGCCCCCATCGGTCATGTTCGCTCCCTCGTTCCCGATTCCTATGCATCACCGTAGGATTCGCGCTTTCCCCGCGCAAGGGGCAGCGGACGCCCGGCAGGACGTACTCCTTCCGGAACCGGCCGGGGTCCGCCCGGCGCCCGGACCCGCTCCGGACCCCCGCAGGGAGTACGTCCTGGGACCTGCGGACGACTCGAGAACCCGACTTCAGGGGGATCCGGCGGGCGGAGCGCGTGTTCTAACCTCCCGGCATGTCGTGGACGCGCGGACTGCTCGCCGCGCTCGCGGTCTGCGCGCTGCTCGGCGGATCGGCGAGCTGCGGCACCGGCGACGCGCACGGGCGTGGAGGCGGGGTGTCGGCCTCGCCCGTGGGCACGGTGCTGGACGACACCGACGAGAAGGGACGGCACTACCGTGAGATCGACAAGGACGGCGCGCCGCGGGTCGCCATCGAGGTGCAGCCGGCCGCCGACGACGGCTGGGACGTGCGGCTGACCGTGCGGAACTTCCGGTTCTCGCCCGCCGGCACGCGCGCCGTCGCCGTGCCCGGACGCGGCAGCGCCGTGCTCTTCCTTGACGGGCGCACCCTCACCGGGCTCCGCACCGCCGGGTACCACGTCTCCGGCGAGCTGATCCCGCGCGGCACCCACCACCTCACGGCCCGCCTGTACGCGGACGACCGCACGGTGTGGGCGGTCGACGGGGAGCCCGTGGAGTGCACGGCGGACATCACGGCGTCGGGCGCCCGCTGAAGCCGGACGGCACGACCGGGCCCGCCCCCGGGGCGGGCGACGGCACGCGGCCCGCGCCGCGAACGGACGGTCGCGTCGGGCCGCGGCGCGGACGGGCGGCGGGACCGGGTCGGCCCCCGAGGCGGGCGACGGCAGGCGGCCGGCGCCGCGAACGGACGGTCGCGTCGGGGCGCGGCGCAGACGGGCGGAGACGCCGGTCCCGGCCCTGGGGCAGGGGCTGCCGATGACGCCGGGGTGGCTGCGGAGCTGGGCGCTGGTACCGGGCCGTGCCGGGACGGAGGGAGCGGACCGGTTCCCCCAACGAAGAAGGGCAGGACCCCGCGGAAGCGCACGGTCGGACCTGTGTGAGCCACCGGCGGGAAGGGGCGGCGGACCCCGCCGGAAGCGGACCGCCGGACCGGTGTGCCCCACCGGCGGAAAGGGGCGGCGGACCGCGCCGGAAGCGGACCGCCGGACCGGTGCCGGCCCCCGGCGGTGAGTGTCAGGGGCACCGATTCGCGTACAGACGGGCAAGGTTCACCGGACCCCGGCGGAAAGGCATCATGAACACCGTGCCCCAAGCGACCCCGCTGCGCCGTGCGCCCGTCCAGCGGCGCAGTGCCGAACGACTGACGAGGATCCTCGACGCCTGCGCCGAACTGCTCGACGAGGTCGGCTACGACGGCCTCAGCACCCGGGCGGTGGCCCAGCGCGCGGGTGTCCCGATCGGTTCCGTCTACCGCTTCTTCGGCAACAAGCGGGCCATGGCCGACGCGCTGGCCCAGCGCAACCTCGACCGCTACGTGGAGCGCGTGACGGCGCGTCTCCAGGAGGCGGGAGCTGCCCGTGCCCCCGGCGAGGACGCGGGCGGCGCGGGGGTCCCGGCCGGGGGCGGCTGGCGCGCGGCCATGGACGCCGTCCTCGACGAGTTCCTCGCCATGAAGCGCACCGCGCCCGGGTTCACGCTGGTCGACTTCGGCAACCAGATCCCGGTCGGCTCCGGGTGCGCGGAGCCCAACACCCGAGTCGCCGACCGCCTCACCGAACTGCTCTCGGCGTTCCTCTCCCGGAAACCCGACGACGACCTGCGCCGGGCGTTCCTGGTCGCCGTGGAGACCGCCGACACGCTCGTCCACCTCGCCTTCCGCCTCGACCCGGCCGGTGACGAGCGGATCATCGAGGAGATCCGGACGCTCCTGCGCGCCTATCTGTCCCGCGTCCTGGACTGACCCGGCGCCCGGCCCCGCCCCACGGCGCCCGGCCTCCGAGCCCGGCGGCGGCGGACGGTTCCGTGTCCGAGCGCGGCCCCGGTCTGCCGCGTCGAGGCGTCGCGGATTTCCGCCCCGACCCCGTCAGCCTCTCCCGGAGATGCATACCGGTCGGTATGCTCGGCGCAGCCCCTGCGTCACCGCTGCCGCCGCAACCCGGGAGGACCCCGTGTCCCGCACCACCGGTACCACCCCAGACTCCCGCACCGCCCTGCGGATCTGCCCGCTCTGCGAGGCGACCTGCGGGCTGACGCTCACCATCGAGGGCACCCGGGTGACCGGCGCGCGCGGAGACCGCGAGGACGTCTTCAGCCAGGGCTTCATCTGCCCCAAGGGCGCCTCGTTCGGCGCGGTCGACGCGGATCCCGACCGGCTGCGCACGCCGCTCGTGCGCAAGGACGGAGAGCTGCGGGAGGCCACCTGGGAGGAGGCGTTCGACGCCGTGGCCGCCGGACTGCGGCCCGTGGTCGAGCGGCACGGCCCGCACGCCGTCGGCGTCGTCCTCGGCAACCCGAACGTGCACACCATGGCCGGGGCCCTCTACCCGCCCGTCCTGCTCTCCGCGCTGGGTACGCACAGCCTCTTCACCGCGTCCACGGTCGACCAGATGCCCAAGCACGTGTCGAGCGGTCTCCTGTTCGGCGACGCCCTGGCCATCCCCGTACCGGACCTGGACCACACCGACCATCTGCTGCTCATCGGCGCCAACCCCCTGGAGTCCAACGGGAGTCTGTGCACCGCCCCCGACTTCCCCGGCAAGCTGAAGGCGCTGCGGGCGCGCGGCGGCACCCTCACCGTCATCGACCCGCGGCGCACGCGCACCGCCCGGCTCGCCGACCGGCACGTGCCGATCCGCCCCGGCACCGACGCCCTGCTGCTCGCCGCCATGGCCCACGTCCTCCACGAGGAGAAGCTCGTCGACCTGGGCGACCTGGCCGACCGGGTCGAGGGAACCGACGAACTCGGCTCCGCCCTGCGGGACTTCACGCCCGAGGCGGCCAGCGGGGCCTGTGACGTGCCCGCCGCCACCATCCGGGAGCTCGCCCGGGAACTCGCGGCCGCGCCCACCGCCGCCGTCTACGGCCGCATCGGCAGCTGCACCGTCCCGCACGGCACCCTCGCCAGCTGGCTGGTCGACGTCCTGAACATCCTCACCGGCAACCTCGACCGGCCTGGCGGCGCCCTGTTCCCCCAGGCCGCCACCGACCGCGCACCCCGGCCCGCGGGACCCGGCCGCGGGTTCGACCTCGGACGCTGGCACAGCCGGGTCGGCCGCCACCCCGAGGCCAAGGGCGAGCTGCCGCTGTCGGCGCTGGCCGAGGAGATCGACACCGCCACGGACGAGGGCACCCCGGTCCGCGCCCTCATCGCCGTCGCCGCCAATCCCGTACTCTCCGCCCCGGACGGCGACCGCCTCGACAAGGCCCTCGGCACGCTGGACTTCATGGTCAGCGTCGACCCGTACCTGAACGAGACGTCGCGCCACGCGCACGTCGTCCTGCCGCCGCCCCCGCCCTCGCAGAGCGCGCACCACGACTTCGCCTTCAACACGTTCGCCGTGCGCAACCAGGTGCGCTACACCCGCGCGGCGATCCCGCTGGAGCCGGGCCGCATGGCGGAGACCGAGATCCTCGCGCGGCTCGTCCTCGCCGCGACCGGCATGCACGGCGCCGACCCGTCCGCCGTGGACGCGATGGTCGTCGACAGCACCCTGGCCAAGGCCGTCGCCGACCCGAACTCCCCGGTGCACGGCCGTGATCCGGGAGAACTCGCCGCCGCGCTGACCGGGCTGAACGGTCCCGAGCGCCGCCTGGACATGATGCTGCGCCTCGGCCCGTACGGCGACGGCTTCGGCGCCCGGCCCGACGGCCTGCACCTGGAGAAGCTGCTCGCCCACCCGCACGGCATCGACCTCGGCCCGCTGCGCCCGCGCCTGCCGCAGGTGCTCAAGACCCGCAGCGGGCGCGTCGAGCTGCTGCCGGGCCCCATCGCCGGGGATCTGCCGCGGCTGCGGGACGCGCTGCGCGAGCGCCCGGACGGGCTGGTGCTCGTCGGCCGCCGCCATCTGCGGTCCAACAACAGCTGGATGCACAACATCCCGGCCCTCACCGGCGGTTCGAACCGCTGCTCGCTGCACGTCCACCCCGAGGACGCGGCCCGTCTGGGGATCACCGACGGAGCGCCCGTACGCGTCAAGGGCGCCGGGGGAGAGGTCACGGCCCCGGCCGAGATCACCGACGGTGTGCGGCGCGGGGTGGTGAGCCTGCCGCACGGCTGGGGGCACGACCGGCCGGGCGCCCGCCTCGGCCACGCCGCGCTGGACCCGGGCGTCAACGTCAACCAGCTGCTCGACGGCAGCCTGCTCGACCCGCTGTCGGGGACCGCCGTCCTGAACGGCATCGCGGTCGAGCTGACGCCCGTGCGCTGAGCAAAGCTGTGACCTGGAGTTTTGCGCTTATTGCTCGCACGTCAACATCTTGTTAACGCTTGTGGGATCGACCTAACGTCACTCGCACCGCCGGCCCTGGCGGGAGTTCAAGGGCGAACGTTAGGTGTCCCTCCATGCTGACCATCCTCGGCTTCGCCATGATCGCGACCTTCCTGGTCCTGATCATGCTGAAGAAGATGTCGCCGATCGCGGCGCTCGTGCTGATACCGGCACTCTTCTGTGTCTTCGTCGGAAAGGGCGCCCGGCTCGGTGACTACGTCATCGACGGCGTCACGAGCCTCGCCCCGACGGCGGCGATGCTGATGTTCGCGATCGTCTACTTCGGGGTGATGATCGACGTCGGACTCTTCGACCCGATCGTGCGGGGCATCCTGCGCTTCTGCAAGGCCGATCCGCTGCGGATCGTGGTCGGCACGGCCGTGCTCGCCGCGATCGTCTCGCTCGACGGCGACGGCTCGACCACCTTCATGATCACGGTCTCGGCGATGTACCCGCTGTACAAGCGCCTGAAGATGAGCCTGGTCGTGATGACCGGCGTCGCCGCGATGGCCAACGGCGTCATGAACACCCTGCCCTGGGGCGGACCGACCGCCCGCGCCGCCACCGCCCTGAAGGTCGACGCCGCCGACATCTTCGTGCCGATGATCCCGGCTCTCGCCGTCGGACTGCTCGGCGTCTTCGTCCTCGCCTACGTCCTCGGCCGCCGCGAGCGCACCCGGCTCGGGGTGCTCGCCCTGGACGAGGTGCTCGTCGAGGAGAAGGAGCCGAAGTCGCAGACCGTGCTCGTCGGTTCGGGCGGCTCCGCCGACGCGCCCCGCCCGGCCGGAAAAGCGGGCGGCGCCGGGACCGGCACGGATGCCGAAGGAACCGGGCGCCCCGAGAACCCCGGGACCGCCGACGAGGACGACGACAAGGGACTCCAGGTCCTGGACCCGACCCGCGCCACCCTGCGCCCGCGCCTCTACTGGTTCAACGCGCTGCTGACGGTCGTCCTGCTCACCGCCATGATCATGGAGTGGCTGCCGATCCCGGTGCTGTTCCTGCTCGGCGCCGCGCTCGCCCTGACCGTCAACTTCCCCAAGATGCCGGAGCAGAAGGCCCGCATCGGCGCCCACGCCGAGAACGTCCTGAACGTCGCCGGCATGGTCTTCGCCGCGGCCGTCTTCACCGGCGTCCTCCAGGGCACCGGCATGGTCGACCACATGGCCGAGTGGCTCGTCGGCAACATCCCCGACGGCATGGGTCCGCACATGGCCTTCGTCACCGGCGTCCTGAGCATCCCGCTCACGTACTTCATGTCGAACGACGGCTTCTACTTCGGCATCCTCCCGGTCCTCGCCGAGGCGGGCCAGGCCCACGGCGTCTCGACCCTGGAGATCGCCCGCGCCTCGATCGTCGGCCAGCCGCTGCACATGTCGAGTCCGCTCGTGCCCGCCGTGTACGTCCTGGTGGGCATGGCCAAGGTCGAGTTCGGCGACCACACCCGCTTCGTGGTCAAGTGGGCGGCCCTCACCTCGCTGGTGGTGCTCGCGGCCGGGATCCTCTTCGGCATCATCTGATGCCCGGTACGTCCAACCGCGAGCGGCCCGGCAGGAGTTGGCTGCTGCGCCTCGTCATCGCCTTCGGCTTCGCGCAGGGGGCCGTGTCGATGGCGCGGCCCGCCGTCTCCTACCGGGCCCTCGCCCTGGGCGCCGACGAGCGCGCCGTCGGGGTGATCGCGGGCGTCTACGCGCTGCTCCCGCTGTTCGCCGCGGTGCCGCTGGGCCGCCGCACCGACCACGGCCGCTGCGCGCCCCTGCTGCCCCTCGGGGTGGTGTTGATCGCCGGCGGCTGCGCGCTGAGCGGTACGGCCAACTCGGTGGCGGTGATGGCGGCGTGGAGCGGTGTGATGGGACTCGGCCATCTCTGCTTCGTGATCGGCGCCCAGTCGATCGTCGCCCGCCAGTCCGCGCCGCACGAACAGGACCGCAACTTCGGGCACTTCACCATCGGCGCGTCCCTCGGCCAGCTGGTCGGGCCGATCGCCGCGGGCGCCCTGATCGACGGCCGCGACATGGCGGGCAGCAGCGCGCTGGCCCTGCTCGTGGCGGGCGCGGTCGCGGCCGTCTCCTGCGCCTCGCTGTGGCGCATCGAGCACCGTACGGCGCCCAAGTCCCGTACGGAGCAAGGTGATCGCGTACCGGTCCGGCGCATCCTCGGCGCCCGGGGCGTGCCCGCCGGCATCTTCGTCAGCCTCGCCGTGCTGTCCGCGACGGACATCCTCACCGCGTACCTGCCGGTCGTCGGCGAACACCGGGGCATCGCGCCCTCCGTGATCGGCGCGCTGCTGAGCCTGCGCGCCGCGGCCACCATCGCCTGCCGCCTGGTGATGACGCCGATGCTGCGCCTGCTCGGCCGGACCGCGCTGCTCACCGCGACCTGCCTGCTCGCCGGCGTGCTGTGCGCGGGCATCGCCCTGCCGGTGCCGGTGTGGGCGCTGGCCGTGATGCTCGCGGTGCTCGGCTTCTGCCTCGGTGTCGGCCAGCCCCTGTCGATGACGACGGTCGTCCAGGCCGCCCCGGACGGCGCCCGCTCCACCGCCCTCGCCCTGCGGCTGACCGGCAACCGGCTCGGCCAGGTCGCCGCGCCCGCCGCCGCGGGACTGGTCGCCGGCCTGTCGGGGGTCGCCGCGCCGTTCGTGATGCTCGGCGCGCTGCTGCTGCTGTCGTCGGGGATCGCGCTGCGCGCCCCGGGGAGACCCGCGCCGCCTCCGGACCCGGGCGGCGCGCCACGGCGGTCCCGGGCGCGATTGGGCCGGGCGAGGGATATCTGACGCGCCGTCCGGCGCTGCTCACGTGTCCGGTGGTGCGGATGTGAAAGAGAGTCAGGAGAAAGAGCGATTTGTATGAAAATCGTCTCGTCTGACTCGGAGGAAACGCATGCCCACCACGACCGTCCCACGCCGTGCCGCCGTCCTCGCGGCGCTGACCCTTGCCGGCTCCGCCCTGGCCGGTGCGCAGGCCGCCACCGCCGCTCCCGCCCCGGCTGTCCCCGGTGCCGCCGGTGACGTCAAGATCCACAAGGTGGGCACGCCCTTCAGCGACCCGCGCGACGAGCCGAAGGTGTGTGAGTTCTACCTCGACGCCACGAACTTCGACGTGGCCCCGAGCCTCACCTACACCATCCAGTCGCAGCCGCCGTCGGCGAGCGGCGCCACCCTGAACGGCACCGTCCAGCTCGCCTCCGGCGGCGGCCACAGCGACCCGCTGGCGCTGCCGGACGGCCAGTACAAGGTCACGGTGACGGGTGGCACCGGCGCACCCAAGGAGAAGGTGTTCCGCGTGGACTGCGACAAGGACGCGTCGCCGGCGCCGTCGAAGGCCCCGCACGGCGGTGTCCACGCGGGCGGCGGCGGCCTCGCCGAGTCCAGCGCCATCTCGCCGTTCGCCGGTGCCGCGGCCGTCGGGCTGGTCGTCGCCGGTGGAGTCGTGTACTTCCGCCTGCTGCGCCGTCGCCCCGATGGTGCGGCGTAGGCGCCGCAGGCCCTGGTACCGGACGCGCGCGTACCGTCTCACCAGGACGACGGTGCTCACCGTCGTCCTGGTGACGGTCGGCATCCAGTGCGCTCAGGACGACGAGCCCACGGAGCCGGCCACCGTCGGCGCGGCGGGGCACGGAGGCGCCGAGGCGTCCTCCCGCCCCGCCCCGGCCGCCCCGGACGCGCGCGGCGCGGCCCGGCCTCGTCCCGAGCAGCCCCGGCAGACCCGGCAGGCCCCCGCACCCCGGCCCACCCCCAGCCCCACCCGGACCCCCGCGGCCAAGCCCACGCCCACCCCCAAACGCACCGTCGCCCCCCGGCCGGCCCCCGCGCCCCGGCCGCTGCCCCGGTCGCGGCCGACCACGCTCGACATCAGGTATCTCCGGCTGCACGCACCGGTCATGGACCTGCGGCTCGACCGCCGGGGACAGCTCACCACCCCGCCGGTCGACAACCCGAAACTGGTCGGCTGGTACGCGGGCGGACCCTCGCCCGGCGAACCCGGCACCTCCGTCGTCGTCGGCCACCGCGACACCAGGACCGGCGCCGCCGTCTTCGCGGGGCTCGCCGCGCTCCGGCCGGGCAAGGTCGTCGAGCTCCGCCGCGCGGACGGGCGGACCGCCGTCTACACGGTCGACGAGGTGCGGACGTACGAGAAGTCGCGCTTCCCCGACCGCAAGGTCTACGGGCCGAGCAGGCGTCCGGAGCTGCGCCTGATCACCTGCGGCGGCACGTACAGCGCGAAGACCGGCTACGCGAGCAACGTCGTCGTCTTCGCCCACCTCACCGCGACGCGCTGACCGCTCCCGGGCGGCCCGGAACCGGCCGCCCGCGCCCCGGCCGGGGACGGGCCGGCGGCCGGCGCGCCGGGCGCGGGGCCCGGCCGGCAGTGCGCGGACGCGGGCCCGCGCACCGGGGCCGAACCGGAACGTCCGGTTTCTCCTCTGTCGAACGGTCCGTCAGATCCGCCGCACATCTTCCCCTGGGCGTGTGCGGTCCGTTAACTTCCGTGACTCATACGTCCCGTACGACCCGCACGGGACGTTCCGCCGCGGAGCACCAGCGCCCTGTGAGCCCCCGGGGGCACCAGTCATGACACGCGCCATCTCCCTGCACCAGGTCAGCAAGTCGTACACCCGCGGCGTCCGCGTGGTGGAACGGCTGTCGCTCGACATCCGTCCCGGCGAGTTCCTCGTCCTGCTCGGTCCGTCCGGCTGCGGCAAGTCGACGGTCCTGAGGATGATCGCCGGACTCGAGGAGGTCACCGAGGGCGAGATCCGGCTGGACGGCGAGTACGCCAATGAACTGCCGCCCTCCGGACGGGACATGGCGATGGTCTTCCAGAACTTCGCCCTCTACCCGAGCATGACCAGCCGCGACAACATCGGCTTTCCGCTGCGCATCGAGAGCCCGGGCGCCGACCACCGTCCGCGCGTCGACGCCACCGCCCGGATGCTCGGCATCGAGGACCTGCTCGACCGCTTCCCGAGCCAGCTCTCCGGCGGCGAGCGCCAGCGGGTCGCGATGGGACGCGCGATCGCCCGCCACCCCTCCGCCTTCCTGATGGACGAGCCGCTGTCCAACCTCGACGCCAAACTGCGCAACCACCTGCGCGCCGAGATCGCCAAGCTCACCCGGGACCTGGGCGTCACCACCGTCTACGTCACCCACGACCAGGCCGAGGCGATGTCGCTCGGCGACCGCGTCGCCGTCCTGCGCGGCGGTGTCCTCCAGCAGCTCAGCACACCGCGCGACGTCTACGCCCTGCCCGCCAACGTCTTCGTGGCCGCCTTCATCGGCACACCGCGCATCAACCTGCTGCGCGGGTTCGTCCGGGCCCCGCTCGACGGCGCCATGTCGATCAGCCTCGGCCGGCAGTACCTGCGGCTGCCCGAGCCCCTCTCCCTCGACCACCAGTTGCTGCGCGTGCAGCAGGGGCGCGAGGTCATCGTCGGACTGCGCTCCGAGGCCGTACGGATCGCCAAGCCCGCCGCGGCCCGCCCCGGCGAGGTGGCGATCACCGGACTGGTCGAGCACGTCGAGTTCCAGGGCCACGAGGTCCTCGTCCACTTCAACACCGGCTCCCGGCCCGCCGTCGTACCGGAGCTGGAGGCGCCGCGCCCGCTCCGGCCGGTGCGGCGCCGCCGCCGGGACGGCACCGTCCTGACCCGGCTGCGGGAGCGGGCCGGTTCGCTGCGCGCCGGGCCCGTCGTGGTCCTGGAGCACCCCGGGGACGCCGATCCCGTGACCGCGGAACCCGCGCCGCCCGACGGACGGCTGCCCGGTGACCTCGTCGTCCGCACCACCCCGGACATCGAGCTCCGGCACGGCATGCAGGTGCCGCTCCTCGTGGACCTCGCGCACCTGTTCGTCTTCGACCAGCACGGGGAACGGATCTGCCCCGCCCCGGCACGGCTGCCCGACCTGGAGGAGTGAGTCCCGCCGGGGGACGCCCCGCCCGCTCACGCCAACCGCGTCGGGCCCCGCGGCACCCGCGCGCGGGGACGCGGCCGGTTCCCTGATCCCCGCGGACGGCGACCCGGTCCGGTCCCGCGATGCCCGCCCCCGGGAACCCGGTCCGGACCCGTCGTGCCCGCACACGGAACCCGCGATGCCGGGACGCGGGAGCCCGGTCCGATGCGCGATGCCCGCGCCGACGAGGTCCGACGGCGTCCGCCCCGTGCGACGAGTGCCGCGCGGGGCGCCTTCACGTGCCGGGGCGGGCCCGGCGCGGGCCGGCGCGGGGCGGCACCGGGCGGGATGAGTCGACATGCCGGGCCTTCGCGGCCGAGGATGCCTGTGGGGTCCGAGGGGTCCCGGGGCAGGATCCCTCTGGCGCCCGAAAACTATCATCGCTAGTTTAGGGTGCGGACGACGCGGCCCCTCCCGGGAGGAACACGATGAAGGCACATGACGGCATGTACATCGACGGTGCCTGGCGCCCCGCCGCCGGCGCGGACACGATCGAGGTCGTGAACCCCGCCGACGAGCAGGTCGTCGGCCGGGTCCCGGCGGGCACCGTCGAGGACGTCGACGCCGCCGTACGCGCCGCGCGCGCCGCCTTCCCGGGCTGGGCGGCGACGCCCCCGGCCGAGCGGGCGGCCCGCTTGGCGGCCCTGCGCGACGTGCTCGTGGCCCGCAAGGACGAGATCGCCGAGACCGTGACGACCGAGCTGGGCTCGCCCCTGCCGTTCTCGCAGGCGGTCCACGCGACCGTGCCGATCCTCGTCGCCGGCTCCTACGCCGAGCTGGCCGCCACGTACGCCTTCGAGGAGAAGGTCGGGAACTCGACCGTCTACCAGGAGCCGGTCGGGGTCGTCGGCGCGATCACCCCCTGGAACTACCCGCTCCACCAGATCGTCGCCAAGGTCGCCCCGGCGCTCGCCGCGGGCTGCACCGTGGTGCTCAAGCCCGCCGAGGACACGCCGCTCACCGCCCAGCTCTTCGCCGAGGCCGTGCACGAGGCGGGCGTACCGGCCGGCGTCTTCAACCTCGTCACCGGCCTCGGCCCGGTGGCCGGCCAGGCCCTCGCCGAGCACCCGGGCGTGGACCTCGTCTCCTTCACCGGCTCCACGGCCGTCGGCCGGCGCATCGGCGCCACCGCGGGCGCGGCGGTCAAGCGGGTCGCCCTGGAGCTCGGCGGCAAGTCCGCCAACGTCATCCTGCCGAGCGCCGACCTCGCCAAGGCCGTGAACGTCGGCGTCGCCAACGTGATGTCCAACTCCGGCCAGACGTGCAGCGCCTGGACCCGGATGCTCGTGCACACCTCCCAGTACGAGGAGGCCGTCGAGCTGGCCGCGGCCGCCGCCGCGAAGTACGGCGAACGCATCGGCCCCGTCGTCAACGCCAAGCAGCAGGAGCGCGTGCGCGGTTACATCGAGAAGGGCGTCGCGGAGGGCGCGCGGCTCGTCGCGGGCGGTCCCGCATCCCCGCGCGAGCAGGGCTACTTCGTCCAGCCCACCGTCTTCGCCGACGTCACCCCCGACATGACCGTCGCGCAGGAGGAGATCTTCGGCCCGGTGCTCACCGTCCTGCGGTACGAGGACGAGGCGGACGCCCTGCGGATCGCCAACGGCACGGTGTACGGGCTCGCGGGCGCGGTGTGGGCCGGCGAGGAGTCGGAGGCCGTCGCCTTCGCCCGCCGTCTCGACACCGGCCAGGTCGACATCAACGGCGGACGCTTCAACCCCCTCGCGCCCTTCGGCGGTTACAAGCAGTCCGGAGTGGGCCGCGAACTGGGCGCGCACGGATTGTCCGAGTACCTCCAGACCAAGTCCCTGCAGTTCTAGTCGAGATCCGGGAGCCTTCCTCATCATGGTCCGCGCCGCTGTACTGCCCGCCGTGGGTGCTCCGCTGGAGATCACCGAGATCGAGCTGCCCGACCCCGGGCCGGGCCAGGTCCGCATCCGGCTCGCCGCCGCCGGGGTGTGCCACTCCGACCTCTCCCTGTCCGACGGCACCATGCGGCTGCCGGTCCCGGCCGTCCTCGGCCACGAGGGCGCCGGCACCGTCGTCTCCGTCGGCGAGGGCGTCACCCACATCGCCCCCGGCGACGGCGTCGTCCTCAACTGGGCGCCCTCCTGCGGGATCTGCCACGCCTGCTCCCTGGGCGAGGTCTGGCTGTGCGCCGACGCGCTGGCCGGCGCCGCGCACGTGTACGCGCACCGCGCCGACGGCACGGAGCTGCACCCCGGCCTGAACGTCGCCGCGTTCGCCGAGGAGACCGTCGTCTCCGCCGCCTGCGTCCTGCCGCTGCCCGAGGGGGTGCCGCTCACCGACGCGGCCCTGCTCGGCTGCGCCGTGCTCACCGGCTACGGCGCCGTCCACCACTCCGCGAAGGTCCGGCAGGGCGAGACGGTGGCCGTCTTCGGCGTGGGTGGCGTCGGCCTGTCCACGCTCCAGGCCGCCCGGCTGGCGGGCGCGTCGAAGATCATCGCGGTGGACGTCTCGCCCGAGAAGGAGGCGCTGGCCCGGGAGGCCGGGGCCACCGACTACGTCGTCGCCTCCGACACCACCGCCCGCGAGATCCGGGGCCTCACCGGCAAGCAGGGCGTCGACGTGGCCGTGGAGTGCGTGGGCCGCGCCGTCACCATCCGCACCGCCTGGGAATCCACCCGCCGCGGCGGGCGCACCACGGTCGTCGGCATCGGCGGCAAGGACCAGCAGGTCACCTTCAACGCCCTGGAGATCTTCCACTGGGGCAGGACGCTGTCCGGCTGCGTCTTCGGCAACTCGGACCCGGCGAGGGACGTGCCGGTGCTGGCCGAGCACGTGCGCGCGGGCCGCCTCGACCTCGGGATGCTGGTCACCGAGCGGATCGCCCTCGACGGCATCCCGGCCGCCTTCGACAACATGATCGCCGGCAAGGGCGGCCGGGCGCTGGTGATCTTCTAAGGGAGACGGGGGCCGGACCGATCCCGGCCCGCCGGTGCCGGCCGCCCGCTCGACGCCGGGCCGCGGCCTCCGTCCCCGCTCCCTCAGGCCCGCTCGTTCCCGGCCTCCGTGCCCCGGTCCGGCCGCGCCGTGGCGGCCGGCTCCGGGGACGGCGCCGTGGCGGCGGCCGCCGCGGCCCGCGAACGCGGCCGGGACCGGGAGACCGCCACGCCCGCCAGGCACAGCAGTCCGCCGCCGAGGGTGAACAGGCCCGGGACCTCGTCGAGGAACAGCCAGGACATCAGCACGACCAGGGCGGGCACGGCGTACGTGGTCGCGCCCATCCTGCTGGCCGTCGTACGGGCCAGCGCGTAGGCCCAGGTCGTGAACGCCAGCGCGGTCGGGAAGACGCCCAGGTACAGCATGTTGAGGGTGGCCGAGGCGGGGGCGTCGGCCGCGTCCCGCACCAGCTGCCCGGCGAACGGCAGACACACGACGGCTCCGACCAGGCACCCGAAGGTCGTCACCTGGAGGGGGCTGCCGCTGCCCAGCGCGGGCTTCTGCGCGACCACGCCGGCCGCGTACGCGCCCGCGGCCAGCAGGCACAGCACGACGCCCAGCACCGACGAGCCGCCGCCGCCCGACATGGACAGCCCGACCGTGACGGCACCCGCGAAGGACACCGCCATGCCGGCGAGCAGCCGCGGCGGCATGGCGTCACCGAGCAGCCGCGAGCCGAGCAGGGCGATCAGGATCGGCCCGATGTTCACCACCAGCGCCGCCGTGCCCGCGTCCACCTGCTGTTCGCCCCAGTTGAGCGCCACCATGTAGAAGCCGAACCAGAGCAGCCCGGATATCGCGATCCCGCGCCAGGCCGCCCGCGGCGGCAGTCCCTCCCCGCGGACGAGCCACAGCACCCCGAGGGTGAGGGCGCCGGCCAGCAGCCGTCCGAGGGCCAGTCCTCCCGGCGCGTACGCGGCACCCGCGCTGCGGATGGAGACGAAGGCGGAGGCCCAGAGGACGACGGTGACCGCGGCGGCACCGGCGGCGAGCAGCTCCGCGCGGCGACCGGGGGCGGCGGACGGGGAAGTGGACATCATGCTCCTGAGGCTAGGGACGACGGCGGGAAAGGGCTCGCGGATTATGGCCCTCGTGGTCATGAGGGGGAGGGGCGACGGAAGTTCTCGGGCGGGTCCGGCAGGGGCCAGGGGTGACGCGGGCCTCCGTTGTCTCCGAGGTGCGGGGCGCCTCCGCCCTCGTACGGCCGTCCCGGAGCCGGACATCGGGGAGTGCGGCGTGGACGCCCGGGGGCCGGTGCTCGGCGGGCGGTGGTCAGCGCAGGGCCGTCGGGGCGATGCCCAGCAGCTGCGCCAGCATCCGCTCGCCCCGGTCCGTGACCTTCACCGCCCGTTCCGAGCCGATGCGCACGCACCAGCCCGCGTCCAGGGCGTGGCGGCACAGCGCGGCGCCCGCGACACCCGCCAGGTGGGGGCGCCGCTCGGTCCAGTCGAGGCAGGCCCGCGCCAGTGGCCGGCGCCCGGTGCGGGCGAGGCCGATGCCCGCCGCCGCGAACCAGTGCAGTCCGGCGTCCGTGAGCGCGAACCCGGTGTCCTGGCGCAGCAGCCGGCGCTCCGTCAGCGCGTCCGTGACGGCGATGCCGAGCCGCCCGGCGAGGTGGTCGTAGCAGGTGCGGCCCCGCGCCATCGCGGCCCCGGCACCCGCCTGCCCGAGGGTGCGCGGCGGTTCGGCGGGGCCGGGGGCGACCTGGGCGGCGAGGTCCTCGACGAGCTGCGCCACGCGCGCGTCGGCGAGCCGCACGTAGCGGTGCCGCCCCTGGCGTTCCTCGGTGAGCAGGCCGCCCGCGACGAGCTTGCCGAGGTGCTCGCTCGCTGTGGACGCGGCGACCCCGGCGTGCCGGGCCAGCTCGCCGGCGGTCCACGCCCGCCCGTCGAGCAGTGCCAGCAGGCACGCGGCCCTCGTCTCGTCGGCGATCAGCCCGGCGAGCCGGGCCAGCCCCGGTGCCTGGGCGTCCCGTGACCCGCGTCGGCCTGTCGTCGTCATGCGCTCCAGCATCCCGCACGGACGGTTCGGCGGGCACCGAACCGTGCCCTACGCGCCTCTTCCCACCTGCTCGTACTGCTGCGACAGCCCGTCCAGCAGCGCGGTGAGGCCCGTCTCGAAGGCCCGCTCGTCGATCTTCTCCTGCTGCTCGGCGAGGAGGTGGGCCTGCCCGAGGTGCGGATAGTCGGCGGGGTCGTAGGCGGTCTCGTCGTCCACGAAGCCGCCGGCGAACGAGCCGAGCGCGGAACCCATGATGAAGTACCGCATCAGCGCGCCGATCGAGGTCGCCTGGGCGGGCGGCCAGCCCGCGTCGACCATGGCGCCGAAGACGGCGTCCGCGAGACGCAGCCCGGCGGGCCGGCGGCCGGGCCCGCGGGCCAGCACCGGGACGATGTTGGGGTGGTCGCGCAGGGCGGCGCGGTAGGAGACGGCCCAGTCGTGCAGGGCGGTCCGCCAGTCCCGCCCGTCCTCGAACATCGACAGGTCGACCTGGGCGCTCACCGAGTCCGCGACCGCCTCCAGGATCTGGTCCTTGGTGCGGAAGTGGTTGTAGAGCGAGGGGCCGCTCACCCCGAGCTCGGCGGCGAGCCGGCGGGTGGAGACGGCCGCGAGACCCTCCGCGTCGACGAGCGCCCGCGCCGTCTCGACGATGCGGTCGGTGCTCAGCAGGGGCTTGCGCGGTCGGGCCATGGCGCACATAGTAGGGCTGCGGACGGAAACTAGCAGTGCTAATTTAAATGTCCGGTATTCAAGCTCGGTAGCCGAGTACGGCCTTCCATGTGGGGTGACGCGTCATGAACCTGGAGCTCAGTGAGGAGCAGACCGCGGTCCGGCGGCTCGCCAAGGACTTCGTGGACCGCGAGATCGCCCCGAACGTCATCGCCTGGGACCGCGCCGAGGAGGTCGACCGGTCCCTCGTGAAGAAGCTCGGCGAGGTCGGCTTCCTCGGGCTCACCGTCGACGAGGAGTACGGCGGCTCAGGCGGCGACCACCTCGCCTACTGCCTGGTGACCGAGGAGCTGGGCCGGGGCGACTCCTCGGTCCGGGGCATCGTCTCGGTCTCCCTCGGCCTGGTCGCCAAGACGATCGCGCACTGGGGGAGCGAGGAGCAGAAGCGGCGGTGGCTGCCGGGACTCACCTCGGGCGACCTCGTCGGCTGCTTCGGCCTCACCGAGCCGGGCACCGGCTCCGACGCGGGCAACCTGACCACGAGGGCCGTACGCGACGGCGACGACTACGTCATCGACGGCACCAAGATGTTCATCACGAACGGCACCTGGGCCGATGTCGTCCTCCTCTTCGCCCGCTCCACCGACGCCCCCGGCCACAAGGGCGTCTCCGCCTTCCTCGTCCCGGCCGACACCCCCGGCCTCACCCGGCGCACCATCCACGGCAAGCTCGGCCTGCGCGGCCAGGCCACCGCGGAACTGGTGCTGGAGGGCGTGCGCGTCCCCGCCGACGCCATGCTCGCCCCGGAGGGCAAGGGCTTCTCCGTCGCCATGTCCGCGCTCGCCAAGGGCCGCATGTCGGTCGCCGCGGGCTGCGTCGGCATCGCCCAGGCCGCGCTGGACGTGGCGGTGAAGTACGCGACCGAGCGCGAGCAGTTCGGCAAGCCGATCGCCCACCACCAGCTCGTCCAGGAGCTGCTCAGCGACATCGCCGTGGACGTGGACGCCGCGCGCCTGCTCACCTGGCGGGTCGCGGACCTCATCGACCGGGGGCAGCCGTTCGCGCCCGAGGCGTCCAAGGCCAAGCTGTTCGCCTCCGAGGCGGCGGTGCGGGCCGCGAACAACGCCCTGCAGGTCTTCGGCGGCTACGGCTACATCGACGAGTACCCGGCGGGCAAGCTGCTGCGCGACGCCCGCGTGATGACCCTCTACGAGGGCACCAGCCAGATCCAGAAGCTGCTCATCGGGCGCGCGCTGACGGGCGTCTCCGCCTTCTGAGTACGCCCTCGCGGATCCCGTGAGTATCTCGGCGGATGTGGCCCCGGCCGCGTCCGCCGAAGCTGTTCCCATGAGTGAGACACCGGTCAAGCAGCAGTCCACGGCGGCCTTCTACGGCCAGGCCGTGGCCTCTTTCGCGGTCGCCATCGCGGCCACCGCCCTCGGGATCTACCGTCTGGAGGCCAACGCCTGGGTGCGCGGCTTCCTCGGGATCGCCGTCCTGTACCTCGTGACCTCGTCCTTCACCCTGGCCAAGGTGATCCGCGACCGCCAGGAGGCCGGGCAGATCGTCAGCCGCGTCGACCAGGCGCGGCTGGAGAAGCTGCTCGCCGACCACGACCCTTTCGAGCAGCGCTGAGCGGCGCTGGGCGGCGCTGACCATTTCGCGCACCGCTGAGCGGGCACTCTAAGCGCCCGCTCAGCTTCAGGGGTATGGTGTTCGTCCTGCCACTGGAAGGGGCGCGAGCGATGACTACGGCGGAGGAGACGGCCGGCGGCGAGACGCAGCCGTGGGGCGAGGTCACCCCGGACGCGGCCCGGCGGCTGCTCGTGGCCGCCGTGGAGGCCTTCGCCGAGCGCGGTTACCACGCGACGACCACCCGGGACATCGCCGGCCGCGCGGGTATGAGCCCCGCCGCGCTCTACATCCACTACAAGACCAAGGAAGAACTGCTCCACCGGATCAGCCGGATCGGGCACGAGAAGGCGCTCGCCATCCTGCGGGCCGCGGCCGACGGCGAGGGCGGCGCGGCCGAGCGCCTGGAGGTGGCCGTGTCCTCCTTCGTCCGGTGGCACGCGGCCCAGCACACCACCGCACGGGTCGTGCAGTACGAGCTCGACGCCCTCGGCCCCGACGCCCGCGCCGAGATCGTCGGCCTGCGCCGTCAGGTCGACGCCCAGGTCCGCGGGATCATCCAGGACGGGGTGGCGGCGGGCACCTTCGACGTGCCGGACGTGCCGGGCACCTCGCTGGCGGTGCTGTCGCTCTGCATCGACGTGGCCCGCTGGTTCAACGTGAACGGTCCGAGGACGCCCGACGAGGTCGGCGCGCTCTACGCCGACCTCGTGCTGCGGATGGTGGGCGCCAGGAAGTGACCGGCTGGAGCCGCCGGGCACCCGGTCCGCTCACGGGTCAGAAGTAGTAGCGGGAGACCGACTCCGCGACGCACACCGGCTTGTCGCCGCCCTCGCGCTCGACCGTCACCACGGCCGTGAGCTGGACACCGCCGCCCGCTTCGGTGACCTCCTTGAGGACCGCGGTGGCGCGCAGCCGCGAACCCACCGGCACCGGCGCGGGGAAGCGCACCTTGTTCGCGCCGTAGTTGACGCCCATCTTCATGCCCTCGACCCGCATCACCTGGGGTACCAGGGCGGGCAGCAGCGACAGCGTCAGATAGCCGTGCGCGATGGTGGTGCCGAAGGGGCCCGCCGCCGCCTTCTCCGGGTCCACGTGGATCCACTGGTGGTCGCCCGTGGCCTCCGCGAACAGATCGATCCGCTTCTGGTCGACTTCCAGCCAGTCGCTGTGGCCCAACTGCTCGCCCACGGCCGCCTTCAGCTCGTCGGCGGATGTGAAGATCCTCGGCTCTGCCATGTCCCTGGCCTCCCGCGCGTCAATGTCTAAGCGACTGCTTAGCATGGTCGGGCTCGGGCCTCATGTCAACGGACCGGCCCGGCGAGCGGGTCGGTAGGGTTCGAGGGGTGCCCCAGATTTCCGAGAAGATCCACGAACTCACGGTCGGCCAGCTGTCGGCCCGTAGCGGCGCCGCCGTCTCGGCCCTGCACTTCTACGAGTCCAAGGGCCTGATCAGCAGTCGCCGCACCGCGGGCAACCAGCGCCGGTACCACCGTGACGCCCTGCGCCGGGTCGCGTTCGTGCGGGCCGCCCAGCGCGTCGGCATCCCGCTCGCCACGATCCGCGAGGCGCTGGCCGAGCTGCCCGAGGAACGCACGCCGACGCGTGCGGACTGGGCCCGGCTCTCCGAGGCGTGGCGGTCGGAGCTGGACGACCGCATCGCGCAGCTGAGCCGGCTCCGCGACCATCTGACGGACTGCATCGGGTGCGGCTGCCTGTCGCTGGAGAACTGCGTGCTCTCCAACCCCGACGACGTCTTCGGCGAACGCCGGGCCGGCTCCCGCCTCATGGTGGAGCGCCCCCGCACCCCACAACCCCGCGAGCCCCGCGGGGAGGCCACCGAGGAGTGCCGCTGAGCGCTCCTACGGGCGGGGGCGTGGCCCCGGGGTTCGCCGGCCCCCGCTTCCCGGGGCCGGTCCTGTGCGCCGGCGGTGAAGGCGCGGGCCGACGCCCCGGCGCACCTGCGTACAGCCGGAGCGGCTGCTCAGCGGACGCGCCCCGACCCGCCTGCGTGCCCAGGGGCTGATGGGCGGGGCGCCCCCGACCCGGGTGCGTGATGGCGCGCCTTCACCCGCGGGCTCGCCGGTGGGCGCCGGTGCGCTTCGGCGCACCTGCGCAGCGCCGAAGGCGGATGCCGGGGCGTTACGCCCGACGCCCTGCGTGCCCGAGGCGGACAGGGGGGCGACGCCGGCCCCGCACCCCCGCCCCGGCCCCCTGCGCGCCGGTACGTACGCGCAACGCCCGCCGTCCCGCGTGGGGCAGCGCCCCCGCAACCGCCCGCGCCGCCCAGGTGCGTTACGCCCTGCGCCCCGAGGCGGCGGCGGTACGCCCGACGTCACCTCGGGGGCGCGTGCCCGACGCGGGTACGGCGGGCGGCGCCCTCCGTACCCCCGCCCGCCCTCGCGCCCCCGGAGGCCCGCCTCCGAGCCGCGCCTCCGGCCCCCGGTCGGACCGAGGGGCCGGAGGGCGTATCCGGCGCCGTCGGGCGGCTACTCGTACTCCGTGCCGCCCTTGCGGGTCAGGTACGCCGGGCTCACCGCCTTCGCGATGGCGCGGCCGCCCGTCACCGGGCTGTGGCGCTCGGTGGCCGGGCGGATCACCACGCCCTCGCGCAGGTGCAGTGCGCGGCCGGACACGGTCTCCCGGCCCGAGGCGAACTCCAGGACGCGCGCGATGTCGTACGGGCCCGCGTACAGCCGCGGCACCAGCGGCAGTTCGCCGTCCAGCAGCGCCGCCGCGTCCAGCCAGCGGACCTGGCCGTCGATCTCCGCGCAGACGTCGAAGGCGGCGTAACCCAGCGTCTCGC
Organism: Streptomyces sp. NPDC054842; assembly: GCF_053611025.1. Lineage (NCBI taxonomy): Bacteria > Bacillati > Actinomycetota > Actinomycetes > Kitasatosporales > Streptomycetaceae > Streptomyces > Streptomyces sp. NPDC054842. The sequence continues at coordinate 45,182 of NZ_JBSGZN010000036.1, forward strand.
GGCGGCCGTCGGCGCCGTACGACAGGTCCTGCACGCCCGCGCCGTACACCTCCCCGAAGATCCCGACGCGGGCCGCCCCCAGCCGCCCGGCGAGCCGCGCCGCCGCCTCCGCGACCCCGTGGCCGCGGACCGCGCGCCAGTACAGGTTGCGCGGGTCCTCGGTCAGCGCCAGCGACTTGGCGCCGAAGCCCTTGGAGGACACGTGGACCCGGCCGTCGGCGGCGCAGTACGTCAGCAGGCACGCGGAGCCGTGCAGCTTCTCGGTCAGGACGACCGGCTCGCCCGGCGTGAAGATGTCCGGGTGGCGCTGGATGTTCTCGATGTCGACCCAGGGCAGCAGGCCCGGCGCCGACTCGACCTCGCCGCTCATCGTGGGCGGGATCGGAGGCACCCACTTCACGATGCCGAGTAGGCCGGCGAAGTCGGTGCCCTCCGCGGCGGCCCGCGCCAGGTCGACGCCCGCGAGCGCCTTCGGGCGGCACACGATGCCCTGCGACAGCTCGCCGCGGAGCCGGACCGCCTTCACCCGGTCCGCGCCGCTGCCCGCCAGCCGCCCGGTCAGCCCCAGCTCGTCGATCAGCCCGGCCGGGAGCACGGACTGCTCCGGGATGTAGACGGCGGTCTCACCGGTGCGGAAGGCACCCTTGGCGACGACGGCCCGGTACAGGCCCACCTGGGCCAGTTCGAGCGCGTCCGCGTTCGGGTGCTCGTGGACGGTCAGGACTTCGGCGGTGACGCGCAGCGTCGACATCGTGGGCTCCCCGGTCGCTCAGCCGTGTCTCATCGCCCCCAACTCTCCGTGCGCATAAGGGGTGGAGCGAGCGAATTCGGGGCTGCTAGCGTCGTGGGGATCCGCACGCCCGCGCGCTGTGCCGGCGGTGCGGTGACCGGCTACGGCGTCCGCCGGTCCGGCCCGTGGAGCCGCAGCGCCCGCGCCACCAACTGGGCGTTCGACACCGCCCGTTGTCCGTCCGGCAGGGTCAGCGTGTCCTCCAGGCCGATCCGGGTCGCGAGCCCCAGCCGCCCGGCGAGGCGCAGGACCGGCCAGGCGCCGCCCTCCTCGCCGTGCAGCAGCACCGGCCGGCCGTGCGCGTCGTCCAGCTCACGGAGCAGCGCCCGGGCCGTCTCCTGCGCCGTCGCGGGGGAGGGGTCGGTCACCTCGGCCAGCACCCGCAGCACCCGCCCGGCCAGGGGCGACGCCGTGAACCGCGCGGCGCCCTCCGTGCCGGACCAGACGCCCGCCTCCACGTCCACGCCCCGGTCGAGCAGCGCGGCGGCGACCTCCTCGGCGCCCGGCTCGTGCCAGTTGACCGAGGCGTGGTCAGGCAGCACCGTCCACGCGCGGATCCGGGCCACCCGGGCCGCCGGGTCCGGCTCGGCCCACGCCCCCGTGGTGACGCCGACCGGGACCCCGACCCGGGAACGTATCGCTTCCAGCACGGCCGCAACCGCCTCGGCCGACAATGTGTCCTGACCACAAGGGGACTTGGGGTGAACATGGACGTCCGACGCCCCGGCCGCGACGGCCTCGGCGGCGGAGTCGGCCAGTGCACCCGGCGACATGGGTACGACCGCGCCGTCGGCGGCCCCGCGGGTTCCGTTCACACACACCTGCACCATGCCCCGATGGTGCCGGAGGCCACCGACAACCGCCGGGTCCCGCGCGGAATCCGCACCGCGAGGAGGAACACGGATGAGTGTCGTCGTCAGCTCGCTGAAATGGGACGCCAAGCGCTCGGGGGCCCAGCGGATCACGTACGACCCGGACGGCTACCACCTCGTCCGCTTCCCGTACGAGACGACCGAGGAGTCCTACGACCCGTGGAGGATGCACGACCCGGCGAACGGCGGCCCCGCCGAATCCGTGTACCCCGACGCACGCTCGGGGCTGATCTGGCCGAGCCACGACGGCTGGGGCGTGCTCTCCGCGATGGTCTTCTGGGAGGCGGACACCCGTGCGCTGGAGTACCGGGCACGCTTCGTCCGCGACCCGCTGAACGCCTCCACGGGGTACGACTCGACCGCCACGAACGACACGATGCTCACCCGGGGCGGGCAGTTCCGCACCTATCTGTGGCAGATGTTCGTACGGCCCGGGACACCGGTCGGCCTGAAGATCTCGGCGCGCGGAGCGGGGGACGCGAGGATCGCCACCCGGATCACACTCGCCGAGTTCAAGCTCGCCATCCACACGGACGTGCTGACGCCGTAGGCACGTGCACGGGGGTGCGTCCCCAGGCGGCGCACCCCCGCCGCCTCACGCCGACATGAGCAGCAGCCGTCCGCGCCTGGTCTCCGCCAGCGCCTCGGGGGTCAGGACCGGCCGCGGCACGACGATGCCGCAGTGCGTGCACACCGGACCCGAGGACGGTTCGTGGGCCAGGTCGTACTTCCAGACGAGGCTCTCCCCGGTGCACACCGGGCAGACCGTGCCCGGTTCGCGCTCCAGGGCGGCGATCAGGCGCCGCAGCACCTCGGCGAGCGGCTCATGCGGGTGGACACCCGGGTCGTCGCACCACGCGACCCCGAAGCCGCCCCAGGTCAGCCGGTGCCAGTCGTCCACGGTGCCCGGCCTGCGCAGCCCGTCGTGCTTCTCCTTCTTGCGGCGCTGCGCGAACGCGACCTCGTAGGCGAGCCAGACCTTGCGGGCCTCTTCGAGTTCGTCCAGCGCGGCCACGAGCCGCGCCGGGTCGGGGGACCGGTCCTCGGGGCCGAAACCGGCCCTGGAGCACAGATGGTCCCAGGTCGCCCGGTGGCCGTACGGGGCGAACCTCTCCAGGCACTTGCGCAGTGAGTAGCGCCGCAGTGCGAGATCGCACCGCGGGTCGCGCACCTGTCTCGCCAGACTCCGGAAACCGGCCATCGCCCTGCACCTCCGTCACATCTGCACCTGAACTTCGGTCACTTCGGCGTCGTCGTCCTGCGGACGTCGCCGAGTAGACGTATCGACAAGCGATTCGGCTCCATCCGATCTCCGATGACTGCCATAAGCCGTCCACCGATCCCTTCACGGCCCGTCTCCCGCCGCTGTCAGTCGCCTGCCGAAGTCGGTTGTGCACAAGGCCACTTGACCGGACCGCCGCCCGCGCGGCGGGTTTCCCGAAAGTGACGCATGTTCACCTTCCAACGCGGAGATACCGGCGGTAACCTCCGGCACACCCCCGTCGGGAGGAGCTGCCATGCCACGGCGTACCCCACGCACCGTCCTCGACAGACTGAGAACTCCTCGCAGATTCCCCAAGTTCCTCAAGAGCGCATCCGTATGCGTCCTCATTGCCGGTCTTTTGTCCCCCATTACCCAAGCGGCCGCCGCGCCGGCGGCCGTCACCGCAGCCGAGGACCACTGCGGAGGCCGGTGTTCGGACATCCTTCCGCCCGGTGAGAACGGCAACGCCACCCTCGCGGAGATCCTGCTCAACCAGGCGTTCGGCACCCAGCCGAGCCATGCCGAGGACCAGCTCGCGCCCTACGGCAAACTGCCCTCGGGCTACTCCGCGCTCACCGACGCGAAGATCAACGACTTCTTCAACAACGCGTCGTTCGGCGTCCCCGCCGACCAGGTCGCCTCGACCACGAGGCCCGCGGGTCGCAGCGACGTGACGATCGTCCGGGACAAGAAGACGGGCGTACCGCACATCACGGGCACCACCCGCTACGGCACGGAGTTCGGCGCCGGGTACGCCGCCGCCCAGGACCGGCTGTGGCTGATGGACGTCTTCCGGCACGTCGGACGCGGCCAGCTGACCTCCTTCGCGGGCGGCGCCCCCTCCAACCAGGGCCTGGAGCAGGAGTTCTGGCGCAACGCCCCGTACACCGAGGCCGACCTGCAGGCCCAGATCGACGACGCCACGGCGGGCAACGGCGCCCGCGGCCGGCAGGCCCTCGACGACGCCAAGGCCTACCTGGAGGGCGTCAACGCCTACATCGACGCCTCCGACAAGGGCCGCTACTTCCCCGGCGAGTACGTCCTCACCGGCCACAAGGACTCGATCACCAACGCCGGCACCATCGAGCACTTCAAGCTCACCGACCTGGTCGCGCTGGCCTCCGTCATCGGCGCGCTCTTCGGCTCGGGAGGCGGCGGCGAGGTCGGCAACGCCCTCTCCCTGCTGGCCGCCCAGTCCCGCTACGGCGTGGCCGAGGGCACCGAGGTCTGGGAGTCCTTCCGCATGCGCAATGACCCCGAGGCCGTACTCACCGTCCACGACGGACAGAGCTTCCCGTACGCCACCAGGCCCGACGACCCGAAGGGCCGGGCCCTGCCCGACGCCGGCTCGGTGACGCGGGAACCCCTCGTCTACGACCGCACCGGCGGCGCCACCGCGTCGGCCGCCACCGCCGCCACGGCCCGGACCACCGCCACCGCGCTCTCCGCGGCCCGGCGCGGCATGTCCAACGCCCTGGTGGTGAGCGGCGAGCACACCGCGAGCGGCCATCCGATCGCCGTCTTCGGCCCCCAGACCGGATATTTCGCACCCCAGTTGCTCATGCTCCAGGAGATCCAGGGGCCGGGCCTCAGCGCGCGCGGAGCGTCCTTCGCGGGCCTGAGCATGTACGTCGAGCTGGGGCGCGGCCAGGACTACGCGTGGAGCGCCACGACCTCGGGCCAGGACATCATCGACACCTACGCGGTCGAGCTGTGCCAGGACGACTACCACTACCTGTACCACGGCACCTGCACCGCCATGGAGAAGGTCGAGCGGACCAACACCTGGAAGCCGACCGTCGCCGACTCGACCCGGGCCGGCTCGTACCGCATGCAGGTCTACCGCACCAAGTACGGGCCGGTGGAGTACCGCGCGACGGTGGACGGCAAGAAGGTCGCCTACACCACGCTGCGCTCCTCGTACCTGCACGAGGCCGACTCGATCATCGGCTTCCAGATGCTCAACGACCCGGACTTCGTGAAGGACTCCGCCAGTTTCCAGAGCGCCGTCCAGCACATCAACTACACCTTCAACTGGTTCTACGCCGACTCCGCGCACACCGCCTACTACAACAGCGGCGACAACCCGGTGCGCGCCGACGGCGTCGACCCCGACTACCCGGTGCGGGCCGAGGCGGCGTACGAGTGGCGCGGCTGGAACCCGGGCCCCAACACCGCCGACTACACCCCGGCGTCCGCCCACCCGCACTCCGTCGACCAGGACTACTACGTCTCGTGGAACAACAAACAGGCCAAGGACTACTCCACGGCGTCCTGGGGCGACGGCTCCGTGCACCGGGGCGACCTGCTGGACGACCGGGTGCGGAAACTGGTGTCCGCCGGCGGTGTCACGCGGTCCGCGCTGGTGAAGGCGATGGCCGACGCGGGCCTGGCCGACCTGCGGGCCGAGGACGTGCTGCCCGATCTGCTGAAGGTGGTCGGGAGCCGGCCGGTGACCGACGCCACGGCCGCGGCGGCCGCCGGGAAGCTGTCGGCCTGGGTGGCAGCGGGCGCGCGGCGCACCGAGACCTCGGCCGGTTCGAAGACGTATGCGAACGCCGAGGCGGTCCGGATCATGGACGCCTGGTGGCCGCTCCTCGTGAAGGCCGAGTTCGAACCGGGGCTCGGCAGCGACCTGTACACCGCCTTCACCGGCAACCTGCCCGTCGACGAGTCGCCCTCCGCGGCGCACGGGCCGACCGGGGCGCACGCCGGCAGCGCCTTCCAGTACGGCTGGTGGAGCTACGTCCACAAGGACATCCGCGCGGTGCTCGGCGAACCCGTGCGCGGCGGACTGCCGAAGAAGTACTGCGGAGGCGGCGGCCTCGACGCCTGCCGGGACGTCCTCATCAGCACCCTGAAGGAGGCGGCGGGCAGGACGGCGGCCCAGGTCTACCCCGGTGACGACCAGTGCTCGGCGGGCGACCAGTGGTGCGCCGACTCGATCGTCCACCGCACGCTCGGCGGCATCAAGCACGGCCCCGTCAGCTGGCAGAACCGGCCGACGTACCAGCAGGTGGTGGAGTTCACGTCGCACCGGTGACGCGGTGACGCGGTGACGCGGTGACGTGAACTCCGGTGCCGGCGGCGGGCCACAGGACCCGGCCCGCCGCCGGCACCGGCCGGTCACCCGGCGGGCGGGGACACATCGGCCCCGGCGGCTACCGGTAGAGGAGGTACTCCGCGCGGACCCGTCGGAACGCCGCCAGTTCGTCCTGCCAGGCGGCGACGACCTCGTCGGCCGTCGCGCCCGCGTCGGTCATCGTGCGTACCTGGGTGGAACCCGTCAGCTTGTCGATCCAGTTGTCCGGACGCCAGGCGAAGCCGCTCCAGACCTTCTTCGCGGTCACCAGGAGGGCCACACCGGTGCGCACGGGGTCGAAGGCGGCCCGGTCGTGCACGTGGACCTGCACCCCGCCGACGGTCTTCCCCTGGAACTTGGAGAAGGTCGGCGCGAAGTACGCCTCCCTGAAGTGCGCTCCGGGCAGGCCGAGTTGCTCGACGGCGGCGGCCCACCGGCCGTCCAGGCCCTCCGCGCCGAGCAGTTCGAACGGCCGGGTGGTGCCCCGCCCCTCGGACAGGTTCGTCCCCTCGAACAGACAGGTGCCGGGGTAGACCAGCGCGGTGTCGGGAGTGGGCATGTTCGGGCTCGGCGGCACCCACGGCAGTCCCGAGGCGCCGTAGAACTCCGACCGCCTCCAGCCCGTCATGGGCACCGTCTCCAGCGGCACCGGCGCGGTCAGGAACTCGCCGTTGAACAGCCGCGCCAGCTCCGCCACCGTCATCCCGTGCGCCTGCGCGATGGGCCGGCGCCCCACGAAGGTCGCGAACTCCGGGTGCAGGACGGGTCCTTGGGCCGCGCGCCCGGTCAGCGGGTTCGGCCGGTCCAGCACCACGAAGCGCTTGCCCGCGAGCTGCGCGGCCTCCATGCAGTCGTAGAGCGTCCAGATGTACGTGTAGAAACGCGCGCCCACGTCCTGGATGTCGAAGACGACGGTGTCGACCCCGGAGGCGGTGAAGACGTCGGCCAGGGCCCGGCCGCTCTTCATGTAGGTGTCGTAGACGGGCAGCCCGGTCGCCGGGTCGTCGTAGCGGCCCTCGGAGCCACCCGCCTGGGCGGTGCCGCGGAAGCCGTGCTCGGGCCCGAAGACGGCGGCCAGGTCCACGCGGCCGTCGGCGTGCATCACGTCCACGATGTGCCGCACGTCCCGGGTGACGCCCGTCGGGTTGGTGACGACGCCGACCCGCCGCCCGTCGAGCGGCGCGTAACCGTTCGCGGCCAGGCGCTCGAAGCCGGTGCGGAGCCGTCGGCCCCCGGTGGCGGCGCCGGCCGGTGCCGCGGACGCCGCGACGGTGGCCGTGGTGGCGGCGAGCAGACCGCGTCTGGACAGCTTCATGCGGTGACCTCCGTGATCGACGGAACTGTCATGGTCACGCACGCTAGCGGTCGCCGGGGCGCCGCGGAACGAACCGGACCGGCCTCGTCGGGGCCACCCCTTCCGCCACTACATACCGACTGGTTAGTCTGACGCGAGCAGGAGCCGATTCGCGTCGCGTCGAAGGAGACCGATGGTGGAAGCCGTGCAGGATGCGGGAGTGGTCGTCACCGGAGCGGGAGGCGGCATCGGGGCCGCGCTGGCCCGCCGCTTCGCCGCCGAGGGCGCCCGGGTCGTGGTCAACGACCTCGACGCCGACAAGGCGAAGGCCGTGGCCGAGGAGATCGGCGGGATCGCCGTCCCCGGCGACGCGTCCACGATCGTCGCCGAGGCGCGGGACGCCCTCGGCGGCACCGTCGACGTCTACTGCGCCAACGCGGGCCTCGGCTCCGGCGGCTCGGAGGCGGCCGGCGAGCAGGTCTGGGCGCTCGCCTGGGACGTCAACGTGATGGCCCACGTCCGCGCGGCCCAGGAGCTGATCCCGGGCTGGCTGGAGCGCGGGAGCGGCCGTTTCGTCTCCACCGTCTCCGCCGCCGGACTGCTCACCATGGTGGGCGCGGCGCCGTACAGCGTCACCAAGCACGGGGCGTACGCCTTCGCCGAGTGGCTCTCGCTCACCTACCGCCACCGCGGGCTGAAGGTCCACGCCATCTGTCCCCAGGGCGTGCGCACCGACATGCTCGCGAACACCGGCAGCGCGGGCGACCTGGTGCTCCAGCCGACCGCCATCGAGCCCGAGGACGTCGCGTCCGCGCTCTTCGAGGGAATGGCCGAGGACCGCTTCCTGATCCTCCCGCACCCCGAGGTCGCCGGGTACTACCAGGCCCGGGCCGCGCAGCCGGACCGCTGGCTGACCGGCATGAACCAGATCCAGCAGAAGTGGGAGGCGTCCCGGTGACCGGGTCCCCCTACGCGGCCAAGCCGTGGCTGTCCCAGCTGAACGAGGCGCAGCGGGCCCCGATCGACCCCCTCGACTCCCTCGTGCACGTCCTGCGCCGGGCCGTGGAGAGCACCCCGGACCGGACCGCCCTCGCCTACTTCGACGGGCGCCTCGACTACCGCGAGGTCGACGAGCTGAGCGACTCCGTCGCCGGGCACCTCGCCGCCCGCGGCATCCACCGCGGCGACCGGGTGGCGATCCTGCTCCAGAACTCCCCGCACTTCGTGCTCGCGCTGCTCGGCGCGTGGAAGGCGGGCGCGGTCGTCGTCCCGGTCAACCCGATGTACAAGTCGGGCGAGGTCCGCCACGTCCTCCAGGACGCCGAGGTGAGCGCCCTCGTCTGCGCCGACCGCGCCTGGGAGTCCTACCTGCGGGAGACCGCGGCCGACTCACCGGTGCGCATTGTGCTCACCGCCTGCGAGCGGGACCTGCAGACCCGCGACGACGCGCGCGTGCTGGACTTCGAGCGGCTGCCCGTCGCCGCGGACGCCGACGACCTGCTGGCCGTGGCCCGCGCGGGCCACCGGGCGCCCGGGGACCGCGACGCGGCCCCGTCCGACATCGCGCTGATCAGCTACACCTCGGGAACCAGCGGCGCGCCCAAGGGCGCCACCAACACCCACGGCAACCTGATGCACAACGCCGAGCGGCAGCGCACCGGGCTCGACCTGCCCGGGACACCCGTGTACTTCGCGATGGCACCCCTGTTCCACATCACCGGCATGGTGGCGCAGTTCGCCGGCTGCCTGAACAGCGCCGGCACCCTCGTCCTCGCGTACCGCTTCGAGGCGGGCGTCGTCCTCGACGCGTTCCTGGAGCACCGCCCCGTCTACACGGTGGGACCCTCGACCGCGTTCATGGCGCTGGCCGCGCACCCCGCCGTCACCCGCGACCACTTCTCCTCGTTCCGGATGATCTCCTCGGGCGGGGCCCCGCTGCCGCCCGCCCTGGTGGAGAAGTTCCGTGCCGGCTTCGGCCCGTACATCCACAACGGCTACGGGCTCACCGAGTGCAGCGCGCCCTGCGCCTCCGTGCCGCCCGGCAAGGAGGCCCCGGTCGACCCCCTGTCCGGGACCCTGGCCGTGGGCGTGCCCGGCCCCGACACGGTCGTGCGCATCGTGGACGACCTCGGCCGGGAAGTCCCCTTCGGCGAGCAGGGCGAGATCCTCGTCCGGGGCCCGCAGGTCGTCCCCGGCTACTGGCGCCGGCCCGAGGCCACCGCCGAGACCTTCCCCGACGGCGAGCTGCGCACCGGCGACATCGGCTTCATGGACGCCGACGGCTGGCTCTACGTCGTCGACCGCAAGAAGGACATGATCAACGCGTCCGGCTTCAAGGTGTGGCCGCGCGAGGTGGAGGACGTCCTCTACACGCATCCCGCGGTGCGCGAGGCGGCCGTCGTCGGCATCCCCGACGGCTACCGCGGAGAGACCGTCAAGGCCTACATCAGCCTGCGTCCCGGCAGCGAGGCCGACCCGGACGGGCTCGCCGCCTACTGCAAGGAGAGGCTGGCCGCGTACAAGTATCCGCGTCAGGTGGAGATCCTGCCGGAGCTGCCGAAGACGGCGAGTGGGAAGATCCTCCGGCGGGAACTGCGTTCCCGCAGGGACGACGCCTCACAAGCGCGCAACGCGTGACGACGGTACAGCGATTCGGAAGGCAGGTGGCGGCAGTGCCCAGGACGACGGACGGGGACGGGCCTCCTGTTCCGCAGCGGCTGCTCGCCGCCGCCACCCGGCTCTTCGCGGAGCAGGGCTACGACCGGACCTCGGTGCAGGAGATCGTCGAGGCGGCGGGCGTCACCAAAGGCGCCCTCTACCACTACTTCGGCTCCAAGGACGACCTCCTGCACGAGGTGTACGCGCGCGTGCTGCGCGTCCAGCAGGAGCGCCTGGACGCCTTCGCGGGCGCGGACGCCCCCGTCGAGGAGCGGCTGCGCGGAGCCGCGGCCGACGTCGTGGTGACCACGATCGACAACCTGGACGACGCGTCGATCTTCTTCCGCTCGATGCACCAGCTGAGCCCCGAGAAGAACAAGCAGGTGCGCGCCGAGCGCCGCCGCTACCACGAACGCTTCCGCGCGCTCATCGAGGAGGGCCAGAAGGAGGGCGTCTTCTCCACGGCCACCCCCGCCGACCTGGTCGTCGACTACCACTTCGGGTCGATCCACCACCTGTCGACGTGGTACCGCCCCGACGGCCCCCTCACCCCCCAGCAGCTCGCCGACCAGCTCGCCGACCTGCTGCTGCGCGCCCTGCGCCCCTGAGGACGCACGGTGCCCCGGCGGCGGGCGAACCGCCGCCGGGGCACCGGCACGTCACACGTACTTCTTGATCTCCCGGCGCGCCAGCGACCGCTGGTGCACCTCGTCCGGCCCGTCCGCGAGCTTCAGCGTGCGGGCGCTCGCCCACAGCTCCGCCAGGGGGAAGTCCTGGCTCACACCGCCGGCGCCGTGCAGCTGCACCGCCTTGTCGAGGATGTCCACGACCGTGCGCGGAGTGGCGATCTTGATGGCCTGGATCTCCGTGTGCGCCCCCTTGTTGCCCACGGTGTCCATCATCCAGGCCGTCTTCAGGACCAGCAGCCGGAGCTGCTCGACGGCCACGCGGGCGTCGGCGATCCAGTTCTGCACCACGCCCTGCTGCGCGAGCGGCTTGCCGAAGGCGTCGCGGGCCACCGCGCGGCGGCACATCAGCTCGATCGCCCGCTCGGCCATGCCGATCAGCCGCATGCAGTGGTGGATGCGCCCCGGACCGAGCCGCGCCTGGGCGATGGCGAAGCCGCCGCCCTCCTCGCCCACCAGGTTCGACACCGGCACGCGCGCGTGGTCGAAGACGACCTCCGCGTGCCCGCCGTGCGAGTGGTCCTCGTAGCCGTAGACCTGCATGGCGCGCCGGATCTCGACGCCCGGGGCGTCGCGCGGGACGAGCACCATGGACTGCTGGCGCCGGATGTCGGCACCGTCCGGGTCGGTCTTGCCCATCACGATGAAGATCTTGCAGTCCGGGTTCATCGCCCCGGAGATGTACCACTTGCGTCCCGTGATGACGTAGTCGTCGCCGTCCCGCTCGATCAGCGTGGTGATGTTCGTGGCGTCGGAGGAGGCCACCTCGGGCTCGGTCATCGCGAACGCCGAGCGGATCTCGCCCGCGAGCAGCGGCTCCAGCCACTGCTTCTTCTGCTGCTCGTCGCCGAACTGCGTCAGCACCTCCATGTTGCCGGTGTCCGGCGCCGCGCAGTTCAGCGCGGTGGGTGCCAGGTGCGGGCTGCGGCCGGTGATCTCGGCGAGCGGCGCGTACTGCAGGTTGGTGAGCCCGGCGCCGTACTCGGAGTCCGGCAGGAAGAGGTTCCACAGCCCCTGGCGGCGCGCCTCGGCCTTCAGCTCCCCGACGACCGCCGGGGTGTCCCACGGCGAGGCCAGTCGCGCGCGCTGCTCCTCGGCGACGGCCTCCGCCGGATAGACGTACTCGTCCATGAAGGCGAGCAGCTTCCGGCGGAGCTCCTCGGTGCGGGCGTCGAATGCGAAGTCCATGGCGGTTCAGCCTTCCTGAAGGGTGGTCAGGCCGTGCTCGATGAAGAAGGGGACCAGCTCGCCGATGCGGTCGAAGCCCGCGCCGACCGTCTGGCCGAGGGTGTAGCGGTAGTGGATGCCCTCCAGGATCACGGCGAGCTTGAACCACGCGAACGCCGTGTACCAGGAGACGGCGGACACGTCGCGCCCCGAGCGCGCGGCGTACCGCTCGACGATCTCGGCCGCGTCCGGGTGCCCGGGGGCCGAGGCCGTCGTACTGATGGGGGAGTCGGGCAGATCCAGCGGCGCGCTGTACATCACCAGCAGCCCCAGGTCGGTGAGCGGATCACCGAGCGTGGACATCTCCCAGTCCAGGATGGCCTTGATCCGGTCGTCCGTGCCGATCAGCACGTTGTCCAGCCGGTAGTCGCCGTGCACGACGGCCGGGGCGGGGGAGGCGGGCAGGTTCCGGCCGAGGGCGGCGTGCAGTTCGTCGATCCCCGCCAGCTCGCGGTTCCTGGACGCGTCCAGCTGCTTGCCCCAGCGCCGCAGCTGCCGGTCGAGGAAGCCCTCGGGCCGGCCGAAGTCCGCGAGGCCGACCTCGGCGGGGTCCACGGCGTGCAGCTCGACGAGGGTGTCGACCAGGCCGAGGACCGCGCCCCGGGTGCGCTCCGCGCCGAGCGGGGCCAGCTGCCCGGCGGTGCGGTACGGGGTGCCCTCGACGAACTCCATGACGTAGAAGGGCGCGCCGAGCACGGAGTCGTCCTCGCACAGCAGCACGGGCCGCGGCACCGGCACGGCGGTCGGATGCAGGGCGCTGATCACCCGGTGCTCGCGCTTCATGTCGTGCGCGGTGGCCAGGACGTGGCCCAGCGGGGGCCGGCGGACGACCCACTTCGTGGCGCCGTCCGTGACCGCGTACGTGAGGTTCGACCGTCCCCCCTCGATGAGCCGGCCGGACAGCGGGCCGTCCACCAGTCCGGGCCGCTCGCCGTCGAGCAGGTCACGCAAACGGTCGAGATCGAGACCCGGGGGGTGGTCTGGGCTCATCATGGCTCCTACGCACACGGAAAACAGGACGCCACACATGATGCCGACCGGTCGGTATGTCGTCCAGTGCCCGCGCAAAACGTGATCGGCGTCTCCCGTCCCCGAGGGAGCCGGAAAGACGCCGATCGGGCCGCCCGCGGCCGCCGTCCGGACGGTGACGACCGATCCGGACGGGACGACTAGTGGTCGTCCCAGTGTCCGTCGTGCTCGGCGTGCCGGTGGCCGTCGTGCAGGTAGTCGACGTGGTCGCCGTGCTGGACCCGCTGGTGTCCGCAGTCCTCGCCGTGCCGGTGCTCGTGGCCCTCGTGCGCCGTGTGCCCGCCCGGCTCGCACTCGTCCCAGTGGCCGCCGTGCTCGCGGTGCAGATGCCCGTCGTGCAGGTAGTCGACGTGGTCCCCGTGCGGCACCTCGGTGTGCCCGCAGGCGGGACCGTGGACGTGCTCGTGGGCGGCGTGCTCCTGGTGGAGGGTGGTCATGGTGCTCACCTTCGACGTGGCGTGGAATGACGGCTCAGGCTATCGGTGCAAACCATCCGAATCCGCCCGTACGCGGTGTGATCGGCCCGTTCGGTCCGGGTGCCGTACGGGTTCCCCGGACGGCGGGTGCCCGCAGCGCCGGGCGCCGGGCGTGCCAGGGACCACCGTCAGAACACCAGCGCCACCGCGCACACCGCGAGCGCCACCGTGCACAGGGTCGCCGCCGTCGCGTCCCGGGGCGTGAGCGCCTTCGTGCGGCCGGCGCCCGAGGCCAGGGTGGTGATGCGGCGGTGGGCCACCGCCAGGAAGCCCAGCCAGAGCGCCCAGCACAGGGCGCAGGCCACGATCCCGAGAGGCGAGGCCCCGCCGTGCAGGGCCGTCTTCACGGCGAGCACGGCGGCCACGGTGCTCGACAGGGTCGTACGCCGCCAGGCCAGCCGCGTCCGCTCCGGCTGGAGGCCCGGGTCGCGTTCCCGGGCGGGCGCGCTCACCCTTCCCAGCCGACGAGCACGACGAGCACCATCGCGACGGCGACGACCGCGACGGCGATGCCGAGCAGCGCGGGGAAGCGGGACACCGGCAGGTCCTCGCCCCGCCGCATGGCGCGCTCGCAGCGCACCCAGTGGTTGACCGCGCGCAGGGAGCACAGCACGCCCGCGGCGAGCAGCGCGAGGGCGAGCCCGACGCGCCAGCCCCACCGCAGGTCCGGCAGGAACTGGTCCACGGCGAAGCCGCCGCCGATCAGCGCCAGCGCGGTCCGCAGCCAGGCGAGAAAGGTCCGCTCGTTCGCCAGCGAGAACCGGTAGTCGGGAGTCCCGCCCTCCTGCCGGATCTCCTCGGGGACGAACCACAGCCGGACGTTCCGTACGAATTCGATCACGCGAGGGACCCTACCGGGGCGCCGTCGGGGCACCCTGGACCGGGCCGCGGGGCCGGCTCGCCCGGCGGTCCGCACACAAGATCAGCCCAGGTCGGCCAGGTCAGCCCATCGAGCGGTAGGCCTTCAGGCGTTCGTACGCCGCCAGGCCGTCCGGGACCCACGTCCAGTCCGTCAGGCGCCGCTCCACCTCGTCGTCGGGGAGGAAGTCGTGCCAGGCGACCTCCTCGGCCTGGGGCTGCACGGGCAGGTCGCAGCGCACCTCGTACACGGCGGACCACCAGCTCTTCCCGGCCCCGTCGTCGTACAGGAACGTGAACAGCCGGCGCGGTCGCGGCAGGCCCCGCACGCCCAGTTCCTCCTCGGCCTCCCGCAGGGCCGCGTCGTCGTACGACTCGCCGGCCCCGACGACCCCGCCCACGAACATGTCGTACAGCGAGGGGAAGACCAGCTTGTCCGGGGTGCGGCGGTGGACGAAGACCCGGCCCTCGGCGTCCCGCGCCTGGATGAACACGCAGCGGTGACGCAGACCGCGCGCGTAGGCCTCCCCGCGCGGCGACTGCCCGATGATCCGGTCGTTCTCGTCCACGATGTCGAGGATCTCGTCGGCGGCGCTCATGGCCCCCATCCAAGCATTCCCCGCGCGGCCCGGTCCGCCGGTCCGGTCACAGCCGTGGGCTCAGTGCGTCTGGAGGTCCTTGGCCCGCCGGGCGTACTCCGACCCGCGCGGCATCGCAGGATGCAGGCCCAGCAGCACGATGCCGGCCACCACGGCGGCGAGTCCGGTCGCCTGCCAGGCGAGGGCGCCGGTGTCCGTGCGCAGCCGGTCCCCGAGGAAACCCACTCCGCAGACGATCCCGGCGAGCGGCTGGGTGGCCGTCAGCGCCGGCAGCGACATCCGCAGCGGTGCCGTCTCGAAGGCGCTCTGCACCAGCACGAGCCCGGTGACGCCGAGCACGAGGACGCCGTACGGCTGCCAGCCGGTGACCACCTCGGACCAGCCGCCCGCGGCGAACCGCTGCCCGGTGACCCGGGTCAGCGCGTCCTGCACGCCGTACAGCAGCCCCGCCGCGACGGCCAGCAGCAGGGGCGCCGCGCTCAGCCGGGACCGCTTCGCGTACGCGGTGAGCAGCAGCGCGAGGCCGATCATGATCCCGATGATCAGCCAGTGCCGCAGCGGGTCGGTGATCGCGTCGCCGCCCCGCGGCTGACCGGCCACGATGAACGCGGTGACGCCGCCGGCGAGCAGTGCCAGGCCGGCCCAGCCCTGCCGCCCCAGCGGCTGCTTCGTCTGATGGCGCGAGAGCGCCATCGCGAACAGCAGGTTCGTCGCGAGCAGCGGCTCCACCAGGGACAGCTCGCCGCGGCTCAGCGCGATCGCGCCGAGCACCTGGCCGACGACCATGAGCCCGATGCCGCCCAGCCAGGTGGGGACGCGGACGAGGTCGACGAGCAGGCGGGGGGAGAGGAAGTCGCTCAGGGGAGCGTGCGAGGCGGCCTTCTGCTGGAGCACGAAGCCGAAGCCGAGACAGCAGGCCGCACTCACGGAGAGGACCAGAACCAGAACCGACACGCTGTGTACCTCGATAACTCGGGCGGGCCACGGGGTGCGTATCTGGACTGTAGCGCCCCGGGCTGTGACCCGCCCACGAGAGAACCCGGAACCGGGCAGTTGACTCGGTCAGCCATCTGCCGAAGGATCTGACCGACCAGTAACGATGCCTTCGGGGCTCCTGGCCGACTGTTACCACTGTCTCACCAACCGGCGACGAGCCGCCGTCTCCGCCGGCGCCGTCCGACCGGTCGGAATGCCGAGAGGACGCGTACATGGCCCACGACGCAGACGTGATCGTGATCGGAGCCGGCCTCGCGGGGCTCGCGGCGACCGCGGAGCTCGTCGACGCCGGCCGCCGGGTGATCCTCCTCGACCAGGAGCCCGAGCAGTCGATCGGCGGCCAGGCGCACTGGTCCTTCGGCGGGCTGTTCTTCGTGAACTCGCCCGAGCAGCGGCGGATGCGGATCAAGGACAGTCACGCCCTCGCGCTCCAGGACTGGATGGGCACCGCCGGTTTCGACCGTCCCGAGGACCACTGGCCGCGCCGCTGGGCCGAGGCGTACGTGGACTTCGCGGCCGGTGAGAAGCGGCCCTGGCTGCACCGGCAGGGCGTCCGCTTCTTCCCGGTCGTCGGCTGGGCCGAGCGCGGCGGCTACGACGCCAACGGCCACGGCAACTCCGTACCGCGCTTCCACATCACCTGGGGGACCGGCCCGGGCCTGGTCGCCCCCTTCGAGCGCCGGGTCCGCGCCGGCGTCGACCGCGGCC
Organism: Streptomyces sp. NPDC054842; assembly: GCF_053611025.1. Classification (NCBI taxonomy): domain Bacteria; kingdom Bacillati; phylum Actinomycetota; class Actinomycetes; order Kitasatosporales; family Streptomycetaceae; genus Streptomyces; species Streptomyces sp. NPDC054842. The sequence goes on from NZ_JBSGZN010000036.1 coordinate 61,721, forward strand.
TCGTGGAGCTCAGGTTCCGCCACCGCGTCACCGGCCTGTCCCGCAGCGCGGGCGCCGTCGACACGGTGACCGGCGAGATCCTGGAGCCGTCCGGCGTCGAGCGCGGCGAGGCCAGCAGCCGCACGGTCACCGGCACCTTCGAGCTACGGGCCCAGGCGGTGATCGTCACCTCCGGCGGCATCGGCGGCAACCACGACCTGGTCCGCGCCAACTGGCCGGAGCGGCTGGGCAGCCCGCCCGAGACGATGGTCGCCGGGGTGCCGGCGCACGTCGACGGCAAGATGCTCGCGATCGCCGAGGACGCGGGCGCGCACCTCATCAACCGCGACCGCATGTGGCACTACACCGAGGGGATCCGGAACTGGAACCCCGTCTGGGAGAACCACGGCATCCGCATCCTGCCCGGCCCGTCCTCGCTCTGGCTGGACGCCCGCGGCAACCGGCTGCCCGTGCCGCTCTTCCCCGGCTTTGACACCCTCGGCACGCTGGAACACATCATGCGGACCGGGTACGACCACACCTGGTTCGTCCTCGACCAGAAGATCATCGGCAAGGAGTTCGCGCTCTCGGGCTCGGAGCAGAACCCCGACCTCACGGGCAAGTCGGTGAAGGGCGTCTTCCAGCGGGCCCGCGCCGACGTGCCCGGCCCGGTCAGGGCGTTCATGGACAACGGCGCGGACTTCGTCGTGGAGAAGGACCTCAGCGCGCTCGTGCGGGGCATGAACGCCCTCACCAAGGAGCCGCTAATCGACGAGGCGGCGCTGCGCCGCGAGATCGTCGCGCGGGACCGGGAGATCGCCAACCCGTTCACCAAGGACCTCCAGGTGACCGCCATCCACGGGGCCCGCAGGTACCTCGGGGACAAGCTGATCCGGACGGCGGCCCCGCACCGCATCCTCGATCCCGCGGCCGGCCCGCTGATCGCCGTGCGCCTGAACATCCTCACCCGCAAGACGCTCGGCGGCCTGGAGACCGACCTCTCCTCCCGGGTGCTGACCGACGGCGGCGACCCGCTGGCCGGGGTGTACGCGGCGGGGGAGGCCGCGGGATTCGGCGGCGGCGGGGTGCACGGCTACCGCTCGCTGGAGGGCACCTTCCTCGGCGGCTGCCTCTTCTCCGGCCGCACCGCCGGCCGGGCGGCCGCGGAGGCCGTCGGCTGAACCGCCCGGAGGGGCGCGCTCCGGGCGGCGTGAACACCACCCGGAGCGCGGCCTTTCGGCCCGTATCCGCAGGCAGCGGGGTCAACCTCGCTTTCGGATGCGAGAGTTGACACGTGTAGCAGTTCGGGTGGCCCTTGACGCCAACCATTGGCTGACGGTTTGCTTTGCGTGATCAGGCCCGGACGGGCCCCGCTCTGTACGGACCACCCGCGTAAGGACCGCCCGCGGTGCCCCCACCCCCGCCCCCTCTAGGCCGCGGCCGCAAGCGCGCGGCCCAGGCCTTCGACGCCGCCCTCGACGACGTCGAACTGGTCACCGCACGCGCCGCGTTGGCCCAGGGCCGCTGGGCCGGGGTCCGCTCCCTGCTCGGCGCGACGGGGGACGACTGGGACCGCCGCGGCCACCGGGTCACCGTCCTCGCCCTGGAGCCGACCGCCCTCACCTGGGCCCGCGACTGGCTGCTCGCCGAACCCGAGTCGAGCTGCGCCTCCGTACTCCTCGCGGTCGCCACCGTGCAGCGCGCGCTCGACGGCAAGGAGCGCCCGGAGCGCGCCCGGGAGGCGTGCCGCGACGCCGCCGCCCTCGCGCCCGCAGACCCCACCCCGTGGCTCGGCCTGCTGATGCTGGAGCGCTCGATGGGCAGCGAGGAGGACGTCGTCCGGCTCTTCGACGAGGTCCGGCACCGCTACCCCGACCACCACCACGCGCACCACCTGATGGTCGCGCGCCTCGCCGAGCGCCGCGCCGACGCCGGGCAGGACCCGCTGCACGAGGTGTACGACTTCGCCAACTGGGCCGCCGAACAGGCGCCCGCCGACTCGCCCCTGGCCATCCTCCCGGTGGTCGCGCACGCCGAGCGCTTCCGTGTGCTGGCCGCGGCCGGCCTCGAACCGGCCGACCCCGTCGCCTCCGGCCACTGGGTCGGCCGGCGGGCCCGCCAGGTGATGAAGGCCGCCTTCGACTGGTGGCTGGAGTGGGAACGCGACGACCACCCGCGCCGCCACGTCGACCTCAACTTCCTCGCCCACGCCAAGTACTGCGAGGGCCGGGGCGCCGAGGCCGCCGCCCTCTTCCACCGCATCGGAGCGCACGCCACCCCGGCGCCTTGGTCGTACCCCGACCGCGATCCGCACCAAGCCTTCCGTGCCGCCCGCGACAGCGCGCTGGGCACGGCCTGATCCCACCACCGGAGAGGACAACCCGCCATGACGACGGGCAGTTCGAGCACGAGCAAGAGCGCCAGACCCACCGCCGGGTCCGGCATCAGCACGTTCAAGGGACAGGACCGCGCCCTGCGCGCCGACCGCCTCGGCACGGCGGGCCTCCTGCTCTCCGTGCTGGCCGCGACCGGGCCCCTCATGGTCGTCGCGGGTGTCATGCCCACCACATTCGGGGTGATGGGGATCGTCGGACAGCCGCTGCTGTTCGTCATCCTCGGCGTGGTCCTCGCCCTCTTCTCCCTCGGCTACGCCGAGATGAGCCGCCACGTCCACAACGCGGGCGCCTTCTACGCGTACATCTCCCGCGGCCTCGGCGGCACCGCGGGCGCGGGCGCCGCCCTCGTCGCGCTGGTCGCCTACAGCGCCCTTCAGGTCGGCATCTACGGCATCTTCGGCTTCGAGGTCTCCGGCCTCTGCGCCACCTACCTCGACCTCGACATCGCCTGGTGGATACCGGCACTGCTCTCCGTGCTCGTCGTCGGGGCGCTCGGCTGGCTGAAGATCGACGTGAACGCCCGCGTGCTGGGCGTGCTGCTGCTGATCGAGGTCGCCCTGGTCGTCGTCTTCGACATCGCGGCCGTCGCCGACCCCGCCCGGGAGGGCCTGTCGCTGCACGCCTTCAACCCGGACACCCTCACCGGCGCCGGCGTCGGCACCGCCCTGTGCTTCTGCATCGCCGCCTTCACCGGCTTCGAGCAGGCGCCGGTGTACGCCGAGGAGACCAGCCGCCCGCACATCCTCGTACCGCGCGTGATGTTCCTGGCCATCTCCTTCGTCGCCGTGTTCTTCGCGATCAGCTCCTGGGCGCTCACCGTCGCCGCCGGCCCCTCCGCGATCGTGCCCGCCGCCCAGAAGCAGAGCGCCGGGCTGCTGTTCTTCCTCACCGAACCGCGCCTGGGCACCACCTTCACCGACGTCATGCACGTCCTCTTCGTGACCGGCATGTTCGCGGCGATGCTCAGCTTCCACAACGTCGTCGCGCGCTACGCCTTCGCCATGGGCCGCGAGGGACTGCTGCCGGCCACCTTCGGACGCACCACGGGCGCGAGCGGCGCCCCCGGCACGGGCTCACTCCTGCAGACGGTCGTGTCCGTGCTGATCGTGGGCGCCTTCGCGGTGGCGGACGACAAGCCGTCCGGCGACCCGACCGCGCCCGTCCTGCACCTCTTCACCTGGGGCGGCAACGTCGGCGCCCTCGGCGTCATCCTGCTGATGGCCGCCGCGTCCTTCTCCGTGGTCGTCTTCTTCGCCCGCCGCGGCGCCGCCCGCGCCCAGGCCTGGCGGCTGGTCACCTCCGTGCTCGCGGGCCTCGCCCTCCTCGTCATCGCGGGCTACACGGTCAAGGACTTCGACGTCCTCGTCGGCACCGGCCCGGACTCCGCGCTGAACTGGATGCTGCCCGGCATCATCGGGCTCGCCCTGGTCGTCGGGCTCGTCCAGGGGCTCGTCCTGCGCTCCCGCAAGCCCGAGGCGCACGCCAGGATCGGACTCGGCAACGAGGCGTTCCAGCTGGACAAGGCGGCGGAGTCGGCCGGCTGAGCACCCCAGGGGAAGTGGTTACGTATTTCTGACGGGCACCCGTGGCCCCTGGCCCCGAGGGGGTCGCGGGTGTTCGAATCGATACGTGAACTCAGAACGGCCCGAAGAACGGGGCACGCCCATCGGGCGGCGGGTCCTGCTCGGCACCCTCGGCCTCGGCGCCCTCGGCGTGGTGACCGCCCCCGTGCTCCAGCGCGGCCTGGAGGGCTTCCTCGGCGGCGCCGCCGACAAGGACCCCACCGGCCTGACCGGGCTCCTGCCCAACGGCGGCGGCTTCCGCTACTACTCCGTGACCTCGTCGGTGCCGCACAAGGACGCGCGCAGCTACCGGCTCACGGTGGACGGACTCGTCGACCGCCCCGGCACGTACACGCTCGGCGAACTGCGCGCCCTGCCGCAGACCCGGCTCGTCCACGACGTCCAGTGCGTCACCGGCTGGCGGGTGCCCGGCACCCCCTTCGAAGGGGTGCGCCTGTCCCGGCTGCTGGACGCCGCGGGGGTGCGGCCGTCCGCCCGCGCGGTCCGCTTCACCTGCTTCGACGGCGCCTACAGCGAGAGCCTCACCCTCGACCAGGCCCGCCGCCGGGACGTCATGGTGGCGCTGCGCATGCAGGACAAGGACCTCGGCCACGCGCACGGCGGCCCCGTCCGCCTGTACGTGGCCCCCATGTACTTCTACAAGTCGGCCAAGTGGCTCTCCGGCATCACCGTGACCGACGAGGTCCGCCCCGGCTACTGGGAGAAGCGCGGCTACGACGTCGACGCCTGGGTCGGCCGCTCGAACGGACGCGACGATGAACCCACCGGCTGAGGCCCCGCCCCGCACCACCCGCGTGCGCCGCTTCACGCCCGCCGAGCGCTGGATCCACCGCACGACGGCCGCGCTGACGGGCGTGTGCGTCGCGACCGCCGCCTGCCTGTACCTGCCGACGTTCGCCGAACTCGTCGGCCGGCGCGAACTCGTCGTGCGGGTCCACGAGTGGGCGGGACTCCTGCTGCCCGTCCCGGTGCTGGCGGGCCTGGCCTCGCGCGCCTTCCGGGCGGACCTGGGCCGGCTCAACCGCTGGGGCCCGCACGACCGGCAGTGGCTGCGTGCGGCGCTGCGCCGCGCGACCCGCCACGGCGAACGGCCCGCCGACAAGTTCAACGCGGGCCAGAAGACCTACGCCGCCTGGATCGCCGGCGCGAGCCTGGTGATGCTCGGCACCGGACTGCTCATGTGGTTCACCCACCTCACCCCCCTGATGTGGCGCACCTCGGCCACCTTCGTGCACGACTGGCTCGCCCTGACGATCGGCGTCGTCCTCGCCGGCCACATCGGGATGGCCCTCGCGGACCCGGAGGCCCGCCGCGGGCTGCGCACGGGCTCGGTGAGCCGGGAGTGGGCGGAGCGCGAGCACCCGCTCTGGCGTCCGTGACGCACCGCCGCGCCGCCCGGAGGACCGGGCGGCGCGGCGGTGCGTACGGGTGGGGCGCCTAGATGACGAGGGACAGCAGCAGGACCAGTGCGCCGGCGACCACGGAGATGATCGTCTCCATGACCGACCAGGTCTTGATCGTCTGCCCGACGTTCAGGCCGAAGTACTCCTTGACCAGCCAGAACCCGGCGTCGTTGACGTGGCTGAAGAACAGCGAGCCCGCGCCGATCGCCAGCACCAGGAGCGAGGCGTGCGTGGTCGACATGTCGGCGGCGAGGGGCGCGACGAGACCGGCGGCCGAGATGGTGGCCACGGTCGCCGAACCGGTCGCGAGCCGGATCGCCACCGCGATCAGCCAGGCCAGCAGCAGAGCCGGGATCGACCAGTCCTTCGAGATGTCCAGGATCATCTGGCCCACCCCGCAGTCGATCAGCGTCTGCTTGAAGCCGCCGCCCGCGCCGACGATCAGGAGGATGCCGGCGATCGGGGCGAGGGACTTCTCGACGGTCGTCGACAGCCGCTCCCGGGTGAACCCGGCCGCCCGGCCGAGCGTGAACATGCCGACGATGACGGCCGCGAGGAGCGCGATCAGCGGCGAGCCGACGACGTCGAAGACGCGCTGGACCATGTGCGCGGGGTCGTCCACGACGATGTCCACGAGGGCCTTGGCCAGCATCAGCACGACGGGCAGCAGCATGGTGAAGAGCGTGGCGCCGAACCCGGGACGCCGGTCCAGGTCCTCGGAGGCGCGGGCGGGGATCATGCGGTCCGGCGCCGGGACGTCCACCCAGCGGGCCGCGTACTTGGAGAAGACGGGACCCGCGATGATCACCGTGGGGATGGCGACCAGGACGCCGAGCGCCAGGGTGACACCGAGGTTGGCCTTCACCGCGTCGATCGCGACCAGCGGGCCGGGGTGCGGCGGGACCAGTCCGTGCATCACGGACAGGCCGGCGAGGGCCGGGATGCCGATGCGCATGAGTGAGTAGTTGCCCCGCTTGGCGACCATCAGCACCACGGGGATCAGCAGGACGATGCCGACCTCGAAGAACAGCGGCAGGCCGATCACCGAGGCGATCAGCACCATCGCCCACGGCATGGCACGGCCGCCCGCCTTGGCGAGGATCGTGTCGACGATCTGGTCGGCGCCGCCGGAGTCGGCGAGCAGCTTGCCGAGGATCGCACCGAGCGCGATGAGGACGCCCACACCGGCGACGGTCGAGCCGAGTCCTCCGGTGAAGCTGAGGATGGCCTTGTCCAGCGGCGCCCCGGCGAAGGCGCCCAGCGCGAGCGAGCCGATGGTCAGGGCGAGAAAGGCGTGCAGCTTGAACTTCGTGATGAGCAGGACGATGACGGCGATGCCGGCCAGGACGGCTATGCCCAACTGGGCATGGCCGGCCGAGGTGATCGGCTCCACGGCGTCCGCTGCCAGCATCTCGACGCTGAGTCTGGTCACGGGTGCTTCCCTTGCGTGTACGTGTCTGTCGGGGAGACCCCGGGGGCTCCGCGAAGCCCCCGGGGGACTTACTGCGGGTCTTCGGACAGGCCGTGCAGAGCGGCCACGGCCCGTTCGGTGATCTCGCCGGGGCTGCCGGAGACGTCCACCGCGACCCCGGCCTCGTCCGCCTGGAGCGGCTGGAGGGTGGCGAACTGGGAGTCCAGCAGCGCCGTCGGCATGAAGTGCCCCTGCCGCTGCGACATCCGGCCCTCGATGAGCTCGCGATCACCGGCGAGGTGCACGAAGACCACGTCGGGCGCGGCGGCCCGCAGCCGGTCCCGGTAGCTCCGCTTGAGCGCCGAACAGCTGACGACCCCGCCGAGTCCGGCCCGCTCCTGCGCCCAGGCGCCGATCGCGTCCAGCCACGGCCGGCGGTCCTCGTCGGTCAGCGGATCCCCGGCCGTCATCTTGGCGATGTTGGCCGGGGGATGGAAGTCGTCGCCCTCGGCATAAGGAACGCCGAGCCGGGCAGCGAGCAAGGGACCGATGGTGGTCTTGCCGGTCCCTGCCACGCCCATCACCACGAACACGCGGGGGGTACGCGTCTGCTGCATCATGCTCTCGCCGTCTTCGTCGACACCGGATGTCGACGACACTGAAACCCATTAGGTACGACGAATTCAAGAGTCTGTGACATATAAGTCTGACTTTTTCTCCGGGCCCGGATCCTCGTACGCTGGCGGCATGAGCACACGGGGCCGGGGACTGCACGGACACGTACTGGACACCCTCGGGCCGGCCATCACGGCGGGGGAGTACCCGCCGGGCAGCGTGCTGCGTACGGACGAGCTCGCGCAGCGCTTCGACGTCTCACGCTCCGTGATGCGCGAGGCGGTCCGGGTCCTGGAGTCCATGTACCTCGTCGAGTCCCGCCGCCGCGTCGGCGTGACGGTACGCCCCAGGGCCGAGTGGAACGTCTACGACCCGCAGGTCATCCGGTGGCGCCTGGCCGGCGCCGACCGCCCGGCCCAGCTCCGCTCGCTCACCGTGCTGCGCTCCGCCGTCGAACCCGTCGCCGCAGGGCTGGCCGCGCGGCACGCCACGGCCGGCCAGTGCGCCGAACTCACCGAGTGCGCCCTCGGCATGGTCGCCACCTCACGCGGCCGGCAGCTGGAGAAGTACCTCATCCACGACGTCGCCTTCCACCGCGTGATCCTCAACGCGTCCGGCAACGAGATGTTCGCCCGCCTCGGCGACGTGGTCGCGGAGGTCCTCGCGGGCCGCACCCACCACGAGGTCATGTTCGAGGACCCCGACCCGGCCGCCGTCACCCTGCACGTCCAGGTCGCCGAGGCGGTCCGCGGCGGCGACACCGTCCGTGCGGAGGCGCTCACCCGCCAGATCACGGTCGGCGCCCTCCAGGAACTGGACATCCTGGCCCCCTGATCCATCCCCGCCGCCGGATGCCCGGCGCGGGACGTCACTCCATGAAGTCGCCGTCCACGTACACCCAGGCCCCGTCGACGCGCGTGAACCGGCTGCGCTCGTGCAGTACGCCCCCGGAGTGGCTCGCCCGGAACGTCACGGTCCCCGCCGAGTGGAACGCGGACCCCTCCGACGTCTCCAGGATCTCCAGGCCGGTCCAGCGCATCCCGGGCTCGAACTCCACCCGCGCGGGTCGCGTCCCGGGATGCCAGGTCCGCAGCAGATAGCCCTCGTCGCCCTTCACGAAGGCGCTGTACCGCGAGCGCATGAGCGCCTCAGCGGTGGGTGCGGCGGCCTCGCCGCGGTGGAAGCGGCCGCAGCACGCGGCGTAGGCCTTCGGGAGCCCGCACGGGCAGGAACGCGTGGTCATGCGGCCCATTCTCCCGCGCCACGGATGTCCATCACGCCGTGTCCGGCGCACAACGAGCGAGGCCGTGACCTCGCGGTCACGGCCTCGCTTCTTCGTGTGTCCGAGGGGGGACTTGAACCCCCACGCCCGATAAAGGGCACTAGCACCTCAAGCTAGCGCGTCTGCCATTCCGCCACCCGGACAAGGTGTCTGTCGCGCGTGGTTTCCCTCGCGGCGACAGAGGAAACATTACCAGGCTTCCGAGGGCGCCCCGATCACACCCCGTTCACGCGTGAACGGGGTGTGACGGGCCGGGCCCGCCCTTGGGGCGCGCGGGGTGCCGGGGAGAGGATGAGGGGGACCACCAGCAGTGACAGTGGGAGGAAGCAGCGTGAGCGAGTCGAACACGGCCAGGGGTGTCTCTGGCGAGGACGAGGTCGTCGACCTCTGTCGCGAGCTGATCCGGATGGACACCAGCAACTACGGAGACCACTCGGGTCCGGGCGAGCGCAAGGCCGCCGAGTACATCGCCGAGCAGCTCGCGGAGGTGGGGCTCGAACCGCAGATCTTCGAGTCGCACCAGGGGCGGGCCTCCACCGTGGCCCGCATCGAGGGAGAGGACCCCTCGCGGCCCGCGCTCCTCATCCACGGCCACACCGACGTCGTCCCGGCCAACGCCGCGGACTGGACCCACCACCCGTTCTCCGGCGAGATCGCGGACGGCTGCGTCTGGGGCCGGGGCGCGGTCGACATGAAGGACATGGACGCGATGACCCTCGCGGTCGTCCGCGACCGCATGCGCAGCGGACGCAAGCCCCCGCGCGACATCGTCCTGGCCTTCCTCGCGGACGAGGAGGCGGGCGGCACCTGGGGCGCGCGGCACCTGGTGGACAAGCACCCGGGACTCTTCGAGGGCGTCACCGAGGCGATCGGCGAGGTCGGCGGCTTCTCCTTCACCGTCAACGAGAACCTGCGCCTCTACCTCGTCGAGACGGCCCAGAAGGGCATGCACTGGATGAAGCTGACCGTGGACGGCACCGCGGGCCACGGTTCCATGATCCACCGGGACAACGCGATCACCGAGCTGTCGGAGGCGGTCGGGCGGCTGGGCCGGCACAAGTTCCCGGTGCGGGTGACCAAGACGCTGCGGCACTTCCTGGACGAACTCGGCGACGCGCTCGGCACCGAGCTGGACCCGGAGAACATGGACGAGACGCTCGCCCGGCTCGGCGGCATCGCCAAGCTGATCGGCGCCTCCCTGCAGAACACCGCCAACCCGACCCAGCTGGGCGCCGGCTACAAGGTGAACGTCATCCCGGGTCAGGCCACCGCGCACGTCGACGGGCGCTACCTGCCGGGGTACGAGGACGAGTTCCTCGCCGACCTCGACCGGATCCTCGGCCCGCGGGTCAAGCGCGAGGACGTGCACGCGGACAAGGCGCTGGAGACGACCTTCGACGGCGCGCTGGTCGACGCCATGCAGACCGCCCTGTCCGCCGAGGACCCGATCGCACGCGCCGTCCCCTACATGCTCTCGGCGGGCACCGACGCCAAGTCCTTCGCCGACCTCGGCATCCGCTGCTTCGGCTTCGCGCCCCTGAAGCTGCCGCCGGAGCTTGACTTCGCCGGCATGTTCCACGGGGTCGACGAGCGGGTGCCGGTGGACGCCCTGCGGTTCGGCGTGCGGGTGCTGGACCGCTTCATCGACGCGTCCTGAAGGGCCGGCGCCGCCGGCCGCGTACGCCGCGTCGGGGATTGCGCAGGTAAAACGACACTCCAATAATCGCCAGCGCGTGCGGGGCCGACTGAGAAGAGTGAATGCGACCATAAGCTCGTAGCTCGATTACTCCCTCCTCGTTACAGGTGGTGTGACCCGAAGCTGGGGTCGCATTTGCCTACGAGGAGGAATAATGATCAAGAAGATCGTCGCCGCCGCCGTTGCCACCAGTGGTCTGGTTCTCGCCGGTGCGGGCATGGCTGCCGCGGACTCGGGTGCCCAGGGTGCCGCCGTGAACTCCCCCGGTGTCCTGTCCGGCAACGTTGTCCAGGTGCCCGTTCACATCCCGGTGAACGTCTGCGGCAACACGGTCTCCGTGATCGGGCTGCTGAACCCCGCCTTCGGCAACACCTGCATCAACAAGTGACGTTGCGCCTCGTTCCATGAGGCTCTGAGCCCTCGTCGGCCCCGCAGCGCGTGCCACGCGCTCCGGGGCCGACCGGGCTTTCGGTGTCCGCGCGCCCGCCGCGCGGACACGTTCCGCAAGGTCCCAGGCAAGGTCGAAGGCAGGTAACAGCAATGCGACAGGTCACCCGCAAGGGCCTGATGACGATGGCGGCCGCGACCGGCGTACTCGCCGCCGCGGGCGGCTACGCGCAGGCCGACTCGGGGGCGCACGGCTCCGGTTCGAACTCGCCCGGCGTGCTGTCGGGCAACACGGTGCAGGCTCCGGTGCACGCGCCGGTGAACGTCTGCGGCAACACCGTGAACGTCGTCGGTCTGCTCAACCCGGCGATGGGCAACAAGTGCGCCGACCAAGGCGGGCGCACCTCCGGCGGACACGGCGGCGGCTCGCACCAGGGCGGCGGCTCGCACCACGGCGGCTCGCACGCCGGAGGGCACGCCGGCGGTTCGCCGGGCGTCGGCTCGGGCAACCACGTCCAGGTGCCGGTGGACGTGCCGGTCAACGTCTGCGGCAATAGCGTGAACGTGGGCGGCGTCGGCAACCCGGCGGCCGGCAACGCCTGCGGCAACGACGGCGGCCGCTCCACCGGCGGTCCGGGCGGCGGCCACTCCACCCCGCCCTCGGGCCGGCCGCACCACCCCGGACACCCGGGCGACCGGAACGTGCCCCCGGGGCAGCCGGGCGGATCCGGGCACCACGGAGAGCCCGGACAGAAGGGCGAGCCGGGCGGGAACGGCCACCCGGGCACGCCGTCCGGACACGGCGACGTGGTCGGCGCCTCGCAGGTCGGCCCGGCCGGAGCGCGGGCCGCCGGACAGCCGCAGGGAGGCGGACAGCTCGCCCACACCGGCAGCGAGCTGCCCATGGGCCTGCTCGTCCCGGCGGGAGCGGGCGCGCTGCTCGGGGGCGCGCTCCTCTACCGCAGGGCACGCTCGGCGGCATGAGGCCCGTCACTCGGGTCAGGGCATGACGACATGCCCCGGAGAGGGGGAGAACGGAGCGGGACCGCACGGCGGACCCGCTCCGTCTCAGCCGCCTTCGCTCACCACGTGGCGCGTACCTGGCGGATGATCCGGCGGCGCAGCCGCACTCTGCGGCTGCCGTCGCGGTGAAGGCTCAGGCGGTCCAACTCCCAGTGTCCGTACTCCGCATGGTCCGTCAGCAGACGTGTGGCTTCCTTGCGGGAGACCCCGCGCGGTACGTACACGTCGACAAATTCGTATTCCGGCATCGCATCTATTGTGCGGGCACGGGCCCGGTACGGATAGCGTCTGCACTATGTCTGATGCTGCGCAGCCCACCGCTGCCGAGGTACGTGCCGCCGCCGAGGCGGTCAAGACCGCACTCGACCGCCACCTGGCCGCGGTCGAGCGCAGGACGGGTGAGGACGACCCGGCCGTGTACGAGGCGTTCAACGAGCTGGCCGCTGCGGCCGAGGAATACGACGAACTGCTGTACGACCGCTATGACGAGGTCACGCCCTTCGAGATCCCCGGCACGGACGACACCCTGCCGCCGTACACGGGCCCCGAGGAGCCCAACGCGCTGAGCGTGCTGATCCGCCGCGACTACTCGGTGGTCGAGCCGCAGCGCCTGCTGGCCCACGCCCGGCGCATCGAGGCCGTCGAGGACGACGCGGGCGTGGAGGCCACCGCCTCCGGCACGGTCCACGGGGCCCTCGGCCTGCTGTTCGGCGAGTTCGAGCCGGACGAGATCGCCTCGCGGCACAAGGAGTTCGGACTGGAGGAGGGCGACTCCACGCTCTGGGTGACCGCCGCGGACGAGCCGGCCGAGGCGGGCGAGTGGCTGGACGCGCCGTTCGAGCAGGCCGACCCCCAGAGCATCGTCTGCCGCTTCGACGTCAGCGCCGTCTTCGACGACGAGGCGGACGACGACCTCGACGACGACCTGGGCCCCGCCGAGGGCCCCCGGCCGGGCACGGTCCTGGACGACGACGAGGACCTGGAGCCGCTCGACGCGGACCGCTGAGCCCTCGCGGCTCGTGGGCTCTGCGCACGCACGAGGTGGCGGTCACCGGACTCCGGTGGCCGCCACCTCGCATGTCCGCCCCCAGCTCAGCCGGCGGCCGGGACCTGGGCCCTGAGCAGGGCCGGCAGACGCGTGGTGCGCGCCTTCTGCGGGACCTCCGCCACCGCCCGCGGCAGGGCCGCCTCGACGCCGTGCACGACCGAGAGGTGACGGGCCGCCCGGCCGAAGGCCGTGTAGACCCACGGGCGGGTCAGCGACCCCGCGGCGTCGCCCGGCAGCACCACGACCGCGGCAGGCCAGCGGTGCCCCACCGCCTGGTGCGCGGTCAGCGCCCACGCGTGCCGCACGGACTGCTCCACCCGCTCCTTCGGTACGACGACGGGGGCGCCGCCGCACTCCAGGTGCAGCCCCTCGGCGTCGGCCTTCACGACGTGACCGGGCACCGTACGTCCCGGGGCCGGGGAGTGGACGATCCGGTCACCGGGATCGAAGCCGCCAAAGCGGCCCGGACCCGGATTGAGCCGCTCCTTGAGCACGGCGTTCAACGCGCGCGTCCCGGCCGCGCCCCCATGGCCCGGGGTGATCACCTGGGTCTGCTCGGCCGGGACCCCGATGGCCCGGGGCACCGAGTCCGCGACGAGCTGCACGGTCCGGTGCACCGCCTCCCCGGCGTCCCGCACCGGCACGATCACGACCTCCTTGCCGGGCGCCTCCACCTGGTTCAGCTCACCGATGCCGATACCGGAGACCAGCTCCCCGAGGGGACCGGGGTCGGGGGTCCGCGAGGCGACCTGCGGGCAGACCCGGGCGGCCAGCAGATCGGCGAAGACGCGTCCGGGCCCGGCCGACCACAGCACGCCCGGGTCGCCGCTCAGCACCAGCCTGGCGCCGTCGGGCAGCGACTCCACGAGCACGGCGGCGGCCTCGACGTCCAGCTGCGGGGCGTCGAGGAGCACCAGCAGGTCCAGCGCGAGAGCCCCCTCCCCGTCCCGGCCGGGGCCCTCCGCGCCGGAGAGCAGCCCGGCGACGGTCACGGCAGTGGCCGTGACGTCACCGTGCCCGGCGTCGAGCGACGACGCGAAGCGGTCGCGGCCGTCCGCCGTGTGCGCGGCCGCGACGGCGCGCAGCCCCGTCGCCGAAGCGGCGCCGACCAGTTCCGCCGCCTCCGCGCGGGAGGCCTCGCCGCCCGTGTGCAGCACCAGCCCGTGGCCGGCGACGGCGCGGATCAGCTCCGCGGCCGAACGGGACGCGGCCGCGGCGGGCGCCTCCCACTCCCGCGCGGACTCCTTGGGCACGGCGTTGACCACGCGCGCGAGGCCGTCGGCCAGGCTCTCCTCGGCGAGCGCGTACCGCTCCAGGCCGATCAGGACGCGTACCGGGCGCTCCTCGGCCTCCTCCTCGCCCGCGTCCGGCTCCCGGGCGGGAGCGGTCGTCTCCAGGGCGTCCTGGAAGACCAGGGCCTCGCCCTCCGCGATGCTGCTCTGCACGGCGGCGTCCGGATCGTGCACCGCGCGCTGGGCGAGCGCGGCGGTCAGGGCCGGGGCCTCCAGGGCGGTGTGCCCGGCGAGAGCCGCCTGCTCCAGCAGCCACACCGTCACCGCCCGGCCGCGCCGCTCGTCGTCCGGGCCGCACTCCGCGCCGAGCAGCGCCCGCGCGAAGCCGTCGGCCTGCTCGGGCCGGACACCGGCGACCCGCAGGAGCTGCCACGGGTCCTCGCGCAGCCGGCCGTCCGCGCCCTCCCCGAGGGCGGCGGCGACCTGAGGGGCGAGCGCGTCGGGAGCCCCGCCCTCGGTCAGTACGGCCCGCACCGCGTCCACCGTCTCGGCGGCGGGCGCTCCGGCGACCGGCACGACCGGCTGCGGGCGCCGCACCGGCTCGGGAGCGGACCTGCGGGGCGTCGGTTCCGGCTCGCGGAACGCGGTGGCCACCGGCTTCTCACCGCTCTCCACGGCGCGGACCGCCGCGAGGAGGTCGGCCGCCGTCCCGCTCAGCTTGGTCCCGGCCGGGATCGGCCCCTGCTTCTCGGCCTTGCGCCGCTCGATCCGCTCCCGCAGCTCGCGCTGCGCCGCCAGCTCAGCCTCGGTTTCGGACAGGGCCGCGGCGGCGTCCGCACCCTCGCCCGCCGTGCCCACCGCAGCGTCCGCGTCCTCGGCGTCCGTGCCCTCGCTACCCGCGCCCTCGGCGGAGTCCGCGCCGGCCTCGGCTTTCGTGTCCTTCGCGGAGTCCGCACCCTCGGCCTCCGCCGCCGTGCCGTCATCCGCGAAGTCGCCCGAAGCGGCCGGGCCGTGCTCTCCCTCGGCGTCCGCCGCGGCGGAGTGCCCCCCGCCGTCACCGCTGCCGTCACCGGACGGCTCGGCGTCGTCACCGCTCCCCGCACCGGCCTCCGGGGCGTCGACTCCCGCACCCGCCTCCGGGGCGTCCGCCTCCGCACCGGCCTCCGGGGCGTCGACTCCCGCACCCGCCTCCGGGGCGTCGACTCCCGCACCGGCACCCGTCTCCGCACCGGCACCCGTCTCCGCACCGGCATCGTCGGCCTCGGGCCCGGGCTCCGGAACCCCGGGGCCGTCCGCGTCGCCGGACGAGGGCTTCGCGGCGCCTTCCGCCGCGCCCGCGCCCGTGCCCGGGGCCCCCGGCTCCGCTTCCTCCGTGGTCTCGGGCTCCGTGCTCACAGCGTGCTCCAGTCGTGATCGGGATAGTGGTGCACCGGCGCCGACACGTCGTCGAGCGCCCGGCAGATCTCGTCAGGAAGACTAAGGGTCTCCACTGACAACGCGGCCCTGAGCTGCTGCGCGTTGCGCGCGCCGACGATCGGGGCGGTGACGCCCGGCCGATCGCGGACCCAGGCGAGCGCCACCTGGAGCGGCGTCACCGCGAGCCCGTCGGCCGCGGTCGCCACGGCGTCGACGATGCGGCCGGCCGCGTCGTCCAGGTACGGCGCGACGAACGGCGCGAGATGCTCCGTGCCGCCCCGGGAGTCGGACGGGGTCCCGTGCCGGTACTTGCCCGTGAGCACGCCCCGGCCGAGGGGCGAGGAGGGCAGCAGACCGACGCCGAGGTCGAGAGCGGCGGGCAGCACCTCGCGCTCCACCCCGCGCTGGAGCAGCGAGTACTCCATCTGCGTACTGGCCAGCCGGGTCCGGGTGCCGGGCACCGCGAGCTGCCACGTCGCCGCCTTGGCCAGCTGCCAGCCGCAGAAGTTCGACACCCCGGCGTACCGGGCGCGGCCGCTGCTGACCGCCAGGTCCAGGGCCTGGAGCGTCTCGTCCAGGGGTGTCACCGGGTCGTAGGCGTGCACATGCCACACGTCGACGTACTCGGTGCCGAGCCGCTTGAGGGAGGCGTCCAGCGCGGAGAGCAGATGCCCGCGCGAGCCGTCGAAGCGCCGGTCGGGATCCGGCACGCTCCCCGCCTTGGTCGAGATGACCAGGTCCCGGCGCGGCACCAGGCCTTCTATGAGACGTCCGAGCAGGTACTCGGACTCGCCGTCCCCGTACACGTCGGCGGTGTCCACGAGGTTCCCGCCCGCTTCCCAGAACGCCTTCAACAGGTCGGCGGCGTCGTGTTCGTCGGTGTCCCGGCCCCAGGTCAGGGTGCCGAGTCCGATCCGGGACACGCGAAGGCCGGTACGGCCGAGATGCCTCTGCTCCATGGACGCCGAGATTACTGGCCTGAACTCGGTGTGTGGGGCCCTGTGGACAACCGGCGCCGGACGGGGCCGCGCCCGTCCCTGCCGCCGCGCCCACCAGCGCGCTAGTGTCTCCGGGACAAGGGACGTTACTGATCGGTAAGGGGAAACGGCCATGCAGCTCGGGATCAACCTCGGCTACTGGGGTGCCGGAATGGACGCGGACAATCTCGCCGTCGCCCAGGAGGCCGACCGACTGGGATACGCCGTCTGCTGGGCCGCCGAGGCCTACGGCTCCGACGCGGCCACCGTGCTCAGCTGGGTCGCCGCCAAGACCGAGCGCATCGACGTGGGCTCGGCCATCTTCCAGATCCCCGCCCGCCAGCCGGCGATGACGGCGATGACCGCGGCCACCCTCGACTCGCTGTCCGGCGGCCGCTTCCGCCTCGGGCTCGGCGTCTCGGGGCCGCAGGTCTCCGAGGGCTGGTACGGCGTCAAGTTCGACAAGCCGCTGGCGCGCACCCGGGAGTACGTGGAGATCGTGCGCAGGGCGATGACCCGCGAGCGCCTGTCCTACGAGGGTGAGCACTGGACGCTGCCGCTGCCCGGCGGCCCGGGCAAGCCGATCAAGCTGACGGTGCACCCGGAGCGCGAGCACATCCCGCTCTACATCGCCGCCATCGGCCCCAAGAACCTGGAGCAGACCGGCGAGATCGCCGACGGCGCCCTGCTGATCTTCCCGTCGGCCGAGAACCTGGAGGACACCGCCATCGCGCATCTGCGCGCGGGCCGGGAGAAGGCCGGGAAGACGATGGAGGGCTTCGACGTCTGCCCGACACTGCCCCTCGCGCTCGGCGACGACAAGGACGTGACCGCCCTCGCCGACATGTTCCGCCCGTACACCGCCCTGTACGTCGGTGGCATGGGCAGCCGCAAGCAGAACTTCTACAACCAGCTCGCCCAGCGCATGGGGTACGAGAAGGAGGCGGCCGAGATCCAGGACAAGTACCTGTCCGGGGACAAGGAGGGCGCGGCCGCCGCCGTACCGCACGAGCTGATCGACCGGACGACCCTGCTCGGTTCCGTGGACCGCATCGCGGACCGGATGCGGGCCTACGCGGCCGCCGGTGTCACCACGCTCACGCTGGCTCCCGCGGGCTTCACCCTGGACGAGCGGATCGCCTCGCTGCGGGCCGGCTGCGACGCCCTGGAGCGGGCCGGACTCGCCTGACGCGGGCGAGCCCGGCGGGGCGCCGGGGGAAGTTCTGCGGCCGTGGTGGGGGCTCGGGGGTCTTCCCCGCCACGGCCGTCACCGGAACAACGCGCCACCCGCCTCTTCGGTTACGCCCCGGAACCGTCCGCATCGTCCTTCGTTCGGCCGAGTCGCCCGGCGCAGGTGTTGCCGCCCGCCGCCGACGGCACTTGACTCGTTCTTTGCGGAGTCCCGCAGAGAGGTGGGCAGTGATGCTTTCGGCCAGGAGTCTCTTCCAGGAAATTCTCGACCACGACGAATCGTTCCGGCTCTTCTGCTCCATCGCTGCCGGCGGCGAGGCGCAGGGGGGCTGGGAGAACGCCCGGATCGCCGCCCTCGTGCCCCCGGGCGAGCGGGAGCTCGCCCCCAGGATCGCCCGGCACGGCGCCGACGAGGACAAGCACGGGCGCATCTTCAACGCCCTCATGAAGAAGCGCGGCCTGACGCCCGTCGAGGTCCCGCCCGACACCGACTACACGATGCTGCTGGAGCGGCACGGCATCGGGCTCGCGCACGACAGGCTCAGGGACGACGAGCCCCTGACCGTCCAGGACATCGTCACCTACCTCGCGCACAGCAGGGTCACCGAGCAGCGCGCCTCCGAGCAGATGGAGCTGCTGCGCAGGCACTTCGCCGACGACCCCGACATCGGCCGCGCCGTGCGGATGATCTCGGCCGACGAGGACAACCACCTCGCCTACTGCCACGAGGAACTGCTGCGCTTCGCGTACGCCGGACACGGCCGCGCCATCCAGCGGACGCTGCGCGCGTGCGCGCTCGCCGAGATCCGCGTCTACCGGGACGTCAGCCTCGCCGTGATGAACCACATGGGACGCATCCTGGGCTGGCCGAAGGCCAAGTCGGCGACCCTCGCGGCGGGCATCCACGCCGTGTACGCGTACGAGCGGCTGGCGGGCTGGCGGCGGATGGTGTCCCTGACGATGCCCGAGCGGCGGGGCGCGCTGAACGGGCCCGCCACCACGGCACCCGAGTTCGCCTGAGCCGCCGGACACCCGACCGTGCGGGCACGGCCCCGCCCGCACGGACAGGGGGCCGCTACAGCCAGCCCCGCCGCTTGAACATGCGGTACAGCCCGACCTCCAGGACCGCCATCAGCAGGATCACGGCCGGGTACGACCACACCCAGTGCAGCTCGGGCATGTGGTCGAAGTTCATGCCGTAGATCCCCGCGATCATCGTCGGGATCGCGGCCATGGCGGCCCAGGCGGAGATCTTCCTCATGTCGTCGTTCTGCCGGACGCTCATCTGCGCGAGATGCGCGGAGAGGATGTCCGACACCAGCCGGTCCAGGCCCTCCACCGACTCGTTCACCCGGGTCAGGTGGTCGCTGACGTCCCGAAAGAAGGGCTGCGTCTCGGTCGCGACGAACGGCAGCCCGGTGCCGAAGGAACCGGTGCCCGCGAGACGGGTCATCGGGACCGCCAGCGGACCGGTGGCCCGGCGGAACTCCAGGATCTGCCGCTTGAAGGTGTAGATGCGGGACGCCGTGTGGCGCGAACCCCCGCCGACCGGCGAGAAGACCTCCGTCTCCAGCTCCTCCAGGTCGGTCTGCAGCTCGGTCGCCACGTCCAGGTAGTGGTCGACCGTGGCGTCCGCGATGGCGTAGAGCACCGTCGTCGGACCGTGCCCGAGCATCTCCGGGTCCTGCTCCAGGCGCTGCCGCACCTCCTTCAGGGGCGCGCCCTCGCCGTGCCGCACGGTGACGATGAACGAGTCGCCCAGGAAGATCATGAGCTCGCCCGAGGAGACCGCGTCGCTCTCCGGCTCGTAGAGCACCGGCTTCAGCACCATGAAGAGCGAGTCGTCGTACACCTCCAGCTTGGGGCGCTGGTGCGCCTTGAGGGCGTCCTCGACGGCCAGCGGATGGAGCCCGAACTCGCGGGTGACGTGGTCGAACTCCTTGGCGGTCGGCTCGTGCAGACCGATCCAGAGGAACGTGTCGTCCCGGGCGCGTGCCTCGTCCAGGGCGTCGGAGAGGTCGTCGGGGCCCTGGGTCCGGCGGCCCTCCCGGTAGATGGCGCAGTCGACGATCACAGCACGTATTCTCCCGCCCTCGAAATCCGGCCACACACGGGCCCGGGCCTAGGCTGGGCGGCATGCCCACCCTCATCCTCGTCCGGCACGGACGTTCCACCGCCAACACCGCGGCAGTGCTCGCCGGCTGGACGCCCGGCGTCACCCTCGACGAGCGCGGTACCGCACAGGCCGCCGCGCTGCCCGGACGGCTCGCGGGCCTGCCGATCTCCGAAGTCGTCGCCAGCCCGCTGGAGCGCTGCCAGGAGACCGTGCGCCCGCTGCTCGACGCCCGCCCCGGTCTGCGCCTGCACAGCGACGACCGGATCGGGGAGTGCCACTACGGCGACTGGTCCGGCCGCAAGCTCGCCGAGCTCAAGGACGAACCGCTCATGGAGGTGGTGCAGTCGCACCCCTCCGCGGCGGCGTTCCCCGGTGGGGAGTCCATGCGCGCGATGCAGACACGCGCCGCCGAGGCGGTGCGCGAGTGGAACGCGCGCGTGGAGCGCGATCACGGCAGCGACGCCGTCTACGTCATGTGCTCGCACGGAGACATCATCAAATCCCTTGTCGCGGACGCGCTCGGACTTCATCTCGACCTCTTCCAGCGGATCTCTGTCGAACCTTGTTCCATCACCGCGATCCGTTACACCCGCTTGCGGCCCTTTCTCGTCCGGCTCGGCGACACCGGCGATCTCACCTCGCTGGCCCCGCGCGAGGAGGCGGCGGCCGGTGACGCCACGGTCGGGGGCGGTGCGGGCGCACCGTGATCGTCGGCCGCAGTAGGGTGAAGCGTTCGAAGCAGCGCAGTAGTTGTCAGCGACCGAAGCGGACCGACGACTGATCCGGTCGCCGGGTCCCGGTCCCGACGCCGATCCCAATGGAGACAGGACGTGTCCCGTCAGGTGTTCCTCTACGACCCACCGGACCGCTTCGTGGCCGGCACGGTCGGGCTGCCCGGACGCCGTACCTTCTTCCTGCAGGCCACCTCGGGTCCCCGGGTGACCAGCGTGGCCCTGGAGAAGACCCAGGTGGCAGCACTCGCCGAACGCATGGAAGAGCTGCTCGACGAGGTCGTACGGCGGACCGGGGGCAGCGCACCCGTCCCCGCCGTCGCCCCCACCGAGGTCTCCGACACCGCCCCGCTGGACACCCCCGTGGAGGAGGAGTTCCGGGTCGGCACCATGGCCCTCGCCTGGGACGGTGACGAGCAGCGCATGATCGTCGAGGCGCAGGCCCTGGTGGAGCTGGACGCCGACTCCGAGGAGGACCTCGCGGAGGCCGAGGAGCGGCTCCTGCAGGACGAGGAGAACGGCCCGCCGATGCTCCGCGTCCGGCTCACCGGCGCGCAGGCCCGGGCGTTCGCCAAGCGCGCCCTCGACGTCGTCAACGCCGGCCGGCCGCCCTGCCCGCTGTGCAGCCTCCCGCTCGACCCGGAAGGACACGTATGTCCGCGCCAGAACGGATACCGCCGCGGAGCGTGACCACGACCGAGCTGCTCGCCCGGGGCGAGCTGACGGTGCGCGGACAGATCCGTGAGGCCTCGAACGCGGTGCTGTACTGCTCCGTCTCCCTCGACGGGCAGGAGGCGTCCTGCGTCTACAAACCCGTCGCCGGGGAGCGGCCCCTGTGGGACTTCCCCGACGGCACCCTGGCGCAGCGCGAGGTGGCGGCGTACGAGGTCTCCGAGGCGACCGGCTG
Organism: Streptomyces sp. NPDC054842; assembly: GCF_053611025.1. Taxonomy (NCBI): domain Bacteria; kingdom Bacillati; phylum Actinomycetota; class Actinomycetes; order Kitasatosporales; family Streptomycetaceae; genus Streptomyces; species Streptomyces sp. NPDC054842. The sequence goes on from NZ_JBSGZN010000036.1 coordinate 83,114, forward strand.
GGGGCTGGTGCCGCCCACCGTGCTGCGGGACGGGCCGTACGGCGAGGGCATGTGCCAGCTCTGGATCGAGGCCGAGCCGGACTCCGAGCTCCTCGCCCTCGTGGAGGGTGAGGAGCCCGAGGCGGGCTGGAAGGCGATCGGGTTCGCCGATGTCGGCGAAGGGCGCACGGCCCTGCTCGTGCACGCCGACGACGAGCGGCTGCGGCGGCTCGCCGTGCTCGACGCGGTGATCAACAACGCCGACCGCAAGGGCGGCCACCTGCTGCCCGCGGGCGGGGGCCGGCTGTACGGCATCGACCACGGCGTCACCTTCAACGCCGAGAACAAGCTGCGGACGCTGCTCTGGGGCTGGGCGGGGGAGCCCCTCACCCCCGAGGCCGTCGAGGCGCTCACCTCGCTGCGCGGTTCCCTGGCGCCCGGCGCCCCGCTGGCCACCCGGCTGGCGGAACTCGTCACACCCGCCGAGACGGACGCCACCCGGGCACGCGTCGACGCCCTCCTCGCCTCGGGACAGCACCCCGAGCCGAGCGGGGAGTGGCCGGCGATCCCGTGGCCGCCGGTGTGAGCGGGCCCGGAACGGCAGACCGACGGGCCGCGGGCCCACGTACGCCGCCGGGGGCCTCCGATGGCCCGTGGCCCGCCCCAGCCACTCACGAGGCCGTCCGGCGAGACCGTCCGCCCGGCCCCGGGACCTGGTCCGGTTCGTATACGGAACATCCGTCCGGTTAGGCTCAAGGCATGTATGCCTGGCCCGCTTCTGAGGTCCCCGCCCTGCCCGGTGAGGGCCGCGACCTCCGGATCCACGACACCGCGACCGGTGGGCTCGTCACCCTCGACCCCGGTCCCGTCGCCCGAATCTACGTCTGCGGCATCACGCCGTACGACGCCACCCACCTGGGACACGCGGCGACCTACAACGCGTTCGACCTCGTGCAGCGCGTGTGGCTCGACACCAAGCGGCAGGTTCACTACGTCCAGAACGTGACCGACGTCGACGACCCGCTCCTGGAGCGGGCGCAGCGCGACGGGGTCGACTGGGTGGGCCTCGCCGAGAAGGAGACCGCCCTCTTCCGTGAGGACATGACCGCCCTGCGGATGCTCCCGCCGCGGCACTACATCGGTGCCGTCGAGGCGATACCGGGCATCGTCCCGCTCGTCGAGCGGCTGCGGGACGCCGGTGCCGCCTACGAGCTGGAGGGCGACGTCTACTTCTCCGTCGGGTCCGACCCGCACTTCGGGGAGGTGTCCAACCTGGACGCCGCCGCGATGCGGCTGCTCTCCGCGGAACGGGGCGGCGACCCCGACCGGCCGGGCAAGAAGAACCCGCTCGACCCGATGCTCTGGATGGCGGCCCGCGAGGGCGAGCCGAGCTGGGACGGCGGCTCGCTGGGCCGAGGCCGACCCGGCTGGCACATCGAGTGCGTGGCCATCGCTCTCGACCACCTCGGCATGGGCTTCGACGTCCAGGGCGGCGGCTCCGACCTGGCCTTCCCGCACCACGAGATGGGCGCCTCCCACGCCCAGGTGCTGACCGGGCAGTTCCCCATGGCCAAGGCGTACGTCCACGCCGGCATGGTCGCGCTGGACGGCGAGAAGATGTCGAAGTCCAAGGGGAACCTGGTCTTCGTCTCGACGCTGCGCCGCGAGGGCGTCGACCCGGCGGCCATCAGGCTCGCGCTGCTCGCGCACCACTACCGGGCCGACTGGGAGTGGACGGACGGCGTCCTCGAAGAGGCGGTCGCCCGGCTGGACCGCTGGCGCGCGGCGGTGTCGCGGCCCGACGGCCCGTCCGCCGACGCACTCGTCGAGGAGATCCGCGCCGCCCTCGCCGACGACCTGGACGCGCCCACCGCGCTCGCCGCGGTCGACCGCTGGGCCGCGGCCCAGCAGGAGCGGGGCGGCACGGACGAGGGCGCCCCTGGCGTCGTCTCGCGCGCCGTGGACGCGCTCCTCGGCGTCGCGCTGTAGCCGAAGCGCCCGCGCGCACCGGCCCCGCCCGGTGAGGCGGCGCCCGGACGCGGCGGGCGCACTCGGCCCGGTGCCGGACGGAGACCTCTCCGCCCGGTGCCGGGCCCGAGGCGTCTGCCGGGGGAGATCGTTCGGCCCGGCACCGGGGCCCGAGGCGTCTTCCGGGGGAAATCTCCCCGCCCGGCACTTGGGCCCGAGACGTCTGCCAGGGGGAGACCTCCCCGCCCCGGCGCCGGTCGCGAGACGTCGAGCCCACGCCGGACGCGGAGTTCGACATGGCGGCGGTCGGGCGGGGGCGCCGGCCCCGCCCAAAGCCCCCGGGGGGGGGGGGTGGTGGGCACCCCCCCGCGGGGCGTGAGTACGCGG
>NZ_JBSGZN010000037.1:0-80994 GCF_053611025.1 Streptomyces sp. NPDC054842
TGGGCGGGGGCGGGGGGCGGCCGGGCCGGCGCGCCGGTCCCCCCCGCCCCCCGGGGGCGGGGGCCCGGGTCGTTCCCCGGGCCCCGTCGCCGTACCGTGCCGGTGTCAGCCGAGCGGCAGGCCTTGGGTCGGCAGCCCCTGGGTGGGCAGGCCGCCCTTGGTGACGGAGTCCGTCGGCAGGCCGCCGCCCGTCGCCTTGGCGGTGTCGCCGAGCAGCCCGCCGGCGGAGCCGGCCGCGTCCCCGGCCGTCTTCTGGGCGGCGGGGGTGGCGGTCTTGGCGACCTTGCCGCCGGTCTTGCCCGCGGCGGGCACGGCCTTCTTGACGGCCTTGGCGCCGGCGTCGCCGGCCAGGTCGGTGGTCTTCTGCGCCGCACTGTCCACGGTGTTGCCGGCCTGCGCGCCGTCCAGGGCGGTCAGCCCGCCGAGGTTCGGGGTGGCCGGCAGTTCGGCCGCCGCGCTGGCGGAGCCGGCCGCACCGACCACGGGCGCCGCCCCCGCTGCGATGAGCAGCGCGACACGGGCGATCCGGCGGGTCAGGGGGAGGGACATGATGCTCCTTAGACGGGAGAAGAACAGTGGTGTGTCCGACGTGTCCCGGTGGCTGACCGACTGGCTGTCGACCGAACGGCTGTGATCGTCCCGGGCACCGGACGCAGTGACTACCGCTCGAAGTCCGCGAAGGTTGCGGTGGCCCAACGTAAAGAGTTGGCAATGCGTCGCATTATCGGCTGCGGATAAAAACGGGCAAAGGCCGCCCGGTCGGAAAGTCTGCTGAATCCTTACCGCCCTTTGTTCTCAAGGGTTTTGGCGGATTTCGGGGTGACCGCGCAAAAACGTGTGCCGACACCGCGTCCGACTCGGGTCCGGTCCCCCCAACGGGTGAGCGCCCGTACTACTGACCAGTGACGATCCGGACCTCGTACGCCGACTTCGCGGAACTCCGCGAGCCCGCGTTCCCGCCCGCGTTCCATTCCCCTTCGGACCGCCCGGCCGACCACTCGCGGCCCGCGTACGAGACGTGCGCGATGTGCAGCGCGGACGAGTTGGCGACGGCCCAGTGGGCGAGTTCCCAGCCGCGCTGCCGACGGCTGCCTTCGGCCGCCGTCCCCTCCGGCACGGGCACGGTCACCGCGGTGCCCGCCCCCGGCGAGGGCGAGGCCGCCGCGGAGGGCGACACCCGGCCGGACCCGGCGTCCGCCCCGGTGTCCACCTCGGCGCCGGCCACCTGGAGCACGTCGCGCCCGAAGTCGCGCACGAGCGCGGCCCGTACGGCGTCCGGGCCCCCCGTGCGGGTCGCGCCGGGCCGCCCCTCGCAGGTCAGCGTGGCCGCCGCGCGCCCGGTCAGGGCCGCCGCCAGCAGTGTGGCGTCCGGCTCGTGCTTCGCGTACGCCTGCGGATAACCGCTGCGCTGCACCCGCTGCGCGGCGACCGTCAGCGGCAGCCGCGAGTAACCCGGCACCTTGGCCAGATGCCGGTAGAACTCGCCCGCCGAGTACGTCGGGTCCATGATCTGCTTCCGCGTGCCCCAGCCCTGCGAGGGCCGCTGCTGGAACAGGCCGAGGGAGTCCCGGTCGCCGTGCCGGATGTTGCGCAGGCCCGACTCCTGGAGGGCCGTCGCGAGGGCGATCGTGACCGCCCGCTCCGGCATGCCGCGCGTGGTGCCGACCGCGGTGATCGTCGCCGCGTTCACCGCCTGCTCGGGGGTGAACTCGTACGAGGCGCCGTCCCCCTTCCCCGAGACGACCTTGCAGCGGGGCGCACCCGTGCCGCCGGTCACGTACTGCACGACGAGATAGCCCGCGAGCGCGAGCAGCACGGCCACGGCCGCCCCGAACCGGAGGAGGCGGCCGCGCCGGGAGGAGGTGGGGGACGGCTCTGGCACGTCGTACAAGGTACTGGAGGCCGCTGTGACGGGCGATGGCCCTGTGGACCGTGGGGCCGCGGGCGGCGCGTTAGGCTCGGCCGCATGGCCGATACCCCGCTTGACCTCACGCTGGACGCCGCCGAGCTCACCGCGCGGCTCGTCGACTTCCCCTCGGAGAGCGGCAGCGAGAAGCCGCTCGCGGACGCCGTCGAGGCCGCGCTGCGCGCCCTGCCGCACCTGACGGTCGACCGGTACGGCAACAACGTGGTGGCCCGGACGAACCTGGGCCGCGCCGAGCGGGTCGTCCTGGCCGGTCACATCGACACCGTCCCCATCGCGGGCAACGTGCCGTCCCGGCTCGACGAGGACGGCGTCCTGTGGGGCTGCGGCACCTGCGACATGAAGTCGGGCGTGGCGGTGCAGCTGCGCATCGCGGCCACCGTCCCCGAGCCCAACCGCGACCTCACCTTCGTCTTCTACGACAACGAGGAGGTCGCCGCGCACCTCAACGGCCTCAAGCACGTGGCGGAGGCGCACCCCGACTGGCTGACGGGCGACTTCGCGATCCTGCTGGAGCCGACGGACGGCCAGGTGGAGGGCGGCTGCCAGGGCACCCTGCGGATGCTGCTCAGGTTCACGGGGGAGCGGGCGCACTCCGCGCGCGCGTGGATGGGCTCCAACGCGATCCACGCGGCGGCCCCGGCCCTGGCCAGGCTGGCCGCGTACGAACCGCGCCGGCCCGTCGTGGACGGCCTGCGGTTCCACGAGGGCCTCAACGCCGTGCGCATCGAGGGCGGTGTCGCCACGAACGTGATCCCCGACGCCTGCACGGTCGTCGTCAACTTCCGGTACGCCCCGGACCGCACCGAGGCGGAGGCGGAGGCGTTCGTGCGCGACTACTTCGCCGACTGCGGGGTCGACGAGTTCGTCGTCGACGACCACACCGGGGGTGCCCGCCCCGGGCTGACCCACCCGGCCGCCGCCGCCTTCCTGGCGTCCGTCGGCGGCGAGGCCCGTCCCAAGTTCGGCTGGACCGACGTCGCCCGCTTCAGCGCGCTCGGGGTGCCCGCCGTGAACTACGGACCCGGCGAACCCCTGCTGGCCCACAAGGTCGACGAGCGGGTCACCGCCTCCCTGATCCCCGAGGCCGAGGAGCGGCTGCGCGCCTGGCTGACGGCCTGACAGCCCCGGCCGCCGCCACGGCGGTTCACGGCGGACATGCCCAGGTCCCCCCTCCGTAACCCGCGTAGATCTACGCTGGGGTGGAACTACCGCAAGCGGAGGGAGCGGACATGGCTACCGGCAACCCCGAGGGCAAGAAGCGGCCACCGGAGGAGCAGCGGCTGGGACCGGTGCTGCGCAGGCGGGACCAGGTGCAGGCGAGTACCACCGACCAGCGGCTCCTCGACGGGCGCGCCCCGTCCGACTGGGTGCACACCGACCCCTGGCGGGTCCTGCGCATCCAGTCGGAGTTCATCGAGGGCTTCGGCACGCTGGCCGAACTTCCGGCCGCGATCAGCGTGTTCGGCTCGGCCCGCACCCCGGTGGACTCCCCGGAGTACGCGGCGGGCGTGGAGCTCGGCCGCGGCCTGGTCGAGGCGGGCTTCGCCGTCATCACCGGCGGCGGGCCCGGCGCCATGGAGGCCGCCAACAAGGGTGCCTGCGAGGCCAAGGGCATCTCCGTCGGACTCGGCATCGAGCTGCCCTTCGAGCAGGGGCTCAACAAGTACGTCGACATCGGCCTGAACTTCCGCTACTTCTTCGTGCGGAAGATGATGTTCGTGAAGTACGCCCAGGGATTCGTGGTCCTTCCCGGCGGACTCGGCACCCTGGACGAGCTGTTCGAGGCGCTCACCCTCGTCCAGACCCAGAAGGTCACGCAGTTCCCCATCGTCCTCTTCGGCACGGAGTACTGGGGCGGCCTCGTCGACTGGCTCAAGAACACCCTGATCGCCCAGGGCAAGGCCAGCGAGAAGGACCTGCTCCTGTTCCACCTCACGGACGACGTGGACGAGGCGGTGGCCCTGGTCTCCAAGGAGGCGGGCCGCTAGCGCGGGACGGCGCGGCACACGGACGGGGGCCGCCGGACGGGACTGGGCCGGGCAGCGCTGGGAGGCGTGGGCCACGCCCCTCCCCGTCGGCCCCGGCCCGGCACCCGGCGCTCAACGCCCCTCCGCCGCCCCCGACCGGCGCTTCTGGGCACCAGGCCCCACTGCGGCCCCGGACCGGCACCCGGGGCCCAGCGCCTCCGTGCGGCCCCGGACCGGCACCCGGCCCCTCGGCCGGGCAGCCGCCCTAGGCCAGGCCCCGGCGGGCCACGGCCGGCGGCCGGTGGCCGGCGATCGACGCCACCATGTCGAGCACCTGCCGGGTCTCCGCGACCTCGTGGACGCGGTACACCTGCGCGCCCAGCCACGCCGACACCGCGGTCGTGGCCAGCGTCCCCACCACCCGCTCCTTGACCGGCTTGTCGAGGGTCTCCCCGACGAAGTCCTTGTTGGACAGCGAGACGAGCACGGGCCAGCCCGTGTCCACCATCTCGCCCAGCCGCCGGGTCGCCTCCAGGCTGTGCCGGGTGTTCTTCCCGAAGTCGTGCCCCGGGTCGATCAGCACCGACTCCCGCGGCACCCCCAGCGCCACCGCGCGCTCGGCCAGCCCCACGGTCACCCGCAGGATGTCGTCCATGACGTCCGCGTACGTCGTCCGGTGCGGACGCGTCCGCGGCTCCGAACCGCCCGCGTGCGTGCACACGAGCCCCGCCCCGTACCGCGCGGCCACCTCCGCCAGCCGCGGATCGACCCCGCCCCAGGCGTCGTTGAGCAGATCGGCGCCCGCCTCGCAGACCGCCTCCCCGACCTCGTGCCGCCAGGTGTCCACGCTGATCACCACGTCCGGGAACCGGCGCCGCACCTCGGCGACGAAACCGACCGTCCGGCGGGCCTCCTCCTCGGCCGTGACCTCCTCGCCCGGTCCGGCCTTGACCCCGCCGATGTCCACGATGGCGGCACCCTCGGCCACCGCCTGCTCGACGCGGGCGAGCGCCGGCTCGTCCAGGAACGTGGCCCCCTGGTCGTAGAAGGAGTCCGGGGTCCGGTTCACGATCGCCATGATCACCGGCTCGTGCGCGCCGAATTCACGCCTGCCCAGCCTGAGCATCCCCTGAGACCTCTCCTCGTGTCCTCGTGTACTCGTGGTTTCCGCTGATCGACCGCCTGCGACCCTAGCTGTCGGAGTCGCATGGCACGATCGGACCCTGACACTTCCGATACTTTCCACGTCGGCGCGCCCCGCGTCGGCACCAGAGCGTGGGGACCTCAGCGATGTTCATGTTCTTGTTCCTGGTCGTCGCGCTCGCCGTCGTGGTCGCCGCGGTCACCCTGGCCGTGGTGGGCGGCGGCGAGAGCGGCCCCCTGACCGACGCCGCACCCGAGCGGCTGGAGGACCCCCTCCCGCCGCACCGCCCGGTGAACCGCGCCGACGTGGACCTGCTGCGCTTCCCGGTCGCCGTCCGCGGCTACCGCATGGCCGACGTCGACGACGCCCTCGGCCGCCTCGGCGCCGAGATCGCCGAGCGGGACGCCCGGATCGCCGACCTGGAGTCCGCGCTCGCCGGCGCCCGCGCCTCCGCCGCCACGTCGCTGCGCAAACACCCCGAGGAGGACCGTTGAGCGCCGCCCTCCCCGGCACCGACGGGACGCCGCGCTGCCCCTGGGCGCTGTCGACCGAGGAGTACGTGGCCTACCACGACGAGGAGTGGGGCCGCCCGGTGCACGGCGACGACGCCCTGTACGAGCGGCTGTGCCTGGAGGCCTTCCAGTCGGGCCTGTCGTGGATCACCATCCTGCGGCGGCGCCCCGGCTTCCGCGCCGCCTTCGCCGGCTTCGAGATCGCCGAGGTGGCGGCCTTCACGGAGGCGGACGCCGAGCGCCTCCTCGCCGACCCCGGCATCATCCGCAACCGCGCCAAGATCGAGGCGACGCTCGCCAACGCGCGCGTGCTGGCCGACTGGGCGCCGGGCGAGCTGGACGAGCTGATCTGGTCCTTCGCTCCCGACCCGGCGTCCCGCCCCGCGCCGCGCACGCTCGCGGACGTCCCCGCCGTCACCCCCGAGTCGACCGCGCTGTCCAAGGCGCTCAAGAAGCGGGGCATCCGGTTCGTGGGGCCGACGACGGCGTACGCCCTGATGCAGGCGTGCGGCCTGGTCGACGACCACCTCGCCGACTGCGCGTCCCGGGGCCGCTGAGCCGCCCCGGGAGCGCGGGCCTAGCGGCCCAGGTACTTCGGCGTCTCCTTGGCGAGGAACGCCTTCACGGCGATCGTGTGGTCCTCGGACGCGCCCGCCCGGGACTGGAGCTCGTCCTCCTTCTCCAGGGACTCGTCCAGGGAGTGGGAGAGGGCGTACGCGAGGGACTCCTTGAGGGCCGCGTACGCGAGCGTCGGGCCCTCGGCGAGCGTGCGGGCCAGCTTCACGGCCTCGGCGGCCAGCTCGGCGGCGGGCACGATCCGGTTGGCGATGCCCAGCTCGTAGGCCTCCTGCGCGGAGACGTTGCGCGGGAAGAGCAGCAGGTCGGCGGCGCGGCTGGCACCCACGACCCGCGGCAGCGTCCACGAGATGCCCGAGTCGGCGGTCAGGGCGACCCCGGCGAAGCTGGTGTTGAAGGCCGCCGTGTCCGCGACGATCCGGTAGTCCGCGGCGAGCGCGAAACCGAAGCCCGCACCGGCCGCGACGCCGTTCACCGCCGCCACCACCGGCTTCGCCGCACCGGTCAGCGCCCGCACGATCGGGTTGTAGTGCTCGTGCACCGTGCTCATGACCCCGTCGCCGGCGCCGGACTCGCGCGCCGCGAGCAGCCCGCCCACGTGCTCCTTGAGGTCCTGGCCCACGCAGAACGCACGGTTCCCGGCGGCGGTCAGCAGCACGGCCCGTACGGAGTCGTCCGCGGCGGCGGCCTGCGCGGCGTCCCGGAAGGCGACCTTGGCCTCGGTGTTCATCGCGTTCATCGCCTCGGGGCGGTTCAGCGTGATCGTCGCGAGTCCGTCGCTCACCTCGTAGAGCACGGTGTCGGCCATGGTGGGGTCCCCTCCGGTGTTCGCGGCTCCGTCGTACCGGTCGGTACGCACTGCTTCCGAGGACAGCATGGCGGAGATCGCCGACGGTGGTGCGAGCCCGACATGTGACCTGCGTCAAAGAAATACGCCGCGGGAAAGTCCGTGCGGCGGCGCAGTATCGCAGTCACATCGCCGAATTGAGTGGTTTTGCTCAAGCGCGTTGCGCAAGCGATGCCGACTGATGTTGGTCATCGGGTCCTGAGATGCGGGATAATGGCCTGGAAGCAATGTGTTCGATGCCGGTGACGTGTGTCCTATGAGGGGACGTGCGTGCCCTCCTAAGGGGCCGTCGGCGACGATGAGCTGGTTTCAGGAAGGGGAACGAGCATGGCGGCCATGAAGCCGCGGACGGGCGATGGCCCGCTCGAGGTGACCAAGGAGGGGCGGGGCATCGTCATGCGCGTTCCGCTCGAAGGCGGCGGTCGGCTCGTCGTCGAGCTGACCCCTGACGAGGCCGACGCGCTTGGCGACGCCCTCAAGAAGGTCGTCGGCTGACGCGGAACGCGACCCTATCTTTACAGCTGTCCCGGCACCGTACGCGGTGCCGGGACACTGTTTTTTCGCGGGTGGCGGCGACGTCGCCCGCAGCTCCGCATGTGATGTTCAGCCTGGTCAGCGCCGTGAAGCGGGTCCCGGGTCAGCGCTTGACGGCGCAGAGCAGCCCGTCGCCCACCGGGAGCAGCGAGGGCACCAGCTCCTGGCTCTCGCGCACCGCGCGCAGCAGTTCCCGCAGCCGCCCGACCTCCGCGGGCTGCGGTCCCGAGTCCACCGTGCGGCCGTCCGCGAAGACGCCTTCGAAGACCACGAGCCCGCCGGGCCGCAACAGGCGCAACGATTCAGCGAGATAGTCCAGGCACTCCAGACGGTCGCCGTCGCAGAAGACGAGGTCGTATCCGCTGTCCGCGAGCCGGGGCAGGACCTCCAGGGCGCGGCCCGGGATGAAACGGGCGCGGTTGCTGGCGAAACCGGCGGCCCGGAAGGCCTGGCGGGCGAACTGCTGGCGCTCCGGCTCCGGGTCCACGGTGGTCAGTACCCCGTCCGGCCGCATGCCGTGCAGGAGATGAATCCCGGAGACTCCGGTGCCGGTACCGATCTCCGCCACCGCTTTCGCGTCCACGGTGGCGGCGAGCAACCGCAGCGCGGCACCCGTGCCGGGCGACACCGAGCGCAGCCCTGCTTCCCGGGCCCGCTCCCGGGCCCAGCGCAGCGCCTCTTCCTCGGCGACAAAGGCGTCGGCGAACGCCCAGCTCGTCTGCCGGTTGCCGGTAATGACCCTCTCCTGTCCCCGTAGTTGCCTGGCCGTGACTGTATCCGTTGCCGTCGGGAACCCGCAGATGGGACCAGGCGTTTAGGAGAGTGGGGAAGGCAGTGGGGGGACGCTGATGGATCGGGACACCGAGCAAGTGCTGACGCAGCCGCAGAAGGCCGCATCAATTTCTCGTAAAACCGCTTATCCGGAGCTAACGGGCGAGGTGGCTATGGTAGGGGCTCCACTGGACACCACCAGAGCCGACAGGGGAGGTGCGGCAGCGCCTGTGGATCGGGGAGGAGTGCTGCGGCGCTTTCTCAGGTCGGCGGGTGAGCCGAAATCCGTGATTGACACCGCTGACCGTTTCCACACCGCTGACTCCGCGCAGACCGCGACTTTCGCCACCGACGCGGACACGCAGGCGTGGACTCCGCCCACCTGGGAGGAGATCGTCAGCACGCACAGCGGCCGGGTCTACCGGCTCGCCTACCGCCTGACGGGCAATCAGCACGACGCCGAGGACCTCACGCAGGAGGTCTTCGTCCGCGTCTTCCGCTCACTGTCGACGTACACGCCCGGCACCTTCGAGGGCTGGCTGCACCGCATCACCACGAACCTCTTCCTGGACATGGTGCGCCGCAAGCAGCGCATCCGCTTCGACGCCCTCGGCGACGACGCGGCCGAGCGCCTCCCCAGCCGCGAGCCCTCGCCCCAACAGGTCTTCAACGACGCGCACTTCGACGCCGACGTCCAGCAGGCGCTGGACACCCTCGCGCCCGAGTTCCGCGCCGCCGTCGTCCTCTGCGACATCGAGGGCCTCTCGTACGAGGAGATCGCCGCGACCCTGGGCGTCAAGCTCGGCACGGTCCGCAGCCGCATCCACCGCGGCCGCTCCCAGCTGCGCAAGGCCCTCGCACACCGCTCTCCGGAAGCCCGCGCCGAGCGCCGCGGCTTCGCAGTCACGGGAGTCCCCGCGCTGGGAGGAGGGGGCGCGACCGCGTGAGTGGAACCCGGCCCGACCCCGCCGAACGGCGCGTGGCAGACCAGCACCTGGGAGACCGGCTCTCCGCCCTCGTGGACGGAGAACTCGGTCATGATTCGCGCGAGCGCGTCCTGGCCCACCTCGCCACCTGTGCGAAGTGCAAGGCCGAGGCGGACGCCCAGCGCCGCCTGAAGAACGTGTTCGCGGAAGTCGCACCACCACCCCCCTCCGAGAGTTTCCTGGCCCGGCTGCAAGGGCTTCCCGGAGGAGGCGACCCGGACGACGGCGGCTCACCGCCCGGCGGCGGCGCGTTCTTCGGAAGACTTCCCGGCTCCGACCGGCACTCAGGCGTCGCCGGGGTCTTCGGAGTGACGGGTGAGTCCTTCGGCTACGTGCCCGCCCGGCCGCACGCCGACGTGCTCCCCCCGTCCTCCGGACGCGGCTTCCGCATCCACGACGTCGGCCGGCACGAGACCGACCGCCCGGCCTCGCGCGGACTGCGGTTCGCGTTCGCCGCGGCGGGCGCGGTGTCACTCGCCGCCGTCGCGCTCGGCGGGGTGTCCACGGGCGTGCCCGGCGACACCACGGACGCCCGCGGCGGTTCCGGCTCCGGGAGCAACGTCACACCGCTGCGTACCCAGGGCGGCGGCGGGGCGACGACTCCCGACTCCCAGCGCCGTCGGTCCGTCGGCCCGATGCTCGCCCAAGGCCAGCGGACGCCGGGTGACGGCCCCGTCATACCGGCCTCGCTGTCCGCGCCCCTGCTGCCCGGAGTCCCCACTCCGTCCCCGGGGCAGGAGGCCATGCACACGCTGACCACGCCCATCGTGGCCGGTGCCGCCGCCATGTCCCCGCTGATACGTCCGCTCGCCACCGCCCAGACCGTCGAGCCGGCCATCTGGTCGGCGGACTGGGACGTCGTGAGACCGGGCCTGCTGACCGCCCCGCCGCAGACCGCGTCCCCCACTCCCTCTCCGTCCTCTTCCCGCACCCCGTAGAGCCCACCCGACTGCTCCCGTCTGCCCCGCGCGCGTGTTCGTACTCCTCCCGCACTCGCGCGGATCCGGGCGCGTGCGCCAACGCCGGGTGAGGCCGTGCGGATCGGGGCACGTACGCGCTGACCGGGGTGTGGCCGCGCACGCGCACGATGTCCCGTGCCCGGCGCCCTGACACCCCGGCAGGCGCCCGCCCGACGCCCTCGCCCCCGGCAGGCGCCCGCCCGACGCCCCGGCCCCGGGACGGCGAGACCGGCCCACTGGGACGGACCCGATCGGCCAGGCGGACACCGGGGCCTGCCGATCTCTGCGCGGCGGTCCGGGAACCTGGTTGAATCCGGGGTGGGCCGCGCCGTGGGAGGGATCCGGGCGCGGAGTCGACAATCTGCGGTGACCGCCGGTGCCGTCGTGCCGCGGGCCGGGTGTGGGGAGAGCATGGACCAGGGGAAGCCCGCGAAGACGAAGTGGTGGAGCAGGCCCCGGCCGGACGGTGCGGAGAGCGACCCGGTCACGGACCGGGCGGTGAGCCCGGCCCCGCCGGAGGCCGCCGCGACGGTGCCCTCCGACCCGGAGGGGGCCGCGGAAACCCGCCCCGGGACCGGGACCGCCCACGACGACGGTGACTTCGAACTGGAACGCCCCCTGCCCAGAGCGGCCGACACGGGTGGCGACTCGGAGCGGAGCGGTGCCGTCCCGGCGTCCGGCGCGGGCTCCGGCGCCGACTGCGGTGGCGACTTCGAGTTGAGTGGTCCCGCCCCCGCGACCGGTGCCGGTGACGGCGGTGACGCCGAGCCGACCGATGCTGTCCCGGCGTCCGGTACCGAATCCGACGCCGGTGGCGACTTCGAGTTGAGCGGTCCCACCCCCGCCCCCGCGACCGGTGCCGGTGACGGCGGTGACGCCGAGCCGACCGATGCTGTCCCGGCGTCCGGTACCGAATCCGACTCCGGTGGCGACTTCGAGCTGAGCCGTCCCGTCTCCGTGGGCGGGACGGAGGCTCACAGCGGTACGGCGGGCGCTGCTGTCCCGGCATCCGATGCCGGTGCTGACGGCGATTTCGAGCTGGCGCGTCCCGGGGCGGGCCCCGGGACGTCCGCGCAGGTGGCCGACGTGTCCGCCCAGGCGTCGCAGGCCGCGCCCGCGTCGGCGCCGGACCCCGTTTCCCCGCCCGCCTCTACGGAGGCGCTCCACGCGGCACCGGACGTCTCGGCGGAGGCATCTCACGCGGCACCGGACGTCTCGGCGGAGGCGTCTCACGCGGCACCGGACGTCTCGGCGGAGGCTCCCCACGCGGCACCGCATGCCTCGGCGGACGCGTCTCACGCGGCACCGCATGCCTCGGCGGACGCGTCTCACGCGGCTCCGCCCGCCGACGCGGCCGTACCCGCCGTGGGCGTTCCTGCCGAGCGTCCCCGGCCGCTGCACGCACCCGACCCCTACAGCACCCCGCCCTACGGCGAGCCCGGCCCCTGGGCGCCCGCCCCGCCGGTCCAGCACCCGCGCACCGCGGCGACCCCGCTCGCCGTACCGCCGGGGGCTGCCGTACCGCCCGCGGCGACCCAGCCCGCACCGCCGGTCGCCCAGGGGGCACCGCACCTCGCCGTCCCGCAGGGGACTGCCCCCGCTCAAGGAACTGCCCCCGCTCAAGGAACTGCCCCCGCTCAAGGCGTGCCGCACCTCGCCGTCCCGCAGGGGACCGCCCCCGCTCAAGGCGTGCCGCATCCCGCCGTCCCGCAGGGGACCGTTTCCGCACCCGCCGTGGACGGAGGCGAGGGGGCCGGGCCCTGGCGGAACTACGATCCCTGGGCCGCGACCGCGCCGCTCCAACTGAACGGGGCGGCCGTCCCGTCACGGGCCCAGCGCCGCAGGAAGGCGAAACGGATCCTGATCGGCGGCGCCCTCCTCATCGCGCTGCTGTCCGGCGGCGTCGGCGGCCTCGTGGGCGCCTACCTGGAGCGTAACGGCGGGATGGTGGACGTCGAGCTGCCGCAGGCCGGCAAGGAGCCGAACGGCCGGGCGCCGGGCACCGTCGCCGGGATCGCCGCCGGTGCGCTGCCCAGCGTCGTCACGCTGCACGTGAGCGGCTCGGAGGCCCAGGGCACCGGCACCGGATTCGTGCTGGACGGCGCGGGCCACATCCTCACCAACAACCACGTGGTCGAGCCCGCCGGGAAGGGCGGGGAGATATCCGTGACCTTCAGCGGGGGCGAGAGCGCCACCGCCGAGGTCGTCGGACGGGACAGCGGCTACGACCTCGCCGTCGTCAAGGTCAGCTCGGTCAGCGGGCTCAAGCCCCTGCCGCTCGGCAACTCCGACAACGTGCGGGTCGGTGACGCCGTCGTCGCCATCGGAGCGCCCTTCGACCTCCCCAACACCGTCACCTCCGGGATCATCAGCGCCAAGGAGCGCCCGATCACCGCGGGCGGCGAGAAGGGCGACAGCAGCGACGTCTCGTACGTGGACGCCCTGCAGACCGACGCGCCCATCAACCCCGGCAACTCCGGTGGTCCCCTCCTCGACTCGCAGGGCCGCGTCGTCGGCATCAACAGCGCCATCAGGTCCGCCGACAGCAGCACCGACCTGGAGGGCGGCCAGTCCGGTTCGATCGGGCTCGGCTTCGCCATCCCGATCAACCAGGGCAAGCGCGTCGCCGAGGAACTGATCAACACTGGCAGGGCGACGCATCCGGTCATCGGCGTCACCCTCGACATGGACTACGGCGGCGACGGCGCCCGGGTCGGCACCAAGGCCGACGGCGGCGGCGCCCCGGTCACCCCCGGCGGCCCCGGCGACCGGGCCGGCATCCGGGCGGGCGACGTCATCACCGAGGTCGACGGCAAGCCCGTCCACTCCGGCGAGGAACTCATCGTCAGGATCCGCGCCCACCGTCCCGGCGACCGCCTGGAGCTGACGCTGGAACGCGACGGCACCGAGAAGCCGCTCACCCTGGTCCTCGGCTCGGCGGACGGCGACTGACGGCGACCGTCCGCGGCCCGCACGGACGGCACGCGGCCCGCCCGGTACCGCGACCAACGGAGGACATCCCGGCGAACCCGCCGTGTACACGAATCCGGAAGGCCCGGGACAGTACCGGACGGACACGATGGCCGGGTACCGTGGATGCGGCCCGGACCACGGAAGACCTCCCGAGGGCCGAGGACATCGCAAGGAGCTTCAGGTGTTCAATGACATAGGTGCGCTCGAGCTGGTCACGCTCGTCGTCCTCGCCGTGCTCGTGTTCGGCCCGGAGAAGCTCCCGAAGATGATCCAGGACGTCACGCGCACGATCCGCAAGATCCGTGAGTTCTCGGAGAGCGCGAAGCAGGACATCCGCGAGGAGCTCGGCCCCGAGTTCAAGGACTTCGAGTTCGAGGACCTCAACCCCAAGACGTTCCTGCGCAAGCAGCTGGACAACGACGAGCTGGGGCTCAAGGAGATCCGCAACGGCTTCGACCTGAAGAAGGAGATGGCCGAGGTCACGGACGCGGTCCACGGCCGCGAGAGCGACTCCCCGGACCTGCCCGCCGGCACCGCGAACGGCAGCGCCGGCGGCTCCGTCGACATGACGAAGAAGCGCGAGAAGCTCGACGCGGACGAGCGCCCGCCCTTCGACGCCGACGCCACCTGAGCCGTACTCCGGTGTCCCGGGCGGGGTCCCCCGGTCGCGCGTCCGTGCCGCACCCCCTCGGCGTACGTGATATGAGTCATACACGTACGCCCTCGTTCACGGCCTGAACCGGCCGCGCACACGGCTCACGCGCCGGGCGGCTTCCCGGCTGCCCGCAATGGTGTGGCTATGCTGCCCAGTTGTTGTGCGGACCAGGTGTGAGCGAGGACGCCCGCGGGGGGCGGGCCGCTCGGGTCCAACAAGAGCGAGGAGGCGTCCGGGAGATGGAGACGACAAGTCGGGTAGGCGCGCAGGCGCCGGCCGCGGAGGGCGGACAACAGGTCCCCTCCGCCCGGCGCACGGTCGACGGCTACCTGCTCGCGCCCTTCCCGTGGTACGGCCTCGACGAGGCCTTCACGGGTCCGCGCTGGCTGATGCAGGTCGGCACCTCGGCGGACGGTTCCGTCGAGCACGGGTCGATCGGGCACGGCGACGAGCCCACGGTGCGCAGCGAGTCCACCGAGGACAAGGAACGGTTCGCGGTGGTGGTGACCGTCGCCGCGAACCCCGTACGGCGTAGTGCCGACGGCACGGGGATGCTGGAGGCCACCTCGGTGTCCTCCGCCGCCTGGCTCGCCGGGGTGGGCCTGCTCTCGCTGACCTGGCCGGGGCAGATGGACCACACGCTGCGCGACGACTGGCTGGACCAGCAGACCGAGACCGCCTGGGTCCTCGCCGACGACCTGACCGGCTCCGACTGGTCCACGCTGTCGCTCCCCGTGGACGGTGTCCCCACGCCCTTCCACTACCGGGAGTCCGAGTTCGGCTGGGTCCTCGCCGGTTCCACCCAGGAGGGCGTCCACGTGGGCGCGTACGGGCGCGGGATGAGCGCGTACGGGCTCGGCTTCTCGATGATCAAGGACATCGCGGCGTACGCCTAGGCACGGCCGCAGCGACACCGAAGGGGGCGCCGTCATGGACGGCGCCCCCTTCGCGGTGCGTGCCTGCCGGCGTACGGGGCGGGCGGCCCCGTACGGGCCTAGAACTTGTTGCGCGGGGTGATGCCCAGCGACATGCCCGACAGGCCGCGCTGACGGCCGCCCAGCTTGCCCGCGATGGCCCGCAGCGCGGCGCCCGCCGCCGAGTCCGGGTCGGAGAGCACCACCGGCTTGCCCTCGTCGCCGCCCTCGCGCAGCCGGACGTCGATCGGGATGGAGCCGAGGACCGGCACGGTCGCGCCCGTCGTGCGGGTGAGGCCGTCGGCGACGGTCTGGCCGCCGCCGGTGCCGAACACGTCGACCATCTCGCCGCAGTGCGGGCAGGGCAGCCCGGACATGTTCTCGACCACGCCGACGATCTTCTGGTGGGTCTGCACGGCGATGGAGCCGGCCCGCTCCGCGACCTCGGCCGCGGCCTGCTGCGGGGTCGTGACGACGAGGATCTCCGCGTTCGGGACGAGCTGCGCGACCGAGATCGCGATGTCGCCGGTGCCCGGGGGCAGGTCGAGGAGGAGGACGTCCAGGTCGCCCCAGTACACGTCCGCCAGGAACTGCTGGAGGGCGCGGTGCAGCATCGGGCCACGCCAGACGACCGGCGCGTTGCCCGGGGTGAACATGCCGATCGAGATGACCTTCACGCCGTGCGCGGAGGGCGGCATGATCATGTTCTCGACCTGGGTGGGGCGGCCGTCGACGCCCAGCATGCGGGGCACCGAGTGGCCGTAGATGTCGGCGTCCACGACACCGACCTTCAGCCCGTCGGCCGCCATGGCCGCCGCCAGGTTCACCGTCACCGAGGACTTGCCGACGCCGCCCTTGCCGGAGGCGACCGCGTACACCCGGGTCAGCGAGCCGGGCTTGGCGAAGGGGACCTCGCGCTCGGCCTGGCCGCCGCGCAGCGCGCCCGCCAGCTCACGGCGCTGCTCGTCGCTCATCACGTCCAGCGTGACGTCGACGCGGGTGACGCCCTCGACCGCGGCGACCGCCTCGGTCACGTTCTTCGTGATGGTGTCGCGCATCGGGCAGCCGGAGACGGTCAGGTACACCGCGACCGCGACCGCTCCGTCCGCACCGATCTCCACGGACTTGACCATCCCCAGTTCGGTGATGGGTCGCTGGATCTCGGGGTCGTTCACCGTCGCCAGCGCTTCGCGCACCGCGTCTTCCGTAGCCATAGCCACGATGGTACGGCGCCGGACGGGGGAGCCGGAAAGCCCTCTCACCGGTCGTCTACGTCACGTCCCCGCACGTGCTCCGCCGGGAATACGACCCGCCCGTCCCCGTGCCGCTCCTCCAGCTCCTTGACCAGGTCCTGGAGTTCGGACCGGATCCAGTCGCGGGTGGCCACCTCGCCCAGGCCGACGCGCAGCGCCGCGATCTCCCGGGTCAGGTACTCGGTGTCCGCGATCGACCGCTCGTTCTGCTTGCGGTCCTGCTCCAGATTGACCCGGTCGCGGTCGTCCTGGCGGTTCTGCGCGAGCAGGATCAGCGGGGCCGCGTAGGAGGCCTGGAGCGACAGCATCAGCGTCAGGAAGATGAACGGGTACTGGTCGAAGCGCAGGTCGCGGGGCGCGGCGATGTTCCACACCACCCACACCACGACGACCGCGGTCATCCAGACGATGAACCGCCCGGTGCCGAGGAACCGCGCGATCCGCTCCGAGAGCCGCCCGAACGCCTCCGGGTCCCACTCGGGCAGCAGCCTGCGCCGCCGCGGCAGCGGCTGGTCGAGCCGGGTGCGCGGCCGGGGGGCCGCGGCCGTCCCGGCGGGCGTCCGCTCGCGGTCGCGTTCAGGAGCCATGCGCGGCCCCCGTGCCCTCGGCGGCCGGCTCCTCGTCGAGGTGGAACTCCGTCTCGCGCCAGTCGTCGGGCAGCATGTGGTCCAGTACGTCGTCCACGGTCACCGCGCCCAGCAGCGAGCCGCTCTCGTCGACCACGGGCGCCGCGACCATGTCGTACGTCGCGAAGAAGCCGGCCACCACGGGCAGCTCCGCGCCCGGCGCCAGCGGCTGGAGGTCGTCGTCGACGAGCGAGCCGACCAGGGTGTACGGCGGGTCGCGCAGCAGCCGCTGGAAGTGCACCGTGCCGAGGTACTTCCCGGTCGGCGTCTCGTCCGGCGGGCGGCACACGTACACCTGGGCGGCGAGCGCGGGGGAGAGGTCGGCGTTGCGGACCCGGGCGAGCGCGTCGGCGACGGTCGCGTCCGGGCGCAGCACGATCGGCTCGGTGGTCATCAGACCGCCCGCCGTGCGGTCCTCGTACGCCATCAGCCGCCGCACGTCCGCCGCCTCGTCCGGGCGCATCAGCGCGAGCAGCCGCTCCTTGTCCGCCTCGGGCAGCTCGCCCAGCAGGTCGGCCGCGTCGTCCGGGTCCATCGCCTCCAGGACGTCGGCCGCGCGCTCCTCCTTGAGCTTGCCGAGGATCTCGATCTGGTCGTCCTCCGGGAGCTCTTCGAGGACGTCGGCGAGGCGGTCGTCGTCCAGGGCGGCGGCCACCTCGGCGCGCCGTTTCGGCGACAGGTGGTGCAGGACGTTCGCGAGGTCGGCGGGGCGCAGCTGCTCGAAGGTGGCGAGGAGGCTCTCGGCGCCCTGTCCGTGCTCCTCCAGGGAGAAGCCGGTGACGGCGGACCACTCGACGGTCAGCGTCTCGCCCTTGGCCCGCCGGAAGGTCCCGCTCTTGCCCTTGCGCACGAAGACCCGGTCGATCTCCCAGTCCCGGCGCGCGGGCAGTTGCTGCACCGACACGTCCAGGACGGTCACCTCCTCGCCGCTCTCGGCGAGCCGGACCCGCCGGTCGAGCAGCTCCCCGAACACGAGCCGTTCGGTCGGCCGCTGTTCGAAGCGGCGCACGTTGAGCACCCCGGTGGTGATCACCTGGCCGGACTCGATGCCGGTGACCCGGGTCATCGGCAGGAAGATGCGGCGGCGCGTGGACAGTTCGACCACCAGGCCCAGCAGCCGGGGCGGGCGCCGGCCGACGCGCAGCATGGCGACCAGGTCGCGCACGCGGCCCACCTGATCGCCGTTCGGGTCGAAGACGGCGGTGCCGGAGAGGTGCGAGACGAAGATCCTCGGGGCGCCTGCCGCCATACCGGGGACCTCCTTCTCTTACGGGACGTCATGTCGTGCGATGTCCGCTCGGATGGGGTTCAGGCTAGCCCGTCCCGGTCGGATACGCCCTGGTGGGCGGTGCGGACGGACTGCCTCCGAAGGGCTTGCCCGGCCCCGGTACGCTGCCGTTGCCGTTGAGGACCCCCGCACGAGAGGCAGCGCCACCTGTGACTGCAATTCCCCAGGGCCGCACCCGCAGCGCCGTACTGCTGAGCGCGGTCTGCGCACTGGTCGTGACGGGGACGGGGCTGACGGGGTGCAGCAGCGAGGACCCCGACGCGGGCACGAACGGGGTGGGCAAGCTGTCCGCCGCCAAGATCCAGAGCAGGACGCGGTCGGCGGCGGACGCGGCGGAGGCGGTACGGCTCTCGGGAACCGTGGTGACCAACGGGCGCACCTACCGGCTCGACATGCGCCTCAAGGGCGACGGCGGCACGGGGTCGGTCACCTCCAAGGGGGCGACGTTCCGGCTGCTGCGGGTGGGGGAGCACCTCTTCCTGAAGGCCGACGCGGAGTTCTGGAGCCACCAGGACGGTTCGGCCGACGACGCCGGATCCGACGCCGAGGCCGCCGACAAGCTGGAGGGCATGTACGTGAAGGTCCCGACCGGGGATCCCGCCTACAAGCGCTTCAGCGGCTTCACCGACAAGGACGTCCTGCTCGACGGGCTGCTCACCCTGCACGGCGCCCTCGCGACGGACGGCCGCCACGAGGTCGACGGCACGCGCACGGTCCGGATCACCGCGGACAAGGGCTCGGGCGGCAGCCTCGACGTCTCGCTGGAGGGGAAGCCGTACCCCCTGCTCCTGGTGCGCGCCGGGGACGCGGGCACCCTGCGGCTCACCGACTGGGGCAAGGACTTCGCCCTGGAGGAGCCGTCGAAGAAGGAGACGGTCGACTACGGGCAGCAGCTGCCCGCCTCGTAACCGTCCCGTGGCTCACCCGGCCGCCCTGGGGCGCGTCCGGCCCAGGAGCGCCCGCGCTTCTGCGGAGAGCGCTCCTAGGAACGCTTGCGCTTCTTGAAGAGGAGGCGCGGCAGCCCTGCGGGGGCCGCCCTGCGCGTGGTCGCGGAGGTCGGGACGGGCCGGGCCGCCAGGGAGCCGTCCGGGAGGGCGCCGGTGGTGCCCTTCGGCTCCAGCCGCAGCACCCGGCACTCGGCCGCCCAGCGCTCGGGCATGGCCTCCCCGTCGTGCGCGTTCAGCCGCTTGCCCTTGAGGTCGGCGACGGCCGCCTCCCACTCCGCGGAGCGGGGCGCCAGCTCCACGACCCTCGCGGACCAGGACACCAGCCGCCCGCCCTTGTCCTTGCTGCGTACGGTGACCACCGCGTCGCCCCCGTCGACCAGCCCCGGCAGCGGCTGCTCGCCGGGCCCGTCGCCGACCAGGCACGCCGCGCCCTCGTGCCAGACGTGCCACAGGGGCCGCGAGGGCGCCGCGTGGCCCTCCCGGTGCTCCGGCGCCGGCACGTCCGCGCCCGTCACCCAGATCAGCCCGGACTTCTTGGTGGCCTCCTCGACGAGGGCCTGGTCGAGCAGCTTCTCCGTCATGGGGGCAAGACTATCCAGCGGCGCCACGCGGCCGGCCGGCCCGCTCAGAGCCAGCCGTTGCGCTTCAGCGTGCGGTGGATGCCCAGGCAGATGACCACGGTGATGCCCATCACCACGGGGTAGCCGAACCGCCAGTGCAGCTCCGGCATGTGCTCGAAGTTCATCCCGTACACCCCGCACACCATCGTCGGCACGGCGATGATGGCCGCCCAGGACGTGATCTTGCGCATGTCCTCGTTCTGCGCGACGGAGGCCTGCGCCAGGTTGGCCTGGAGGATCGAGTTGAGCAGCTCGTCGAAGCCGACGACCTGCTCCTGTACCCGCGCCAAGTGGTCGGCGACGTCGCGGAAGTACTTCTGGATGTCGGGGTCGATGAGCCGCATCGGCCGCTCGCTCAGCAGCTGCATGGGACGCAGCAGCGGCGACACCGCCCGCTTGAACTCCAGTACCTCGCGCTTGAGTTGGTAGATCTGCCCGGCGTCCGTACCGCGCGGCGTGCCCTTGCGGCCCGGCGAGAACACCTCGGTCTCGACCTCGTCGATGTCGTCCTGCACGGCGTCGGCGACCGCGATGTAGCCGTCGACCACGTGGTCCGCGATGGCGTGCAGCACCGCCGAGGGCCCCTTGGCCAGCAGCTCCGGGTCCTCCTGCAACCGGTGGCGCAGCGCCCGCAACGAGCCCTGCCCGCCGTGCCGGACGGTGATGAAGAAGTCCCGCCCGGTGAAGCACATCACCTCGCCGGTCTCCACCACCTCGCTGGTTGCGGTGAGTTGGGTGTGCTCGACGTAGTGGATGGTCTTGAAGACGGTGAAGAGCGTGTCGTCGTACCGCTCCAGCTTGGGCCGCTGGTGGGCCTGCACGGCGTCCTCGACGGCCAGCGGGTGCAGCCCGAACTCGCTGGCGATACCGGCGAATTCGGCCTCCGTGGGCTCGTGCAGGCCGATCCAGACGAAGCCGCCGTCGCGGCGCACCCGGCGCATCGCCGCGTGCGGTGTCAGCTGCTCCGAGGCCTCGACGCGGGCGCCGTCGAGGTAGACGGCGCAGTCGACCACGGCGGAGGGGGTGGCCGGGTCGCGGGTGGCGTCGTACGAGCCACTCTCCTTGCGCAGGGAGGGCCGCGGACGGACCGCCGCTCGGAGGTCACGGATCATCGACATGCCAGGCTCCTTAACAACGGAGGCCGCCGGCGACGGGTGGAACTGCCCGGAATGGGGACGTCCTGACCAGGAATCTCCCGGCCGTGTGCGGCAGGGATGTTTGGCACGTCCACAAAGCGGGGAGCACCGCACCGTCGCGGTGACAGCTTCGCTACTGATGCAGATCAGACGGATCAGTCGGATGGATCAGGCGGAACGAAGTGCTCTTCCGTCGGTGCACCGGACAGACAAAGATGCGAGCGCGAGAGGCGGCAGCAGGCAGAACCAGAGCTACGTCAGCGGCCGGAAGAGCGGGTGGTACTGCACGGTCGACTTCGGTCCATTGCAGCCCCACCTCCTCCGGCCGGTCCCCCGTGGGGGACGATCCATCCCCCGTAGGGGAGTCTCATGCGTCGAGGCTCGAGAGCGACGCTTCTGCGTGCTGCCCCGACCAGCGGCCAAGACTATCAGCGCACCGAACCGTCAAGGCCCCGCTTTGCCCGTTGTTGACCGCGCGGGCCGGGGTGCCCCGGCCGCGAAAACGCCGCCTATGCTCGGCGTATGGCAGATGTTCTTCCCCTGGTCGAGGCCCGGTTGCGCTCCGCTTTCGGTGAGCCGGACGCGCGCGCCGCGGTCACCTTCCTCGGCACCGACCGCATCGAAGTGCTGCGCTTCACAGAGGGCGACATCGTCCGCTACGCGACGCTCGGCATGTCGGCGCAGCCGATGGCGGACCCCACCGCGGTCCTCGCCGACCCGGTCAAGGGCCCGCGCGCCGAGCTGGTCCTGTCGGTGCGCGCCGGGGGCGCCGACACCGACAAGGTGCTCCGCCCGCTCGCCGTGCTGGCCGCATCCCCGCAGGTGGAGGGCCTGGTCGTGGCACCGGGCGCCTCGCTCGACGTGGGGGAACCGCTGTGGCCCGGGGCGCCGTTCACGTCCGTGCTGGTGGCCGAGCCGGGCGGCCTGGTCGAGGACCTTGACCTGGACGCGCCGGCCGACCCCGTCCAGTTCCTGCCGCTGCTGCCGATGACCCCGAACGAGGCCGCCTGGAAGCGCGTGCACGGCGCGGGAGCCCTCCAGGAGCGCTGGCTGAACGGCGGGACGGACCTGCGTGATCCGCTGCGCAGGTCCGTCCCGCTGGACTGATCCGCTCGCTGAGACTCCGTCAGTTCCCGGTCGACGCCCGCTGGGGCGCCGTCAGTTGCCGGTCGCCGTCCGGTCGGCGAAGACCGAGACGCCGTCCTCGGCGGCGTGGCGCGGCTCCAGCTCCTCGGCCTCGTGGGTGAGCGCGCCACGCCGTACGAGGACCACCAGCGCGCCGAGCACCGCCGTGACCGCCGCGACCACGAACGGGATGTGGACGTCGCTCCACTCCTCGATCTTCGGCGCGAAGTAGGGGGCCGCCGCGGCCGCGAACCAGCGCACGAAGTTGTAGCCGGCGCTCGCCACCGGGCGCGGCGCGTCCGAGACGCCGAGGGCCAGCTCCGTGTAGACCGTGTTGTTGACGCCGATGAAGGCACCGGACAGGACCGTGCAGATCACGGCCGTGGCGTGGTTGCCGTAGCCGAGCACGAGCACGTCGGCGGCGAGCAGCACGAGGGAGCCGCCGAGCACCTTCAGCGAACCGAACCGGGCTTGCAGGCGCGGCGCGACGATCACCGAGAAGACGGCGAGCAGCAGGCCCCAGCAGAAGAAGACGGCCCCGGACCGGTAAGGGCTCATGTCCAGCACGAACGGCGTGAAGGCCAGCACCGTGAAGAACGTGTAGTTGTAGAAGAACGCGGAGGCGGCGGCCGAGGCCAGCCCGCCGTGGCCGAGGGCCCTGATCGGGTCCAGCAGCGAGGTCTTGCGCGCGGGCCTCGGCTGCTCCTTCAGGAACACGGTGATGCACAGGAAGCCGACCGCCATCAGGAACGCGGTCCCGAAGAACGGGTAGCGCCAGCTCGCGTCGCCCAGCAGCGCGCCGAGCAGGGGCCCGCACGCCATGCCGAGGCCGAGCGCGGACTCGTACAGCAGGATCGCCGCGGCGCTGCCGCCCGCCGCCGCGCCGACGATGACCGCGAGGGCCGTCGAGACGAAGAGGGCGTTGCCGAGGCCCCAGCCCGCGCGGAAGCCGACCAGTTCGCCCACCGAGCCCGAGGTGCCCGCGAGCCCGGCGAAGACCACGACCAGGGCGAGCCCGGCGAGCAGCGTCTTGCGGCCGCCCACCCGGCTGGAGACGAACCCCGTCACCAGCATGGCGACGGCCGTGATCAGGAAGTACGAGGTGAAGAGCAGCGACACCTGGCCGGCCGTGGCGTCGAGGCCCTTGGCGATGGAGGGCAGGATCGGGTCGACGAGCCCGATGCCCATGAAGGCGACGACCGACGCGCCCGCGGTCGCCCAGACGGCCTTCGGCTGACGCAGGATGCCGCCGGCCCCGGAGTCGAACGGGTCCGCCTGGGCGGGTCCTCCTGTGCTGCTGCTCATGCCTGCTCCTTCGCGGCTCGCGGGGAGATCGTTGACGTATGCACACAATAAGTTAGCGCAGCTAATTAATGCAAGTGCCATCTAGTTGTCCGGGTGACGGGCACACGCCGGACGGGTGATCGTCCTTGACGCGGCGAAGGACGGGGAGGACCGTTGGGGCCTATGAGGGGCGAACCCAGTTGCCCGAAGTGTGGTGGCCGGGTCAGGGCTCCCGGACTCTTCTCCGACTCCTGGCAGTGCGATGTCCACGGGACGGTGCATCCACTGCAGCCCGTGATCCCGCCCAGCGTCGAGGCTCTCAGTGTCGTGGTGCACCGCGCGAAGGTCCCGGTGTGGATGCCGTGGCCCCTGCCCGTCGGCTGGCTGTTCACGGGCGTGGGCTGCGCGGGCGACGACCGCAGCGGCGGCCGCGCGACCGTCGTCGCCTGTTCGGGGCCCGGCCCGCTGGGCGGCATAGGGGAGCTCGTGCTGGTCGCCGAGGAGCTCGGCGTCGGCCTCGGCGCCCGGTACGCGGGCGTCGACGGCCCCGACCCCGGCCCGTACATGAACGTCGGGAAGCCGCCGCAGGCCAAGGTCCTCGCGGCAGGCCGCCCGACCCCGCTCTGGCTCGTCTCCGGCTCCCCGGACGACCGCGCCGTGTTCGCGGGCGAGGCGCTCGGGCTGTGGCTGTGGGCCGTCGTGTGGCCGGAGCAGTCGGGCCTGCTGATGTACGACGAACTCGTGCTGACGGATCTGCGGGACGCGGGCGCCGAGGTGGACCTGCTGCCGTGCGGGGCGCTGTCGCCCCGGATTCTCGAGCCTGACGCGTGAGGCGTCAGCCGTGAGGCGCGAGTGACGCGCTGGGTGTGGGTCTCAGGTGTGGCCGGCGGGCGCGCGGTGTCAGGCGTCGGCTCGGAAGGGTCGGCTCGGAGGGTCAGGCGTCGGAGTCGGCCGGCGGGTGCGTGAGCTGTGAGCCGTAGGGCCGTTGTGGGCTGAGGGGCGTGCGGCGGCGGTCCGAGGAGGCGGGCGGGTGCGTGTGGTCGGGCCTTGCGCAAGCCGTACGTGAGGGCGGTCGGGGCTCGTTTCCGGGCTGCCGGGAGGGCGCTCGCGTAGGGGGTGCTCGGGCGCTGCGGGTGTGACAGGGGAGCGTGGGACTCCCGTTATCCTTGAGCAGTCCCTTCCGTCACCGTCACCGCTTGGAGTCCGCGTCGTGCGCATCGACCTGCACACCCACTCCACCGCCTCCGACGGTACGGACCGGCCGGCCGAGCTGGTCCGCAAGGCCGCGGCCGCCGGACTGGACGTCGTCGGGCTGACCGACCACGACACGACCCGGGGTCACGCGGAGGCGATCGCCGCCCTGCCCGAAGGGCTGACGCTGGTCACCGGCGCCGAACTCTCCTGCCGCCTCGACGGCATCAGCATGCACGTCCTGGCCTACCTCTTCGACCCCGAGGAGCCCGCGTTCCTCGCCGAGCGCGAACTGGTCAGGGACGACCGCGTGCCGCGTGCCCGGGCCATGGTCGCCAAGCTCAGCGAACTGGGCGTCCCGATCAGCTGGGAGCAGGTCGCCCGGATCGCGGGCGACGGTTCGGTCGGCCGGCCCCACGTCGCCTCCGCCCTCGTCGAGCTCGGTGTCGTACCGACCGTGGGAGACGCCTTCACCGGCGAGTGGCTGGCCGACGGCGGCCGGGGCCACGTCCCCAAGCACGAGACCGACCCCTTCGAGGCGATCAGGCTGATCAAGGGCGCGGGCGGGGTCGCCGTCTTCGCGCACCCGGGCGCCGCCAAGCGCGGGCGGACGGTGCCGGACTCCGCCATCGCCGAACTCGCCGCCGCGGGTCTCGACGGCATCGAGGTCGAGCACATGGACCACGAGCCGGCCACCCGGGCGCGGCTGCGCGGGCTGGCGAGCGAGCTGGGGCTGCTCACCCTGGGGTCCTCCGACTACCACGGCAGCCGCAAGAACTGCTCGCTCGGCGAGTACACCACCGACCCCGAGGTCTACGGGGAGATCACCCGGCGGGCCACCGGGGCGTTCCCCGTCCCGGGGGCGGGGGGAAGCCGCCGCCCCCGCTAGGCGAAGGGGTCGCTCGGTCGCCGTGCCGCGGGGTCGCGGGATCGCGGGTCTGAGGAGGCCGGGGCTGCCGGGTGACGTATTCGCCCGGTGGTGGTTCGGCTGGGTCTCGGGGATGCGGGGCGCCGGGGCTGCCGGGCGGTGAGTCCGTTCGGTCGGTCGCGGGTGCGGCCGGGTCTCGGTTGCTGCGGTCCGGGTTCCTTCTCGGTTGCCGGCCGGTCGTGGTCCGGCTGTCTCGATGCGGTCAGGTGCCGGGTGCTGTTGGGGTCCGGCTGCCGCAAAGGCGGTCAGGTGCCGCGAGGCTGCCTCGGTCCGGTCGGTCGCCGGGGGCCGTCTCGAACCCTGCGGTCTCGCGTTGTCGTGGCCGCGGCGCGCGTGCCGCGCTGGTCCGTGACCGTGCCGAGAGCCTGCCGTGCGACGCCGTGCCCCGTACGCGATGCGCCCCCTTCGTTCGCTCCGTCCTGACTTCTGTCTCGGAGGCGTCCGCCCTCGCGGTGCGCCACCTCGTCCTGTTCATCTCGTTCCACCGCACACAGCAAGGCACCACCGTGTTCGACGTCGCCGTCTTCGGCTCGCTCTTCCTGACCCTCTTCGTGATCATGGATCCCCCCGGGATCACGCCGATCTTCCTCGCGCTCACCGCCGGACGCCCCGGCAAGGTGCAGAAGCGGATGGCCTTCCAGGCCGTCTGCGTGGCCGGGGGTGTCATCGCCGTGTTCGGCCTGCTCGGGCACCAGATCCTGAACTACCTGCACGTGTCCGTACCCGCGCTGATGATCGCGGGCGGACTGCTCCTGCTGCTCATCGCCCTCGACCTGCTGACCGGCAAGACCGACGAGCCCAAGCAGACGAAGGACGTCAACGTCGCCCTCGTACCGCTCGGCATGCCGCTGCTGGCCGGTCCCGGTGCGATCGTGTCCGTGATCCTCGCCGTCCAGAAGGCGGACAGCGCGTCCACCCAGCTGTCCGTGTGGTCCGCGATCCTCGCCATCCACGTCGTGCTGTGGCTCGTCATGCGGTACTCGCTGCTGATCATCCGCGTCATCAAGGACGGCGGTGTCGTGCTGGTGACCCGCCTCGCGGGGATGATGCTCTCCGCCATCGCCGTCCAGCAGATCATCAACGGGGTCACGCAGGTGATCCAGGGCGCCTGAGCCGGCGGCCCGGCGATGCGGTGGCGCGGTGGCGCCGTGACCTGGCAACGCACAAAGCCCCCGTACGGCGTGTGCCGTACGGGGGCTCCGAAGTCTGCGAAGCGCTCGCGGGTTACGTGGAAAACACCCGCGTGTTACGAGGCAGTCGAGTCGGCCGGGCGGATCCAGAGGCGCTGCCCGATGGCGGCTGCCTGCTGAACGATCCGGTTGACGGAGGCGGCGTCCACGACGGTCGTGTCCACGGGGGTGCCGTCGACATCGTCGAGTCGCATGATTTCGAAGCGCATGGGCTTCTCCCTTCGTCTGGTCATCCTCCTGAGGAGAACTACTGAGGTGTGAGGCGTGAGGCTTGGGTGCCCCATCGCTACGTACGGATTCAACGGGATGCGTGTTACAAACATTCCCTACGCTAAGGAAAACTTTCGAGAACCTAATTACTGACGCGTAAACAGTCTGCCGCGGGCGGCTGCCGGGGGCCCGGCGGGCGGTGCGGGACCGGCCGGGAGCAGTTGTGTTCGCAGCGTGACCGCCGGGACAATGGACGCAATGAACGACGACCTCGCGGCGCTCGGCGGCCGCATCGACCGTACGAACGAGCTGCTCCAGCGCATGCTCGCCGAGGTGGCGAAGACGCCCTCGACCCACGCCATCTTCGTCGACGCCGGTTACCTGTACGCCGCCGCCGGACGGCTCGTCGCCGGAACCGAGGACCGCCGGGCCTTCGACCTCGACGCCGAGGGACTCATCGAGGCGCTCATCGACCGGGCCCGCACGATCTTCGCCGACAGCCGACTGCTGCGCGTCTACTGGTACGACGGCGCCCGGCGCCGGATCCACACCGCCGAGCAGCAGTCGATCGCCGAACTGCCCGACGTCAAGGTCCGCCTGGGCAACCTCAACGCCAACAACCAGCAGAAGGGCGTCGACTCGATCATCCGCAGCGACCTGGAGTCACTCGCCCGGCACCGTGCCATCAGCGACGCCGCGCTGCTCGGCGGCGACGAGGACCTCGTGTCGGCCGTCGAGGCGGCCCAGGGCTACGGGGCGCGCGTCCACCTCTGGGGGATCGAGGCGCCCGAAGGCCGCAACCAGGCCGAGCCGCTGCTCTGGGAGGTCGACAGCCAGCGGACGTTCGACCTCGACTTCTTCAAGCCGTACGTGTCCCGGCGGACCGCCGCCACGTACGACGCCGCCGGGACGGCCCGGCCCGCCCGGGACGACGTGCGCTTCGTGGGTGCGCAGATCGCCGCCAAGTGGCTGGCGGCGCGGGGGCGGGAGGCGCTGGTCGAGCTGCTCCCCGGGCATCCGTACCTGCCCGGGTCCGTCGACCAGGACCTGCTCGTCGAGGCCGAGGGGATGCTCCAGTACTCCCTGCGCGGGCAGGCCGATCTGCGGCGGTCCCTCCGGGACGGCTTCTGGGCGCATCTGCAGTCGCAGTACTAGGTCCCGTCGTCCGGGTGGGTGGACGCGTCTAGGCCGGGGGACAGTCGTCCCAGAAACGAGCCAGGGCCTCTGCCGTGTCCTGCGGCCGGTCCGTGTTCGGGGAGTGCTCCGCCCCTCGTACGACGGTCCGCCGGGCGCCCAGCCGTACCGCCATGTCGTCCAGCAGGGGCACCGGCCAGGCGTCGTCGCGGTCGCCGGAGATCACGTGCACCGGAAGCGGTGCGGCGGCCAGTTCGGCGACGCGGTCCGGTTCCGTGCACAGTTGCCGGCCCGTCGCGATGAGCTGGGCGGGGCTGTTGGCCAGCCAGCGGCGGCGCAGGTCGTCGCGGTCGTCCAGACCGGCGTCGAGGTCACCCGAATCGAGGTCGTTCGTGGCGGGGTCGTTCGTGGCGGCGGCGCGCGTGGCCGGGTCGTACGTCTCCGGGGGTTCCGGGGGTTCCATGGCCTGGATGGCTTCCCAGACGTCGGCCATGGTCATCACCGCGAGGGCGTCGCGCAGCAGCTTCACGCGCTGCTGCTGCGGTACGGAGACCTGGGCGGGGCCCGACGACATGAGGGTGAGCGACCTGAACCGGGCCGGGTCCAGCAGGACCGCGGCGCGGGCGATCTGTCCGCCGAGGGAGTGGCCCACGAGGTGGACCGGGGTGTCGAGGGCCGCCGCCTGGGCCAGCACGTCGCGGGCCAACTCGCCCTGCGCGTAGGGGGTTTCGTCGTCCGGGGGGCCGGGTGTCTCGTACTGGCCGCGTCCGTCCACGGCGACGGTGCGGTAGCCGGCGGCGGCGAGAGGCTCGTGCAGGGCGATGAAGTCCTCCTTGCTGCCGGTGAATCCCGGGAGCAGCAGGGCGGTTCCTCTCGGCGGGGCCGCCGTCGGGGCGGCGTCGAGCACGGCGAAGTCGCCGCGCGTGGTCGCGAGACGGTACGCCCGGACACC
This sequence comes from Streptomyces sp. NPDC054842, assembly GCF_053611025.1. Taxonomy (NCBI): domain Bacteria; kingdom Bacillati; phylum Actinomycetota; class Actinomycetes; order Kitasatosporales; family Streptomycetaceae; genus Streptomyces; species Streptomyces sp. NPDC054842. The sequence continues at coordinate 28,650 of NZ_JBSGZN010000037.1, forward strand.
GGGCGGCGGGACGAAGCTGGGCGGCCTGCTCATGCCCCGAGGCTATCCGGGACGCACGCCTGCCGGTGCGGGGCGGGGTCCTTCGGTGGGCGTCGGGGCGCTGCCCGCCGGGGGGTGGGTCGGGGCCGTGCCGGTACATCCGGCCGTCGGTAGTTGTCGCCGGCCCTCGTCACCAGGCTCGGTTGCGTACGTCCCGTACCCGACGGCCATCTGATGTACCGGCACGGCCCCTTCGGCCGGGTCGCGGCTGCGGGTGGTGGGTGGCTGAGGCGCGGGCTGGTGTCTCGGCTGCGGGTGGGCGTTTCGCTCGGGGTGATGAGCGTAGTAGGTGGCAGGCCGAGGTCGGCGGCGGCGCCGCTGCCTCAACTGGGCCTGGGAATAACCGACTTGCAGCCGTGGTCGTGCGGCTCTGGTCCCGGAATGCCGAATGGCCCGGTCCCTTGGGAGGGGCCGGGCCATTCGAGGTGGGATCAGCTGTCCGCGGACTCCGTGGTCGCGACGGCCTTGCGGGCGCGGCGGCGGGGCTTGGCCTCGGGCTCGTCGGCCGTCTGCGCCGGGATCTCGGCGTCGGCGGTGGCGACCGCGGCCTTGCGCGGACGGCGCTTCGGCTGCGGCTCCCCGGCGGTCTCGGCGACCGCCGCCGTCGCGGCCTTGGCACGGCTGCGGCGCGGCTTGGCCTCCGCGGCCTCGGTGGCGGCCTCGGCCGTGGCGTCCGCCGTCGTGGCGACGGCCTTGCGGGTGCGACGCGGCTTCGCGGGGGCCTCGGCGGCGCCCTCGGCCGTGTCGACCGCGGTCTCCGCGGCCTTCCGGGTGCGGCGGCTCGGCTTGGCCTCGGGCTCGTCGGCCGTCTGCGCCGGGATCTCGGCGTCGACGGTCGCGACCGCGGCCTTGCGGGTACGGCGCTTCGGCTTGGCCTCGGCGGCCTCCGCCGTGTCCACGGCGGTCTCGGCGGCCTCCGTCACCGTCGCGGCCTTGGCGCGGCTGCGGCGCGGCTTCGTGGGGGCCTCCGTGCCGGCCTCGGCCGTGTCGACCACGGCTTCGGCGGCCTTGCGGGTGCGGCGGCGCGGCTTGGTCTCGGTCTCAGTGGTCTCCGGGACCTCGGTGACCTGGGCGACCTCGGCGGCGGGCGCCTCGGCGGCCGGCGTCTCCGCGGTCCTGCGGGTGCGGCGACGGCGCGGCTTCTCCTCCGTGCCCTCGACCGTGTCGACCACGGCCTCGGCCGACGGCTGCTCGGCGACGGCCTCGGTCACCGCGGCGACCGGCTCCGAGGCGCCTCCGTTGCGGGTGCGGCGACGACGGCGCGGGGTGCGCGGCTCGGTGGCCTCCGCGGTCCCGGCGGACTCGACGGGCGTCACCGGGGCGGACGCGGACGTCTCCTCCAGCGGCGCTCCGTTGCGCGTACGACGGCGGCGGCGGGGCGTGCGCGCCGGGCGCTCACGCTCGCTGTCGCGCTCCGCGACCGGCGCTGCGGAACGTCCACCGCGGGGGGCGCGCTGACCGCGGCCACCCGTCTCGCCCAGGTCCTCGACCGCCTCGGCGGAGAGACCCGCGCGGGTGCGCTCGGAGCGCGGCAGGACACCCTTGGTGCCGGCCGGGATGTTCAGCTCCTCGAACAGGTGCGGGGACGTGGAGTACGTCTCCGGCGGGTCCGGGAAGCCGAGGTCCAGCGCCTTGTTGATGAGCTGCCAGCGCGGGATGTCGTCCCAGTCGACGAGCGTGACCGCGATGCCCTTGGCGCCCGCGCGGCCCGTACGGCCGATGCGGTGCAGGTAGGTCTTCTCGTCCTCGGGGGACTGGTAGTTGATGACGTGCGTGACGCCTTCGACGTCGATGCCGCGGGCGGCGACGTCGGTGCAGACGAGGACGTCCACCTTGCCGTTGCGGAAGGCGCGCAGCGCCTGCTCGCGGGCGCCCTGGCCGAGGTCGCCGTGGACCGCGCCGGACGCGAAACCGCGCTGCTGGAGCTGGTCGGCGAGGTCGGCCGCCGTCCGCTTGGTGCGGCAGAAGACCATCGCGAGACCGCGGCCGTCGGCCTGCAGTATGCGCGAGACGATCTCCGGCTTGTCCATGTTGTGCGCGCGGTAGATGTGCTGCGCGGTGTTGCGCACCGTCGCGCCCTCGTCGTCCGGCGAGGTGGCGCTGATGTGCGTGGGCTGCGACATGTAGCGGCGGGCCAGGCCGATGACGGCGCCCGGCATCGTGGCCGAGAACAGCATCGTCTGACGGCGGGCCGGCAGCATGTTGATGATCTTCTCGACGTCGGGCAGGAAGCCCAGGTCGAGCATCTCGTCGGCCTCGTCGAGGACGAGCGACTTGATGTGCTTCAGGTTCAGCTTCTTCTGGCCCGCGAGGTCCAGCAGGCGGCCCGGGGTGCCGACGACCACGTCGACGCCCTTCTTGAGGGCCTCGACCTGGGGCTCGTAGGCACGGCCGCCGTAGATGGCGAGCACGCGCACGTTGCGGACCTTGCCCGCGGTCAGCAGGTCGTTGGTGACCTGGGTGCACAGCTCACGCGTCGGGACGACGACGAGCGCCTGCGGGGCCTCCGTGAGCTGCTCGGGCAGGGCACGGCCCGCCTCGACGTCCGCGGGGACGGTCACGCGCTCCAGAAGGGGGAGGCCGAAGCCCAGCGTCTTGCCGGTGCCGGTCTTGGCCTGGCCGATGACGTCCTTGCCCGTGAGGGCGACCGGGAGCGTCATCTCCTGGATCGGGAAGGGGTTGAGAATGCCGACGGCCTCAAGGGCTTCGGCGGTCTCGGGAAGGATTCCGAGGTCTCGAAAAGTCGTAGTCAGGGTGCTGCCTCTTCTGTGTACGCGGTGCGAGGCGAGCGCGGGGGTCGTGTCTGGACCGTGCCGGGGACGTCGGCCGCTTTGCGGGCTGGCCGAGTGGCATGGGACCACTGCCGACGCTCGAGCGCTCGTACCGCTGAGGGTTCCTCCGGAGGCCGTACGCAAGGTGCCGTACGGACGTGGAGGGCTGTCGGGTCGGAGCCGATCGGGCCACCGACCGGGCATCCTCATTCACGCGGCCCGTCGAATGAATCGCCGGGCGCATTACCACCATACCCCGGAAACGCGCACACGCGATGGCCGATTTGGTCACATGGTCGTCGTCACAGTGATTGACCAGGGACTTCCGTGCCGCGGTGAGCGGGCTATTGTGCGCTTCATGACGACGCCTGACAACGCCGCTGCCACCCCCGCCGAAGCCACTCCCGCGGCCACCGGAGTCGCCGCGCAGAACTGGGACACGGCCTCCGCCGACCCCCAGTACCGCGCCGCGGTCGTGGACCTGCTCGGAGCGCTCGCGTACGGCGAGCTGGCGGCGTTCGAGCGGCTCGCCGAGGACGCCAAGCTGGCCCCCACGCTGTCCGACAAGGCGGAGCTGGCCAAGATGGCGTCGGCCGAGTTCCACCACTTCGAGCAGCTGCGCGACCGGCTGTCCGCCGTGGGCGCGGAGCCGACCGGGGCCATGGAGCCCTTCGTGGCCGCCCTCGACGGCTTCCACCGCCAGACGGCGCCCTCGGACTGGCTGGAGGGGCTCGTCAAGGCGTACGTCGGCGACTCCATCGCCAGCGACTTCTACCGCGAGGTCGCCGCGCGCCTCGACACCGACACCCGCGCGCTGGTCCTCGCCGTCCTCGACGACACCGGGCACGCCAGCTTCGCCGTCGAGAAGGTCCGGGCCGCGATCGACGCCGAACCGCGCGTCGGCGGCCGGCTCGCGCTGTGGGCCCGCCGCCTGATGGGCGAGGCGCTGTCCCAGTCGCAGCGGGTGGTCGCCGACCGCGACGCCCTGTCGACCATGCTCGTCGGCGGGGTCGCGGACGGCTTCGACCTCGCGGAGGTCGGCCGCATGTTCTCCCGGATCACCGAGGCCCACACCAAGCGCATGGCCGCCCTGGGCCTCGCGGCCTGAGCGTCTGCGGGCGCTCACGGGTGCTGACGACCGTCGAGCCGCCGGTGATTCCGGCGGCTCGACGAACGGTGACACGGACGGCCTCTCGGGGCCCCCGCGGGCGGTGCTACGCCGGCGCCGATCGGCGGCGGAATCGCTCCGCCGGACGGAGCAGCAGCGAGAGCGAGGCGGCCGAGACCGCGACCGCGCCGACGAGGGTCAGCGAGAAGTGGCCGGGGCCGAGCGCGCTGTGGGTCAGAAAGGCTCCGAAGAGTGCTCCCGCGACGCCCGTCGACAGCACCAGGCTGCGCGTGGGGAGCCGGTGGGGCAGGCGGTACGCCGCCGCCCAGGCCAGAGCGAGACCGAGGATCGCGGAGCCGAGCGCTTCCAAAAACATCGTGGGTTCCCTCCCGCACGGCTGGGGCAAATCGGTCGTAGTCGATCTACCCCGGGGGGCCGGAAAGCAACCCTCTCCTGTGCGGGAGATGTGCTCCGTCTGTGCAGTTCAGCTCATGAGAAAGGGGCCCGGCGGGCGATGCCGCCGGGCCCCTTCCACGCTGTCTCTTCTAGAGCGCGCTGAAGCCCACCTTGCGCGCGGTGGGCTCGCCGAGCTCCACGTACGCGAGACGGTCGGCCGGGACCAGGACCTTGCGGCCGTGGTCGTCCACGAGGCTCAGCAGCGCCGACTTGCCGGACAGCGCCTCGGACACCGCGTGCTCGACCTCCTCGGCGGTCTGACCGCTCTCCAGAACGATCTCGCGGGGCGCGTGCTGCACGCCGATCTTGACCTCCACGGCTTTGTCCCTCCGACGGTCAGTGATGTGCGCGTTCCTCGCGCCGTACGCTGCACACATTAGCCCGGTGAGGGGACGTACACGTTCCGTCCGAGAACGCCATCAGCGAACAGCGGACGGGAACAAACGCGCCCTCCGTACGTCAGTGGTGTTCGTTGCCGTGCAGCGGGAAGCCGGCGATGCCGCGCCAGGCCAGCGACGTGAGCAGCTGGACCGCCTGGTCGCGCGGCACACTGCGGTCGCTGTGCAGCCAGGAGCGGGCCACCACCTGGGCGAGGCCGCCCAGCCCGGAGGCCAGCAGCATCGATTCGGCCCGGGACAGGCCGGTGTCCTCGGCGATCACGTCGCAGATGGCCTCCGCGCACTGCACCGTGACCCGGTCCACGCGCTCGCGCACCGCCGGCTCGTTCGTCAGGTCGGACTCGAAGACCAGCCGGAAGGCACCGCCGTCGTCCTCGACGTACGCGAAGTACGCGTCCATCGTGGCCCGGACCCGCAGCTTGTTGTCGGACGTGGAGGCCAGTGCCGTGCGCACCGCCTCCAGCAGGGACTCGCAGTGCTGGTCCAGGAGGGCCAGGTACAGGTCGAGCTTGCCCGGGAAGTGCTGGTAGAGCACCGGCTTGCTGACGCCCGCGCGTTCGGCGATGTCGTCCATCGCGGCCGAGTGGTACCCCTGGGCAACGAAGACTTCCTGGGCCGCGCCGAGGAGCTGGTTGCGTCGGGCACGGCGCGGCAGGCGTGTGCCCCGCGGGCGTGCCGCCTCTGTCTGCTCGATGGCTGTCACGCCGCCTCCCAAAATCGTCCACATGCGGTGTGCGCCGCGCCGCCATCGTACTTTTCGGTAACCCCCGTGTGCGCGTCGCGAACGCACAATTTCACGGACCGGACAAGGGCGATAGCAGCGCAGAGGGCATCAAAAGGGGGCACGGCGGTCAGTGCGTCCGCCTCCCCGTCAACGGTAGTCGTCCTCGTCGAGGGTGACGACGCGTGCCTGCTCGGCGAGATCGGCCTCGTTGGCGCCGGCCGGGTCGGCGCCCGTGAGCGGATCGTCGCGGTCCGGAGCCACCTCCTTGTGCTGCTCGGCGGCGTCGGCCTCCGGAGTCTCCTCGGTGATCCCGGGAGACGTCTCCTCGTCCTCGAACGTCTCCGGATCCGTCGGGTCGATGGCCATGGCGGGCTTCCTTCCTCGAACGTGCTCGTACTGCCTGCGCGCTGCGAAGCAGGCCACCTATGGGTGCCCTGTTTCGAGCCCAGAAGACACCTGATCCGGACGCGATGCGATTCGGCGTCCGTTCGCGGCGCCCGGGCCAGGCCCCTGTACCCCTTGTCCTGTGACGGCGAACACATGAACCAGTGCGTGATCGTCTCGTAACATTGCCCGCATGTCTTCGACCGAGCTGCCGTCCGTGCTGGCCACCACCGTCACGCCGAGGGTCGGTTCCGTACGGGTCGCGGAGGGCGAGCGGCTGCGGTCGGTCGGCCTGCCGGGCGTCACCCTGACGGTGCGGTCGCGGCCGCCGGCCCGGAGCGGACTGCCTCCCGCCCTGTACGTGCACGGACTCGGCGGCTCCTCGCAGAACTGGTCGGCGCTGATGCCGCTGCTCGACGAGTTCGTCGACAGCGAGGCACTGGACCTGCCCGGCTTCGGGGACTCGCCGCCGCCGGACGACGGCGACTACTCGGTCACCGGGCACGCGCGCGCGGTGATCCGCTATCTCGACGCCTCAGGGCGCGGGCCGGTGCACCTCTTCGGCAACTCGCTCGGCGGAGCGATCACGACGCGCGTCGCGGCCGTACGCCCCGACCTCGTCCGCACCCTCACGCTCGTCTCGCCCGCACTCCCGGAACTCCGCGCGCAGCGCTCGGCGTGGCCGACGGCGATGCTGGCGATGCCCGGCGTCGCCGCCCTGTTCACCCGGTTCACCAGGGGCTGGACCGCCGAGCAGCGCGTACGCGGCGTCACGGCCCTCTGCTACGGGGACCCCTCCATGGTCACGCCCGAGGGCTTCCGCAACGCGGTCGAGGAAATGGAACGGCGCCTGGCGCTCCCCTACTTCTGGGACGCCATGGCCCGCTCCGCGCGCGGCGTCGTGAACGCGTACACCCTGGGCGGACAGCACGGGCTGTGGCGTCAGGCCGAACGGGTCCTCGCGCCCACGCTGCTCGTCTACGGCGGCCGGGACCAGTTGGTGGGCTACCGCATGGCCCGGCGGGCGGCCCGCGCCTTCCGCGACTCCCGGCTGCTGACCCTTCCGGATGCGGGTCATGTCGCGATGATGGAGTATCCCGATACGGTGGCCACGGCATTCCGTGAACTACTGGTCGACTCGGGCGAGCTGGACGGGTCGGCGGTCACGGACACCCCGGCCGCGAAGGACGGGGTCGGCAGCGCGAGCGCGGGGAGCTGAGGCGGGGCGTGGGACGTCACAGCCGCCGCGGGCGGGCCGACAAGAGCGGCACCGGCGGCAAGGCCAACGAGAAGCAGGCCGTTCCGAGAGTCATGCCGCCCCCGGCCGGAGCCGCGGCGCAGCCCCGCAGGGACGGGACCCCGCCCCGGGGCATGCCCCGAATGCCCGACGGCACCCCCGCGCGTGGAGTACCCCGACTTCCTGACGGCACTCCCGCGCGCGGAGTTCCTCGGGTCCCTGACGGGACGCCGGCTCACGGCGTGCCGCGATTCTCCGACGGGACCCCGGCGCACGGGGTGCCCCGTCTTCCCGACGGGACGCCCGCTCACGGCGTACCTCGTTTCGGCGACGGAACGCCCGCCCACGGCGTACCTCGTTTCAGCGACGGCACACCCGCGCGTGGTGTGCCGCGGCTCCCGGACGGCTCGCCCGCGCGGGGTGCGTCCCCGGTGCGCGGCGGGCACCCCGAGCAGCACGAGGTCGGGGGCGGCTGGGGCGAGCTGCGGACCGGCGCGCGGGCGACCGCCGGGCCCGGGTACGGGACGGCGCCGGGTCTGCCCGTCGTGACGTCTCACGGTGTCCCCCTCGGCATGCCGCAGGGTGCGCCCGGCGGGCGGTCCGGGCCGCGGATACCGCCACAGCGTGAGGACGTCCGCACGGGCGGCCCGCGACAGACCTTCCTCGACGCCTTCGACGAGGACGACGACGTCTTCGCGCCCGGCGGAAGGGGCGTGCGCGGCGCCGGTCCCTCGGCCGGGTCCGACGTCCCGGGCACCGGTCCCGGCGGGCCGGGGCTCCCGGGGACCGGGTTTCCGCGGAAGGCCGGAGGCGGCAAGGGCCGGACGTTCGCGGGGATCGCGGCCGCCGCGGTCACGACCGTGCTGGCGGTCGTCGTCGCAGGGCAGGTCACCGACGGGCGTGCGGACAAGACCGTGCGCGCGCAGGCGGCCGGTGCCGGTGGCCGGGACGCCAGGGACTCCGCCTCGCGCGGCGACCGCCGCCCCACGCCCACCGGGACGCCGAGCGCGGCGCCGCTGACGTACGAGCAGAAGATGGCGGAGAGGTACGCGCTCGGGGCGAAGTTCACGGGGTCCGGGAAGTTCGACGCGGTCCAGGGCTTCGACAAGGCGCCCGGCAAGGGGCGCAAGTACACCTACCGGGTCGACGTGGAGCAGGGCCTCGGGCTCGACGCCGGGCTGTTCGCCGAAGCCGTGCAGAAGACCCTGAACGACGACCGGAGTTGGGCGCACGACGGGGCCCGCACGTTCGAGCGGATCTCCTCCGGTGAGCCGGACTTCGTGATCACGCTGGCGAGTCCCGGCACCACCGCGGAGTGGTGTGCCAAGTCCGGGCTCGACACCACCGAGGACAACGTGTCGTGCGACTCGGCGGCGACCGACCGCGTCATGATCAACGCCTACCGGTGGGCCCAGGGCTCCGAGACCTACGGTGACCGGATCCACTCCTACCGGCAGATGCTGATCAACCACGAGGTCGGTCACCGGCTCGGCTACGGCCATGTGACCTGCGGCGAGGACGGCGATCTCGCGCCCGTCATGCAGCAGCAGACCAAGTTCCTCGACCACGACGGAATCCACTGCCGGGCCAACCCCTGGCAGTATCCCGGGAGTTGACGCCGGCCCCAGGGGCCGCGTTGACATCGGGCGAAAGTTCGTTCATATTTCTGCGCATGTCGCCTCGTCACACCTCCGCTTGCGCCGCCCTTGAGCTGGCGCTCATCGGTGTGACCGCGCTCTGCGTGGCCGACATTCACTGTCGCTGACGCCCGCCCCCGGCGCGTGCGTCACGTATCCCTTTTTCGGGTTCCGTCTGTCCTTCACGGTCGTTCTCTCGACGCGCTCTTCGACGCCCGGGGCGAGCTCTGCTCATGTTCGTCTCACTCTGTGTCGTTCCGTCTCGCCATCCGAGACATTTTTTCGAGAGGTCGTCTTCCGATGCGTCAACCGTCCCTCATAGCGCGCCGCGTGGCCGCGGTGTCCGTCAGCCTCGTCGTGGCAGCGGGTGCCGCCGCCTGCGGCCCTGAGGACAACGATGCCAAGGGCACCGGAGGCGACTCCGAGCCGCAGAAGGGAGGCACGCTGACCGTCCTGAACGCCAACCCGCAGGAGGACTTCGACCCGGCGCGCCTCTACACCTCCGGCGGCGGCAACGTCCCCTCCCTCGTCTTCCGCACCCTCACCACCCGCAACCGCGAGGACGGCGCGGCCGGCGCCGAGGTCGTCCCCGACCTCGCCACCGACACCGGCCGCCCGAGCAAGAACGCGACCGTGTGGACGTACACCCTGAAGAAGGGCCTCAAGTACGAGGACGGCAGCGCCATCACCTCCGCCGACGTCAAGTACGGCATCGAACGCTCCTTCGCCGCCGAACTCTCGGGCGGCGCACCCTACTTGCGGGACTGGCTGATCGGCGGCGCCGACTACCGGGGGCCGTACAAGGACAAGAAGGGCCTCGACTCGATCGAGACGCCGGACGAGCGCACCCTGGTCTTCCGTCTCAACAAGCCCGAGGGCGAGTTCCCCTACCTCGCCACGCAGACCCAGTTCACGCCCGTCCCGAAGGCCGAGGACACCGGCACCAAGTACGAGGAGCACCCCGTCTCCTCGGGCCCGTACAAGGTCGTCAAGAACGAGAACGACGGCGAGCGGCTGATCCTGGAGCGCAACACCCACTGGTCCGCGGCGACCGACGAGGAGCGCAAGGCGTACCCCGACAGGATCGACGTACGGTCCGGGCTCGACTCCTCCGTGATCAACCAGCGGCTGTCGGCGTCCCAGGGCGCGGACGGCGCCGCCGTCACCACGGACACCAACCTCGGCCCCGCCGAACTCGCCAAGGTCGGCGGCGACAAGGAACTCGCCTCGCGCGTCGGCACCGGGCACTTCGGTTACACGAACTACCTCGCCTTCAACCCGAAGGTGAAGCCGTTCGACAACCCGAAGGTGCGCCAGGCGATCTCGTACGCCGTCGACCGCTCGTCCGTGATCAACGCGGCCGGCGGTTCCTCGCTCGCCGAGGCCGCGACGACGTACCTGCCGAACCAGAAGTCCTTCGGCCACACGCCGTACGACCACTTCCCGGCCGGCACGTCGGGCAACCCGGCCAAGGCCAAGGAGCTGCTGAAGGAGGCCGGTCACAAGAACGGGCTCACGATCACGCTCACCCACTCCAACGCCAAGGACTTCGAGACCAGCCCGGAGATCGCGACCGCCGTCCAGGACGCCCTCAAGAAGGCCGGCATCACCGTCAGGCTCCAGGGCCTGGAGGAAAACGACTACTCCGACAAGGTCCACAGCGCCAGGACCGAGCCCGGCCTCTTCCTCGCCCACTGGGGAGCCGACTGGCCCTCCGGCGGCCCCTTCCTCGCCCCGATCTTCGACGGCCGCCAGATCGTCAAGGACGGCGCCAACTTCAACACCGGCTTCCTGAACGACCCTTCGGTCAACGACGAGATCGACGCCATCAACAAGCTGACCGACCTCGACGCGGCGGCCAAGCGCTGGGGCGCGCTCGACAAGAAGATCGGCGAGCAGGCGCTGACCGTGCCGCTGTTCCACCCCGTCTACAAGCGCCTGTACGGCAAGGACGTCAAGAACATCGTGATCAGCGACTGGACCGGCGTGCTGGACATCTCCCAGGTCGCGGTGAAGTAGCCCGATGAGTGAGGCCCTTGTGGTCTCGGAGGCAGCCGGGACGGATCCGTCCGTCCCGGCGGTCTCGGGGGCCCGACAGTTCTGGGGGCGGCTGCGTGCCCGGCGCGCCGCCCTCGTCGCGGCGGCCGTCGTGGCGCTGCTCGTCCTGGTCGCGCTCGCCGCACCGCTCCTCACGGCGGTCGAGGGGCAGGACCCGACGTCGTACCACCCCTCGCTGATCGACTCGGCGCGCGGCGGCGTCCCGCTCGGCTCGTTCGGCGGAGTGAGCGGCGACCACTGGCTCGGCGTCGAACCGCAGACCGGCCGCGACCTCTTCGCGCGGCTCGTGTACGGCGCCCGCGTCTCCCTCGGGGTCGCGCTCGCGGCGACGCTGGTACAGGTCCTCATCGGCGTCGTCGTCGGCGTCGCCGCCGCCCTCGGCGGCCGCTGGGTCGACCAGCTCCTCAGCCGCGCCACCGACGTCATCATCGCGATGCCGCTGATGGTCGTGTCCCTCGCGCTGCTCGCGATCGTGCCCGGCGGCTTCCCGCGGCCCGTCCTCGTCGCGCTGCTCATCGGGCTCGTGGCCTGGGGGTCGATCGCGAAGATCGTGCGCGCGCACACCCTGACCCTCAAGGAGCTGGACTACGTGGCGGCGGCGCGGCTCAGCGGCTGGGGCTCCTGGCGGGTCGCCCGCCGCGAGCTGCTGCCCGCGCTCGCCGCGCCCGTCATCACGTACGCCGCCCTGCTCGTCCCGATGAACATCACCGTCGAGGCCGCGCTCAGTTTCCTCGGCGTCGGCGTGAAACCGCCGACGCCCTCCTGGGGGCAGATGCTCACCGCGGCGGACGTCTGGTACCAGGCGGCACCGCAGTACCTGCTGCTCCCCGCCGGGTCGCTGTTCGTCACGGTGCTCGCGCTGACCGTCCTCGGCGACGGGGTGCGGACGGCGCTCGACCCGCGCGCCGCCTCCCGGCTGCGGATCGGCACCGGACGCAGGCAGGAGGCGAAGGCATGAGCGCGGTCCCCTTCACGGCCGGCTTCGCGGGCTTCGCCCTGCGCCGGCTGCTCGGAGCAGTCGTCACCCTGCTCGCCATCACCGTCATCATCTACGCGGTGTTTTACGTCGCCCCCGGAGACGTCGCCCAGATCACCTGCGGCCCCCGCTGTTCACCCGCCCAAGTGCAGCAAGTGGCCGATCAGTTGAAGCTCGGCGACCCGCTCTACCTGCGGTACTGGCACTTTCTCCAGGGCGTCTTCGCCGGCCAGGACTACTCCACGGGCACGTCCGTGCAGCACTGCGGCGCGCCCTGCCTCGGACTCTCGTACCAGAGCGACCAGCAGGTCACGCAGCTCATCCTGGCGAAGCTGCCGGTCACCTTCTCCCTCGTGCTGGGCGCCATGGTGCTGTGGCTGATCCTCGGCGTCGGCACCGGAGTGCTCTCGGCGTGGCGGCGCGGGCGGATCAGCGAGCGGGTGCTGACCGGTATCACGCTCGCCGGCACGGCCACGCCCGTCTTCGTCATCGGCCTGGTCCTGATGATCGTCGTCTGCGGGCAGCTCCAGCTGTTGCCCTTCCCGCAGTACGTGCCCTTCACCGAGGACCCCGAGCAGTGGGCCTGGAACCTGCTGCTGCCGTGGCTGGCCCTCGCGGTGATCGAGGCCGCCAAGTACGCCCGGCTGACCCGCGCCGCCATGCTGGAGACGCTCGCCGAGGACCACGTGCGGACCTTCCGCGCGTACGGCGTCGGCGAACGGTCGGTCATCGGGCGGCACGCCCTGCGCGGAGCCGTCGCGCCGGTCATCGCCCTGAGCGCCAACGACTTCGGGTCGGCGATCGGCGGGGCCGTGCTCACCGAGACGATGTTCGGCCTGCCCGGTCTCGGGCGCGAACTCGTGCACGCGGTGAAGGTCGTCGACCTGCCGGTGGTCGTCGGCATGGTCCTGGTGACGGGCTTCTTCGTGGTTCTGGCCAATGCCGTCGCGGACGTGCTGTTCGCGGTGGCGGACCGACGGGTGGTGCTCTCATGAGTTCTGGGAAGACCGACCGGGGTCCGGCCGGGGAGGACCACAAGGCCGTTGTGCACGGCTCGGGTTCGGACGGGGGCGTCGGCGGGCGCGGTCAGGAAGCGCGTAAGTCGGTGATGCGCGGCGGGGGTTCGCTCGGCATTGTCCCCGATATCGGTGGCGGGGAGGGGACTTGCGGCGCGGACCTCCCCGACTCCGTCGGCGGTGGGCGTTCGGCGGACGGGGAGCGGAGTCCCGCCGGGACCGGCACGCGTGACGGGGGGACGGGCACGCGTGACGGGGGGACGGGCGCCGGCCTGGTCGAAGTCAGCGGTCTCACCGTCGCGTTCGGGGACCTGCGTGCCGTCGACGGGGTGTCCTTCCGGCTGGAGAAGGGGGCCGCGCTGGGCCTGGTCGGCGAGTCCGGCTCGGGCAAGTCCACGGTGGCGTCCGCCCTGCTGGGGCTGCACCGCGGCACGGGTGCGCGCGTCGGCGGGGGGCTGCGGGTGGCCGGCGTGGACGTGGGGGCGGCCTCCGACGAGGAACTCCGGCACCTGCGGGGCGGGAAGGCCGCGATGGTCTTCCAGGACCCGCTGTCGTCCCTCGACCCGTACTACGCCGTCGGCGACCAGATCGCCGAGGTGTACCGGGTGCACACCCGGGCGTCCCGGCGGGCCGCCCGCGCGCGTGCCGTCTCCGTGCTCGACCGGGTCGGGATCCCGGACGCCGCACGCCGGGCCCGATCGCGCCCGCACGAGTTCAGCGGGGGCATGAGGCAGCGCGCGCTGATCGCCATGGCCCTGGCCTGCGAGCCGGACCTGCTGATCGCCGACGAGCCGACGACCGCCCTCGACGTCACCGTCCAGGCCCAGATCCTCGACCTGCTGCACACGCTGCGGGAGGAGACCGGCATGGGGCTGCTGCTCGTCACGCACGACGTCGGTGTCGCCGCCGAGAGCGTGGACGACGTGCTCGTCATGCGCCACGGACGCGCCGTCGAACACGGAACGGTCGGTGCGGTGCTCGGGGCACCGCGGGAGGCGTACACCCGGGAACTGCTGAGCGCGGTCCCGCGGGTGGACGAGCCGCGGACGGGCGATTCCGGCGCCGGCGAGCCGGGTGTGGAGGGGCCGCACGTCGTCGGGAGGGGAGCGGGCGGGCCCGGCGCGGACGAGCCCCGCGGGAGCGGGTCCCGGGGCGGCGAGTCCCGGGTGCGCGTTCCGGCGCCGTCCGCCGAGCCTTCGGCCGGGGGGCCGGGTGCGGCGGCCGAGCTTTCGACCGGACGGCCGGGCGCGGGGGCCGAGCTCCCTGACGGTGGTAGGGAGGCGGTCGGTGAGGTGGTCCTCGAAGCGGTGGGCCTGCGGCGCGAGTTCGGCCGCGGGAAGCACCGGTTCACGGCGGTCGACGACGTCACGCTGACCGTGCACCGGGGCGAGACCCTGGGCATCGTGGGCGAGAGCGGCAGCGGGAAGACCACGCTGGGCCGGATGCTGGTCGGCCTCCTGGAGCCGACGGCCGGCTCCGTCCGGTACCAGGGACGTGCGCGCTCCGGTGTCGGCCCGGCCGTGCAGATGGTGTTCCAGGACCCGGTCTCCTCCCTCAACCCCCGGCGCGGCGTGGGCGAGTCGATCGCCGATCCGCTGCGGGCCCGGGGCGAACGGGACGAGGACCTGATCAGGGGGCGCGTACGGGGGCTGCTGGAACGCGTCGGACTGGAACCGGCGCACTACGACCGGTACCCGCACGAGTTCAGCGGCGGACAGCGCCAACGGGTCGGCATCGCACGGGCCCTCGCCGCCGAGCCGCGGGTCATCGTGTGCGACGAGCCGGTCTCCGCGCTCGACGTCACCACGCAGGCCCAGGTCGTCGCCCTCCTCGGCGAACTCCGGCGCGAACTCGGGCTGGCCCTGGTGTTCGTGGCGCACGACCTCGCCGTGGTGCGCCGGGTCAGCGACCGGGTCGCGGTGATGAGCCGCGGCCGCATCGTCGAACAGGGCCCGGTCGACGAGGTGTACGAATCCCCGCGGGACCCGTACACCAGGCAGCTGCTCGCCGCCGTACCGGCGCTCGATCCGCAGGTCGCGGCGCGACGCCGGGCCGCTCGGCGCAAGCTGACCGCCGTCTGACGGAAAGTGACCGCATGATCCCTTAGCGCGACGGAACGCCGACCGCGCGGGAAAGTTACGACCGTTCACCCCTTTTGGTGGCGCGATGGACAACCGTCCGTCGCGCCACCGCCTTGTCCGCATACGTTCGTCCCGCTGCGAGCCGCCGGGCCAACGGCGGCTCCCCATACGGGAGATCGGGGGTGCACTCGTGCGCATCGGACTGCTTACGGAGGGTGGCTATCCGTATGTGAGCGGTGACGCCAGGCTCTGGTGCGACCGGCTCGTACGCGGGCTCGGGCAGCACGAGTTCGACATCTACGCGCTCAGCCGCAGCGAACAGCAGGAGGACGAGGGCTGGATCGAGCTCCCGCCCCAGGTCAGCCGGGTGCGGACCGCGCCGCTGTGGACGGCCGAGGACGACGGGGTGGTCCACGGCCGACGCGCACGCAGGCGGTTCGCCGACGCCTACGGCGAACTGGCCGCGCTGGTCTGCGCCGGACCAGCGGGCGCCGACGCGGCGGGGTCCTCCGAGGGCCCGGAGACCGCTGACGGCGTTGAGGCGGACCGTTTCGGCAACGCGCTGTACGCCCTCGCCGAACTCGCCCGGGACGAGGGCGGACTGATCGGTGCCCTGCGATCCGAGGCCGCCGTACGCGCCCTGGAGCGCGCCTGTCGTGCGCCCGGCGCGCTCCGGGCGGCCCGCACCGCCCGGGTGCCCGACCTGCTCGCCGTCGCCGCCCACTTCGAACGGGCACTGCGCCCCCTCTCCCTCGACTGGTACGAGGACGACGGGCTCGGCTCGGCCGACCTCTGCCACGCCGCGGCCGGCGGCTCCGCCGCGCTGCCCGGGCTGCTGGCGCGCCACTTCTCCGGAGTCCCACTGCTCGTCACGGAGTACGGGGTCCAACTGCGGGCCCACTATCTCGCCTCGACCCAGGCACCCCCGGCGGTACGGTCGCTGCTCGCCGCCTTCCACGGCAGGCTGGCCTCCGAGGTCTACCGCCGGGCCTCCTTCATCACGCCCGGCAACACGCACGCCCGCCGCTGGCAGGAGCGCTGCGGCGCCGACCGCGCCAAGCTGCGCACGGTCTACCCGGGCATGGACGCCTCCCGTTTCGCGGAGGTCGGCGAGAACCCGGAGGGCGCGGCCGGCGCGGACCCCGACACGCTGGTCTGGGTCGGCCGCATCGAACCGGCCAAGGACCTCATCTCCCTCCTGCACGCCTTCGCCGAGATCCGCAGGGAGGAACCGAAGACGCGGCTGCGCATCGTCGGCGCCGCCGCGGGCGCGGAGGGCGCCGCCTACCTCGGCCACTGCAGGGCCCTGGCCGCGCAGCTCTTCCCCGACGAGGCGGAGGGCGTGCACGCGGTCGGCGACAACCCCGTGTCCTTCGAGGAGATCGGCGGCCCCGAGGTCCCGAGCCTCGCGGAGGCGTACGCGGCGGGCGCCGTGATCGTCCTGTCGAGCGTCGTCGAAGGCTTCCCGATCAGCCTGGTCGAGGCCATGTTCTGCGGACGCGCCACGGTTTCCACAGACGTCGGCGCGGTCGTCGAGGTCATCGGCGGCACGGGGCTGGTGGTGCCCCCGCGCAATCCGCGAGCGCTCGCCGAGGCGTGCGTGGCGCTGCTGCGCGACCCCGAGCGCCGTGAGCGGCTCGGCGCCGCCGCCCGCGCCCGCGCCCTCGAACTGTTCACCGTTGAGCAGAACATCGCGGCATTTCACGGCATTTACCTGGAGATCGTCTCGCACTCCCCGGTACGGCGGGTCGTCGTCGACGAGACCGGCGAACCGCTGCCCTTCGGCGTCCCGGCCGAGGCCCATGTGCCCGGCCGCTGGACCGAGTCCCGCCTGATGGCCGCGGGCCGGCCGTGCTGGGCGGCGGGCGCACCGGTACGCGCCACGGTGACCGTCCCGGCCGTCGCCACGGTGCCGGCGCCCCAGGCGGTCCCGGCCGGGGAGGGCGTGTGATGAGCGGCGCGGGCGAGGCGACCGACCTCGGTGGCATCAGCGGGTTCAGCGGACCGAGCGAGCCGGGCGAGGGCGCCGGACGAGCGGGCGGGGCGGGTGAGGTCCTGCCCCCGGAGGACCGGAGTCGGCTCGACGCGGGGGAAGTCACCGACGGACTCGGTGGGCTCGGGTCGCTGGGTACCGGGCAGTTGGCCGGGGGAACCGGCGGGCTCGGTGGGGCGGTGGAGCCGGGGAGGTTCGGTCGGCTGGACGGAGGTCAGGTCGCCGACGGGGGTCAGCTTTCTGACGGGCTCGGCGGGCTGGGCGGGTTGGGTGCCGGGGAGTTGGCGGGGGAGCCCGGCGGGCTTGGTGGGCCGGTGAAGCCGGGGAGGTTCGGTCGGCTCGACGGGGGTCAGGTGGCCGACGTGCTCGGCGGGCTCAGCGCCGGGGAGTTGGCGGGGGAGCCCGGCGGGTTCGGTGAGGCGGAAGCTGTGAAGAAGCCCGGTCGGCTGGATGCGGTCCAGGCGGCCGACGTCCCGTCCGGCGCCGCGTTCGAAGGCCGCACCGGAGGAAGGGGGGACGCGGAAGCTCGCTGGGACGCCCATGCGAGCCGGGGTCCCGGTGTCCAAGTGGGCGCCGAAGCCGAGAGCGGCACCGGGGTGAGCGGGAACGTCGAAGTCGGAGTGGGCGCCGAAGCCGAGAGCGGCACCGGGGTGAGCCGGAACGTCGAAGTCGGAGTGGGCGCCGAAGCCGAAGATCGCACCGGAGTGAGCCGGGGCCCCGGAGTCCGTGGGGGACTGGGCGTCGGGTCGCGGGCCGCGAGCCGTCGGGGTGCCGTCGACCCCGTGAAGGCCCTGATGCACCGGCACCGCGAACTCTGCGAACGCGCCGTCGACCCGCTCGAGATCGCCGCCGGCCTGGAGGCGCACGGCGTGACCGACCGCACCGCGGCCCGCTTCCGGCACCGCGACGTGTTCTCGCTGGCGGAGGAGATGTACGCCCGCGTGTCCCGCGACGGGGAGCCGACGGCACGGCCCGAGACGGCCGACGCTTCCGGCGCACCCGCCCGCTGGGCCGCGCTCGCCCTGCTCCCGGGCGCCCTGTGCGCGGCGACCGTGGCCGGACTGCGCCTCACCGACGGGCAGCCGCGCCTCGCCGTGGCCGCCGCCGGTGTCCTGGCCGTCGCGATCGGCCTGCGGTTGGCCCTGCGCCGGGGACCCCTCAGCGCCCCGGACCGCAACACCTCCCGCGCCTGGATCTGCTGGCTCCTCACCTACGCGCTGGTCGGCGACGGACTGCTGGGCGCCGGCATCGAGGGCGGCCCCGACGGGCCCTGGCCCCTGGCCCTCGCACCCGTCCTGGCCCTCACCCTCTCCTGCGCCCCGGCGGCCTGGTGCGCCCACGTCTTCGCCGTACGCGCCCGACGTCGACTCACCGCGAGCCGCGGCCTGGAGGAGTTCGCCGACTCCGTGAAGCCCCTGCTGCTGGGCACCTTCGGGCTCTTCCTCTGCGCCCTCGGCGCCCTGCTCGCCCTGTGCGGGGCGCTCCTCGGGGAGCCCGCCGCGTACGCCGGAGCCGGCGCCCTCGGAGCACTGCTCCTCCTCGCCCGGCTCCTGACCGCCCACGGCTTCACCCACGCCCCGGCCGTCGTGCTCGCCGCGGCGGGCGCGGCCGAGGCGACCGCCCTGTCGTCCGTCTTCGCCGGCCGCCTCCCCGGCTGCTCCCTCCTGTCGGCACCGGTCGAGGCCGTCGTCGTCGCGGGCGGACCCGGGGCCGTCCCGGCCGTCGTCTGCGGGACGGCCGCCCTCGTCCTGCTGATCCACGCCACCCGCACCCTGACCCGCGCCTCGGCCCACGCGACACCGGCCGGAGCGACACCGTGAGGCCGGCAGCCGGCCCGCGCACCCCTTGTCTCCCGCGGGGCCGACACCGCGGGCCTTACTCCCGATCCACGGCACCACCCCTGAAGGAGAACTCCAAATGATCACCTCCCGAACCGGAGAGTCCGCCCCGGGAGCCGCCCGATGAGGGTCCTGCTGATCGGAGCCAACGGATATCTCGGCCGCTTCGTCGCCGACCGGCTGCTCGCCGACCCGGCCGTCCAGCTCACCGCGCTCGGCCGCGGCGACGACGCCGACGTACGGTTCGACCTCGCCTCGGGCAGCCCCGGCGCCCTCACCCGCTTCCTCGACGCGGTGCACCCCGGAGTCGTCGTCAACTGCGCCGGCGCCACCCGCGGCGGCGCCCGCGAACTGACCCGGCACAACACCGTCGCCGTCGCCACCGTGTGCGAGGCCCTGCGCCGCAGCGGCTGCGGGGCGCGGCTCGTACAGCTCGGCTGCGGTGCCGAGTACGGGCCGAGCCAGCCCGGCTCCTCCACGGCCGAGGACGCCGTACCGCGCCCCGGCGGTCCGTACGGCGTCAGCAAACTCGCCGCCACCGAACTGGTCCTCGGCTCCGGTCTCGACGCCGTCGTCCTCCGCGTCTTCTCGCCCGCGGGCCCCGGCACCCCCGCCGGATCCCCCCTCGGCCGCCTCGCCGAGGCCATGCGCCGGGCCATGCAGGCCGGCGACGGCGAACTCAAGCTCGGCGGGCTCGGCGTCCAGCGCGACTTCATCGACGTCCGCGACGTCGCCCGCGCCGTCCACGCCGCCTCCCTCTCCGCCGCCCAGGGCGTCATCAACATCGGCTCGGGGCGCGCCGTCCGCCTCCGCGACGCCGCCGCCGTCCTCGCGCGGGTGGCCGGATACGGCGGGGCGCTGCACGAGCTCGACGGACCGCCCGGCCCGCTGCGGCCGTCCATCGTGCACCCCCGCAGCGAACCAGACCACGTGCCCGCCGCCGCCTTCCCGTACCCGGACGGCTGCGGCAGCTGGCAGCAGGCCGACGTCCGCACCGCGCGCGACCGGCTCGGCTGGCGGCCCCGCATCAACCTCGAGGAATCCCTCGCCGACATCTGGATGGAGGCGGCATGCCGTATCTGACCCGCTCCGCGGCAGGCACCGCCCGCACCGGTCTGGACGTCGGCCTCGGCATCCCCGGCTACGCGCACCCCCTCGTCGCCCCGCTCGAATGGGGCGAACTGACCCGGCCCGGCACCCCCCTGCACTGGGTCGTCCTGAACATCGCCAAAGGGCCCGGCACCCGCCCCGACCCGCGCTGCCTGGAGGCGACGGGACGACTGCGCAACGCCGGAGTCCGGGTGCTGGGGCACCTGGACACCGCCTACGGCGCCCGCACCTTCGGCGAACTGGTCTCCGACGCGCACCGGTACCTCGACTGGTACCAGGCCGACGGCTTCTATCTGGACCGCTGCCCCACCGGGCGCGCCGCGCTCCCCGAGATCCGCCGCGCGGTGACCACACTGCGCGCGCTGCGCGACAAAGGTCACATCGTGTTCGGCCACGGCACGCACCCGTACCCCGGATACGCCGAGAACGCCGACCAGTTGGTGACCTTCTCCGGGCCCTGGACCGACTACCGCTGGTCGCAGGTGGCCGAGTGGACGGCCGACCATCCGCCCGAGCGCTTCTGCCACTTCGTGCACGGCGTGCCCCGCGGCCACCTGGACGAGGCGCTGCGGATCGCCCGCTGGCAGGGCGCGTCGACGATCTACTTCACCGACCGCCTCGACCACGGCGGCCGCGCCGACCCCTACGCGAGCATGCCCGGCTACTGGGACGAGATCGTCTCGCGAGTCGGAACGGGTGTCTCGGAATGAAGATGGCCGTGGCAGTGTTACGGGGAGAACGACCTCCCCCGGTCTCGGCTGCGCCCGAGCGGGGGGACACCCATTGATTGACCGATTAACGGAGTAACCGTGTCGCTGCCACCCCTGGTCGAGCCGGCTGCCGAGCTCACCGTAGACGAGGTCCGCAGGTACTCCCGCCACCTGATCATCCCGGACGTCGGGATGGACGGGCAGAAGCGGCTGAAGAACGCGAAGGTGCTCTGTGTGGGCGCCGGCGGCCTCGGATCGCCGGCACTGATGTACCTGGCCGCCGCGGGCGTCGGCACGCTCGGCATCGTGGAGTTCGACGAGGTCGACGAGTCGAACCTGCAGCGCCAGATCATCCACAGCCAGGCGGACATCGGCCGCTCCAAGGCCGAGTCGGCGCGGGACTCGGTGCTCGGCATCAACCCGTACGTGAACGTCGTCCTCCACGAGGAGCGGCTCGAAGCCGACAACGTGATGGACATCTTCAGCCAGTACGACCTGATCGTCGACGGCACGGACAACTTCGCCACCCGGTACCTGGTCAACGACGCGTGCGTGCTGCTGAACAAGCCGTACGTGTGGGGCTCGATCTACCGCTTCGACGGCCAGGCCTCGGTCTTCTGGTCCGAGCACGGCCCGTGCTACCGCTGCCTCTACCCGGAGCCCCCGCCGCCGGGCATGGTCCCCTCCTGCGCCGAGGGCGGCGTCCTGGGCGTGCTGTGCGCGTCCATCGGTTCCATCCAGGTCAACGAGGCCATCAAGCTCCTCGCGGGCATCGGCGAGCCGCTCCTCGGCCGCCTGATGATCTACGACGCCCTGGAGATGCAGTACCGCCAGGTGAAGGTCCGCAAGGACCCGAACTGCGCGGTCTGCGGTGAGAACCCGACCGTCACCGAGCTCATCGACTACGAGGCCTTCTGCGGCGTCGTGTCCGAGGAGGCCCAGGAGGCGGCGGCCGGCTCGACGATCACTCCGAAGCAGCTCAAGGAGTGGATCGACGACGGCGAGAACATCGACATCATCGACGTCCGCGAGATCAACGAGTACGAGATCGTCTCGATCCCCGGCGCCCGGCTGATCCCGAAGAACGAGTTCCTCATGGGCACCGCCCTGGAGAGCCTCCCGCAGGACAAGAAGATCGTCCTGCACTGCAAGACGGGTGTCCGCAGTGCGGAAGTGCTCGCCGTGCTGAAGTCCGCGGGCTTCTCCGACGCAGTGCACGTCGGCGGCGGCGTGATCGGCTGGGTCAACCAGATCGAACCGGACAAGCCGATCTACTAGGCGTCCGAACCGGTTCGCCGGACGTACGGCCTTCCGAAAGGGGCTCGGCACCACGCGTGCCGGGCCCCTTTCCCGTACCGAGGCGGGTACCGGGGCGCTTTCTGGTGCCGAGCCCCGTGCCGGGTCTCCCTCCCGTACCGGGGCGAGTAGCGGGCCCTTTTCCAGCACCGAGGTCCGGACCGAGCCCTTTTCCCGTGCCCAGGCCCGTGCAGGGTCTCCTTCCCGTACCGGGGCGAGTAGCGGGCCCCTCTCCGGTACCGAGGTCCGTGCCCGTGCCCGTGCCCCCAGGGCGGTTCCGGCCGGTCCGGGTGTCGTGTACGGGCCGGCCGAGTCCCGCCCTACGAGCAGACCTTGCCGTCCTTCGGCACCGTGCCGTCCAGCAGATAGCCGTTCACCGTGGAGTCGACGCAGTCGCTGCCACTCCCGTACGCCCCATGGCCCTCGCCCTTCCAGGTGAGGAGCACGCCCACGTCCTTGCCCAGCTCGTCGGCCATCGCGCGGGCGCCCTCGTAGGGCGTCGCCGGGTCCCCGGTGTTGCCCACGAGCAGGACGGGAGCCGATCCGGCCGCACCGACCTCCGGGGTGTCGTACTGACCGGCGACCGGCCAGTCGTGGCACCAGCCCGCCGTGTCCCAGCCCATGAAGGCCCCGAAGACGGGCGAGATCCTCTCGAACTCCGGCAGCAGCTTCTTCGACTCCTCGGGCGTCAGCCGCTGCTTGTCGTCCAGGCACGATATGACCCGTTGGGAGTGGGTCGTCGTGCCGTAGTGCCCGGAGGCGTCGCGTTCGTTGTAGCCGTCGGCGAGCGCCAGCAGCTGGGAACCGTCCCCGCTCTCGGCGGCCTTCAACGCGCTGGTCAGCGTGGGCCAGGCCTGCTCGCTGTAGAGCGGCAGGACGATACCGGTCACCGCCAGCGTCTGCGTGAGTTCGCGGCCCGGGGACGCGGGGAGCGGCTTCGCGTCGAGCCGCTTCAGCAGGTCCACGATCTTCCGGGAGCCCTGCTCCGGGTCCTGGCCCGTGGACTTCAGATAGGCGTCCAGGGCGCGCTGGAAGCCCCGGGTCTGGTTCTTGGCGTGGCCCACCGTGTCGGCGCTCGGGTCGACGACGGCGTCCAGGACGAGGCGTCCCACGTTCTTCGGGAACAGGTGGGCGTACACACCGCCGAGCTCGGTGCCGTAGGAGATGCCGAAGTAGTGCATCCTGCGATCGCCGAGGACCTGGCGCATCAGGTCGAGGTCGCGGGCGGTGTCGGTCGTCGAGACGTGGGAAATGAGCTTGCCGGCGTTCTTGCGGCAGCCCTGGCCGAAGTCCGTCGCGTCCTTGAGATAGGTCTTCTCCTCGACCGCGTCGTCCGGAGTGGCGTCCACCGACTCGGCGGCCTGGATCTCCTTGTCGCCGCGGCAGCGCACGCCCTCGCTGGCGGCGACTCCGCGCGGGTCCCAGCTCACCAGGTCGTAGCGCTGGTGGAGCTTGGAGACCGCGTTCGCGTAAGAGGGCAGCGTGGCGACGCCCGAGGCACCGGGGCCGCCGAAGTTGAAGACGAGGGAGCCGATGCGCTTGCTCCGGCCGCCCGTCGCCTCGGCGCGGATCAGCGCGAGGTCGATGGTGTCGCCGTCGGGCTTCGCGTAGTCCAGGGGCGCCTTGAGCGTCGCGCACCGCCACGCGTTTCCGGGGGCGGGGGCGTCCGACGTGGCCTTGCAACGGCCCCAGTCGAGCTTCTGCGCGGTCAGTGAGGACGGCAGCCGCGACGACGTACCCGAGGAGGACTCGGCGGCGGAGGAGTCGGAGCGGTCCTCCGTGGCTCCGCCCTTGCCTTCGCCGGACGAGCCGTCACTGCAGCCGGCCAGCAGCAGTGCCGCAGCGGCGGTCACCGCCGTCCACCGTGCGAAACGTGCCATGTGCTTCCCCCCTCGCCAGTGGTCCGCCGGAAGTCGCGGATCACACGCAAGCCATAGTAGGCGCCGTCGCCCGACCGCCGTCACGGCCTGTGGATAACCTTTTGACCTGCGACTTCCTAAGAGCAGACGGTTCCGGCGGCGGGCACGGTCCCGGCCAGGAGATAGCCGTCGACCGCCTGGTGCACGCACTTGTTCCCGCTGTCGTAGGCGCCGTGCCCCTGGCCCTTGTACGTCAGCTCGACGCCGACTCCCCGGCCCAGCGCGTCCGCCATCTTCTTCGCTCCCTCGTACGGGGTGGCCGGGTCGCCGGTGTTGCCGACGACGAGGATCGGGGCCGAGCCGGGCGCGCTCACGTCGGGGTGGTCGGCGGCGCCCGCGACCGGCCAGTCGCTGCAGCCGACCATGCCCCAGGCCAGGTAATCGCCGAACAGCGGGGAGGCGGACCGGAACGCGGGCAGCCGGGCCTCCACGTCGGCCGTCGTGTACCGCGCCTTGTCGTCGGCGCAATTGATGGCGACGTTCGCCGCGGTGATGTTGCTGTACTGGCCGTTCTCGTTGCGGCCGTTCATCGAGTCGGACAACAGCATCAGGACCTTGCCGTCACCGTCGTACGCCTCCTCCAGCCCCTGGGTGAGGTACTCCCAGAAGTCCTTGGAGTACAGGGCCTGGGCGATGCCGCCGGTGGCCGCGGTCTGGGTCAGTTCGCGGGGGAAGACACCGGGGATCGGCTTGCGGTCCAGGTCCGCCAGCAGTTTCGCGATGCGGTCCTTGACGTCCTGCGGGGAGTCGCCGACCGGGCAGCCCTCCGCTTTGCCGGCGCAGTCCTCGGCGAAGTTGTCGAGCGCGAGCTGGAAGCCCTTGGCCTGGCCGAGGGAGCCCTGTTCCGGTGTCTGGGTCGGATCGACGACGGCGTCGAAGACGGCACGGCCGACCTTCGTGGGGAAGAGGTGCGCGTACACACCGCCCAGTTCGGTGCCGTACGAGACGCCGAAGTAGTACAGCTTGTCGTCGCCCAGCACCTGCCGCATCAGGTCCATGTCGCGGGCCGCGTCCGTGGTCCGCACGTGCGGCAGGGTCCGCCCGGAGTTCTTCTCGCAGGCCGAGTTGAACTGCTTGGTGTTGTCGAGCAGCTCGGTCCGCTCGGCCGCGTCGTCCGGCGTGGCGTCCTGCTGGAAGTACGCGTCGAGCTGCTGGTCGTCCTCGCACTCGACCCCCGCGCTGCGGCCGACCCCCCGGGGGTCGAAGCTCACCAGGTCGTAGCGGGTGCGCAGTTTCGCGTAGTCCTCCCCGAAGGCGGGCAGCGTGGTGACGCCGGAGCCGCCGGGACCGCCGAAGTTGAAGACGAGTGAGCCGATCCGCTTGCTCTCGGCCCCGCTGGTCCGCGCGCGGATCAGCGCGATGCCGATCGTGTCTCCCTTCGGGTCGTCCCAGTCGAGCGGCGCCTTCATGGTGGCGCACTGCCACTCCGCGCCGCCCGGCAGCGGTGAGGGGGCGTTGCCGCCGCCCTCGGACTCGGAGGGCGCCGGACACTCCTTCCAGCTCAGCTTCTGGGCCGTCAGGTCCTCGTCCTCGGAGTCGTCGTCGCTGCAGCCCGTCAGCAGGGACGACAGCAGTACGGCGGCGGTCAGGGCAGCGCGCAGTCGGGGCGGGGTCGGCATGATCCCATCCTGAGGTCGCGCCGGACGGGACGCTCGGGGCACGGGCCGTGCGGGTGAGGGCACCCGGTGCGTATGCGATCACCCGGGTACGCGATCACCCGGGTACGCGATCACCGGATATGCGATCGCGCGGGTGGGCGATCACCCGGGCACGCGCCCAGGTGTGCCGCCGAGGTCCCGGCGTTCGCCCGGAAGGCGTGCCGGGTGTCGCGCGGCAGGCGGGACTTCGCGCGACCCGCGTCTAGTGCCGTGACCGCATAGGTTCGCCGGTTCGTATGCCTTACAGGTTGTTCGCATAGAAGCTGACGAGTCGTTCGACGGCCGCGTCGACGTATTCGGGCTCGTCGTACATCTCGTAGTGGCCGGCGCCGTCGATCACCATGAGGTCGACGGGGTCGGGGGCCAGCTTCCACAGCCGCATGCCGGTGTCGTAGGAGCCGGTGTTGCCGATGCGTCCGGCGAGGATGACCTGGAGTGGCTGGGTCATGAGTTGATCGGCCAGGTGGAAGGCGTCATAGCCCAGCAGGAGGGAGTCGCTGCGCAAGAGGCGCCGGTTCGTGGAGTGTTCGTTACCGCCGCGCTCGGTGCGGTAGTAGGTGACGGCCTGAGTGGTGTCGATGTCGGTCAGGCCCGCTGCCGCGGCGTCCTCAAGGGTGTCGGGCAGCCAGTTCACGCGGGTCGTCCCGCCGGAGCGGGCCTCTTCGGTGCGTGCGTCCGCGAGGGAGTCGAGTGCAGCGGCCGGACCGTCGGGGGAGAAGCTGCGGAACGCGGCGCCGATGTTGACCGGGACGACCGTGCCGACCGCTTTGATGCGGTGGTCCGTGCGGGCGGTGTGCACGGCGTAGCCTCCACCGGCGCAGATGCCGAGGACGCCGATGCGCTGCGGGTCGATGCCGGGGGTCGTGGTGAGCACGTCGATGGCGTAGGAGATGTCCTCACCGCGGCGATAGGGGTCTTCGAGGTCGCGGGGCTCGCCCTCGCTCTGGCCCTGATGGGCGGGGTCGAAGGCGAGCGCCGCGATGCCGCGGGTGGCGAGACGGGAGGCGTAGTTGGCGCCGATCTGCTCCTTCACGCTGCTGCCCGGGGTGGAGAGCACCACGGCGCGCAGCGGTGCGCTGCTGTCGGCGTTGTCCGGCAGGTGGAGGTCCCCGGCGAGGTTGATGCGACCGCGCGGGATCGAGAGGTGCTGAAGCATGCCTGGCTTCCTTCGTGAGATTGTTGTTCCATAGGAGTCCAGTACAAGACAGTGTTTGTACGATCTGAAACTAATACGAAACTGTATCACATGGATGGAGGCCCGCATGTCAGTCGACGGGGCGCAGCTGTGGACGCTGAACCAGCGGCTGCTGGGCGTCGTGATGGATGCCTGCACGGGGGAGCTGGCCGAGCTCGGGTTGGAGACGAAGGAGTTTTTCGTCCTGGCCGAGGTGGAGGCATCGCCGTACCCGGCCGAGATCGCGACTGCGCTGCTGCTGCCCAAGGCAAGCGTGACGGTCTACGTTCGCAACCTCGTCGCCAAGGGCTTCATTCGCCGTGAGATCGACGAGGCGGACTTGCGGCGTCATCGGCTCGTACTGACCGCTGAGGGCACGCAAGCACGCGATCGAGCACTTGCAGCCCTCGCGGCGGAGTACGACCGCAGGTTGGCGAGGGTCACCCCCCAGGACCGCGTTGAGCTGCAACGCATCCTCAACGCGATGCTCGCCTCGCCGGTTGCGACGGCAAGGGACGTCCGTCCCAGCGAATGCCCGAACTCGTCGAACGCGAAGGGTCCAGGCAGGCCAGGCCGATCTCGGTGAACCGGTGGATCACGTCGCGGACGGTGTCCTCGTCAGCCTGAACCAGCTTCGCGATCACCGGGAACCGGTTTCCGCCGGCCGAGGCCTCGATTTGACGACTCCATGCGGTCGCGGCCCGAACGTGCAGCAGAGCACCGGACGAACGAATCACTCGTGCATACGGCCTGACGCGGCATCGCGCGCCGGCACCGAGCTGGTGCTGCCCCGGCGCACGATCTGCTGCAGCTTCTGCCCCTCCCGGTCGGTCAATCCGCGCACACGGAGAGGCTCAGCCACCACACCCCCCAACGGTTGGATCGGACGTCTCCGAACATCCAACCGCTGGAACCGCCGACCCGGCGAACCTTCCCGGTCAGAGCACTAGAGGGCGCCCTTGCGCGTCAGGTGGTTGAAGAACAGCCACCCCGGCAGCACCGGGAGCCACAGGGTCAGGAGCCGGTACAGGAGCACCGCGGGCGCCGCGACCTCCTTGGGCAGTCCGACCGCGATCAGACCGACCGTCAGTGTCGCCTCGACCGCGCCGATGCCGCCCGGCGTCGGCGCCGCCGAGCCGAGCGCGTTGCCCGCGAGGAAGACGACGGCGACGCTGGCGAGGCTGAGTGTGGTCGCCTCGTCGTGGCCGAACGCCCGGATCGACGCGTCCAGGCACATCACGAAGCAGGCGGTGAGGAGCAGCATGCCGCCGATGCCGGTGATCAGCTTCTGCGGCCGCTGGAGGACGTCGAGCATGCGCGGCACGACGCCGGCGAACAGCGACCTCACGCGCGTGGCGACGAATTTCCGCAGGAACGGCACCGACGTCACCACGAGCACCAGGACCGCGACGGTGAGCAGGCCGGCGATGACCGTGCGGGACGGCGAGAGTGAGGGGGTCTTCTCGGTGCCGGTCAGGTAGCCGAACGCCAGCAGCATCAGGATGTGGCAGCCGAGGCCGAACAGCTGCGAGGCGCCGACACTGGCCACAGCCAGGCCGGGGCGGACCCCGGCGCGCTGCAGGAAGCGGGTGTTGAGGGCGACTCCGCCCACCGCGGCGGGCGCCACGATCTTCACGAACGAGCCGGCGACCTGCGCGGCCACGGCGCGCAGGAACGGCACCCGCTCGGGCACGAAGCCCAGCAGGCTCATCGCCGCCGCGAAGTAGCTCAGTGCCGAGAACAGCACGGCCGCGGCGACCCAGCCCCATTGAGCGCTGTCGAAGAGGGTGCCGAACGGGGTGTGGGTGAGCTGCGTGAGCAGGAAGTACGCGCCGATGGCACCGGCGATGAAGCTGATCAGTGTGCGGGGGCGGACGCGTTCCAGACGGGCCGGCTCGACGGGCGCCTGCGGTCTGATCAGCAGCACCTGGTGGCGGATCTGGGTGAGCAGATCCTCCTCGCGCGCCTCTTCCAGGGCGTCGTCGATGGCCCGCTTCTCCGCCCGCTGCTCGGCCCGTACGGCCTTCTTTCCGGGCTTCTCCAGTACGGGTCTGGTGTGCTCGTGCGCTTCCTCGGTACGGGCGAGCTTGTCCTGCCGGGAGGCCTCCAGGACCGCGTCGCGCTCGCGCTGGGCCCGCTCCCGGGCCAGTTTGCGCAGGGTCGCGCGCGTGGAGCGCGTCAGCGCGATCGGCTGGAGCAGCGGCAGACAGTCGGCGACCGCGTCCGGACCGAGCACACCGACCGCCGAGGCGACCGCGCGTTCGGCGCCGACCCGCAGCCCGAGAGTCGTCACGAGCTGCGCGATGTCCATGCGCAGCACCAGGTCGCCGGCGGCGATCTCGCCGCCGCGCAGGTCGGTGAGGATCACGGTGCCGGAACGATCCACCAGAATGGCGTCGCCGGCGAGCCTGCGGTGCGCGATGCGCCGCGACTGGAGGGCTTGGACCTGGTGCCAGGTGTCCCGCAGGAGCGCGTCGGTGATCATGTCGTCGGGCATCGAGTCGAGCGTGCGCCCGCCCGTGTGCTCGTAGACGAGCATCACGGCGTCGGGGCCGAGTTCCGAGGTCGCGATCAGCTTCGGCGCGTTGGCACCGGCCGCGATGGCCGCGTAGGCGAGCAGGGCCTCCTGCTCCAGGGCCTGGCGCAGGGACTGGAGGCTGCGGCGCGTGGTGATGCCGCGCAGCGTCAGCCGGCGCCACACGCGGTAGAAGAACCCCTGCGCCTGCTGTTCCCGGTCCACGACCGTGACGTCGAGGGGTGGGCCGTCCTCCAGGGTGACGAAGTAGCGCCGCCCCCGGTCGCCGTTCTCGGTGGTGTCCGGGGCCTCGTCGCGGGCCGCGCTCACCGGGTGGAAGCCCACGTGCCGGAGCCCCGCCATCAGCGTCCGGCCGGTCGGCCGCACGTTCGGCGAGCCGACCGCGTACAGCGTCCCGTAGGCGACCGTCCAGCCGATCAGCACCGTGAGGATGATCGAGAACGGGGTCGTGTAGCCGGTGACCAGCATCGAGAAGGCGTCCAGGAGCAGCACCACCCACAGCACGGCGCGCCAGCGCGGGCGGCGCGACATACCGACGGCCGTCATGTAGGCGATGACGGGCGCCAGGTAGCCGTGCACCGGGTCGGTGAGGGCGTGGGCGTCCCCGGGGGAGGGCTGCGTGAGCGCCTCCTGGATGGAGTGCGGGGCGGCCTTGGCCACCCAGAGGTCAGTGGCGAGTGTCACACCGTGGGCGAGGACCGCGGCGAGCACGCCGTCGGCGATGCGCAGGCCGTCCCGTTTGATCAACCGCTCGATCGCGAAGGCGACGGGCACCAGGAGGATCGCGATGCTCGACGCCAGACCCGCGATCTTGATCAGCAGATCGGGTGCCTGACCGGTGCCCTTGTTGATGTCCTGTTCGAGCCCCGAGGTGGTGCCGTGCGCGAAGGCGGCGATGGCCATCAGCACCACGACGGCGAGGATCCCGACCAGGAGCCGCATCAGGTCCGAAGGCCGGTGCACGCGCGCGGGGAGCAGCGGTTCGTCGCCCTCCACCTCGTCGCTGTGCTGGTCCTCGACGCAGTCGGCGTTCTCCTCGGGCACGTGATCAGCCGCCTTTTCGGCCGCTCCGTCGTCCGTCCGAGCGGCGTCCGGGCGCGACGACAGCTCAGAGGTGCCCTCCGCGTCTTCGGGGTGCACACCCTGCTGCTTCATCGTCTCTTCTTGATCTCGTATCACCTGTCACCGCCCGCACGATGGTGGCATGCCCCGCCGTGGCACGGGGGCAGGAGGGGGCAATACGGCGCTGGACGGTCCCCCTCGGGCATGTCCCCCGAGCGACGTGTACGCACCGTGACTGCCGCGTCGGATTGTCGGTGGGGTGGGGCAACATGGGTCGGATGAGCGAGGAGAGCCTTCCGGCGGACGCCCTGCCGGAGTACGCGGAGCGGGTGCTCGACGTCGCCGAGCTGATCCCGTCCGGGCGCGTCATGACGTACGGGGACGTCGCCGAATGGCTGGAGGAGGGCGGCCCGCGACAGGTGGGCCGCGTGATGTCCCTCTACGGAGGCGCGGTTCCCTGGTGGCGCGTCATACGCGCGGACGGAGTGCTGGTACCCGGCCACGAACTGGAGGCGCTGAGCCACTACCGCGCGGAGGGCACGCCCCTGAGGGAGGCGGGCCCGGCTTCCGCAGGTCATCTGCCCCGCGTCGACATGAGACGGGCGAGATGGGACGGGGGCGGGCGCGCGGAGGGTCACACCTGACAGCTTCCGGCATCGGACGGGCGAACGGGGAACCTGTGGCCCGTACGGGCGAAACGGGGCACCCGCGGGACATGCCGTACGTTCGGGGAGCGAGGGACGCACGGGGCACGAGGGAAGAAGGGGAAGCCCTCCTTCCACGGTGTCCACCGGCGTAGCGTCTTCCCCGGCGTCCACCCGCGTGGCATCCACGGCACGTGTCTCCTTCACCTCGCGGCCACCGCCCGCCCCACGCGGCGGCCCGCCCACCCGTCACCCGACGACCCCTGAACGACGGCGCTCCGCGCCGGCAGTGACCGAACGCACAACCACCAGGACCGGCGAACCACGTGAGCTCCTCTTCTTCCACCAGGCGCCTGTCGCACCACCAGGTGCGCCAGGGGACCCGTGGCGCTTACCGACTGGTGCGTACCCCGCCGGCCCGGCCGGACCCCCCTCGTCTGGACGCGTCACAACGCTCGGTGGTTGACCACAGGACGGGCCCCCTCCTGGTCCTGGCGGGGCCCGGCACGGGCAAGACGACGACGCTCGTCGAGTCCGTGGCGGCGCGCATCGCCCGGGGCGCGGACCCGCAGCGCATCCTGGTGCTGACGTTCAGCCGCAAGGCGGCCGTGGAGCTGCGCGACCGGATGGCGCTGCGCATCGGAGCGGCCCGCGCCCCGCGCGCCACCACCTTCCACTCGTACTGCTACGCCCTGGTCCGCGCCCACCAGGACAGCGAGCTGTTCGTCGAGCCCCTGCGCCTCCTGTCCGGCCCGGAACAGGACGTGGCGGTGCGCGAGCTGCTCGCCGGCCAGCCCGGCCTGGAGAAGCTCGGTCTCGCGCACGTGCGCTGGCCGGACGAGCTGCGCGCCTGCCTGACCACCCGCGGCTTCGCCGACGAGGTCCGCGCGGTGCTGGCCCGCAGCCGCGAGCTCGGGCTCGGCCCGGACGCCCTGGACGCCTTCGCCTCCCGCATCGGCCGCCCGGACTGGCGGGCAGCCGCGTCCTTCCTCGCCGAGTACCTGGACGTGCTCGACATGCAGGGAGTGCTCGACTACGCCGAACTCGTCCACCGCGCGGTGCTGCTCGCCGGACGGCCGGGCGTCGCCGAGCGGCTGGCCACGCAGTACGACGCGGTCTACGTGGACGAGTACCAGGACACCGACCCTGCGCAGGTGCGGCTGCTGCACGCCCTCGCGGGGGGCGGCCGGACCCTGGTGGCCCTCGGCGATCCCGACCAGTCGATCTACGCGTTCCGGGGCGCCGACGTGAACGGCATCCTGGAGTTCCCGCACGCCTTCCCGCGCGCGGACGGCCGCCCGGCCCCCGTGGAGGTCCTGCGCACGTCCCGCCGCTCGGGTGCCGTCCTGCTGGACGCCACCCGCCTGGTCACCCAGCGCATGCCCCTGACCCGCCTCCCGGCGGAGAAGGTCCGCGCCCACCGCGAACTCACACCGGTCCGTGACGGCGGACGGGTCGAGGTCTACACGTACCCGACGTCCGGCACGGAGCTGGACAACATCGCGGACATCCTCCGCCGGGCCCATCTGGAGGACGGCGTCCCCTGGGGCGACATGGCGGTCCTGGTGCGCGCCGGTTCGCGCACCATCCCCGCGTTCCGGCGTGCCCTCACGGCCGCCGGGGTCCCCCTGGACATCGACGGCGACGATCTGCCGCTGCGGCACGAACCGGCGGTGGCTCCGCTGCTCACGGCGCTCAAGGCGGTGGCGACGGCGGAGGCGGCGACGGCGGCGAGGGCGGAGGCCGAGGACACGTCGGAATCCGTCGAGCCCGGCGAGGACACCGAAGGCCCGGACTCCACAAAGCCCGTCGACGACACGGAAACCCCGGTCTCCACGGAGCCCGGCGAGGACACCCGAACCCCGGACTCAACCGACCCCGCCATGGACACCGAGACCCCGGGCGCCAGCGAGCCCGGGGAGAACGACGCGACCTCGGACTCCGTCGAGCGCGCCGCGGAGACCGGCACGCCCGTGTCCCGCCCGGAGGGCTGCTGGCTCGACACCGAGACCGCTCTCACCCTGCTGGCCTCCCCCCTCGCCGGCATGGACGCCGCCGACCTGCGCCGGCTCGGCAGGGCCCTGCGCGAGGAGGAGCGCGCCGGCGGCAACCACGTACCGCCGCCCTCCGACGAACTGCTGGCCCGGGCACTGTCCGAGCCGGAACGGCTGGTGGCGCACGACCCGGCGTACGCCCGAGGCGCCCAACGGCTGGGCGCGCTGCTGCGCAAGGCCCGGGAGCGGCTCGCGGGCGGCGGGACGGCGGAGCAGGCCCTCTGGGACCTGTGGGACGGCACACCGTGGCCGCAGCGGCTGGAGCGCTCAGCCCGGCGCGGCGGCGCCGCGGGCCGCAACGCCGACCGGGACCTCGACGCGGTGTGCGCGCTGTTCGCGACCGCCGCCCGCGCCGAGGAGCGCGTCGGGGGCCGTGGTGCCCTCAACTTCCTGGAGGAGATCGAGGCCCAGGACATCGCCGCGGACACCCTCACCCGCCGGGCCGTACGCCCCGACGCCGTGCGCCTGATGACCGCGCACCGCTCCAAGGGCCTGGAGTGGGGCCTCGTCGTCGTCGCCGGTGTCCAGGAGGGACTGTGGCCCGACCTGCGCCGGCGGGGCTCCCTGCTGGAGGCCGACCGCATCGGACGCGACGGGCTCGCCGAACCCCTGACGCCCGGAGCGCTGCTCGCCGAGGAGCGCCGCCTGTTCTACGTGGCCGCCACGCGCGCGCGTGAACGCCTCGTCGTCACCGCGGTGAAGGCCCCGGCGGACGACGGGGACCAGCCGTCCCGCTTCCTCACCGAGCTCGGCGTCGAGCCCAGGGACGTGACGGGCCGCCCGCGCCGCCCGCTGTCCGTGGCCGCCCTGGTGGCCGAACTGCGGGCGACCACCGTCGATCCGCGGGTCTCCGACACCCTGCGCGAGGCCGCGGCCCGCCGGCTGGCGCGGCTCGCCGCCCTCGGCGACGAGGACGGCCGCCCCCTGGTGCCGTCCGCGCACCCCTACCGCTGGTGGGGCATGTACGAGCCGACCGAGAGCAAGGTGCCGCTGCGCGACCGCGACCACCCGGTGGTGCTCTCCGGGAGCGCCCTGGACCAGCTGGCCAATACCTGCGCCCTGCAGTGGTTCCTGGGCCGCGAGGTGAAGGCGGACGCCCCCGCGACGGCCGCCCAGGGATTCGGCAACGTGGTGCACGTCCTCGCCGACGAGGTGGCCTCCGGGCACACGCCCGCCGACCTCGCCGTCCTCATGGAACGGCTCGACTCGGTGTGGAACGCGCTCGCGTTCGACGCGCCCTGGAAGTCGTCGCAGGAGAAGGAGCACGCGCGCGTGGCGCTCGAACGCTTCCTGCGGTGGCACGTCATGGACCGCACGGGACGCAGGCCGGTCGCCAGTGAGCACGACTTCGACGTGACCCTGGAGGCGGGCTCCTACGAGGTGCGCATCCGGGGCTCCATGGACCGCGTCGAGACGGACACCGAGGGCCGCGCCTACGTGGTCGACTTCAAGACCGGCAAGCAGGCGCCAACCGCCGCCGACGTCGCCCGTCACCCCCAGCTCGCGGTCTACCAGCTGGCCGTGGACCGGGGCGCCGTCGACGAGGTCTTCGACGGGGTGCGTCCTCAGCCGGGCGGCGCCGAACTCGTCCAGCTGCGCCAGGGCGCCGCGAAGAAGAACGGCGGCGAGACCTTCCCGAAGGTCCAGGCGCAGGAACCGCTGGCGGGGGAGTGGGTCGGCGACCTCCTCGCCACCGCCGCGGGCAAGGTCCTCGACGAACGGTTCACGCCGAGCACGGGACAGCACTGCACGCACTGCGCGTTCCGGGCGTCGTGCAGCGCCCGGCCGGAAGGACGGCAGGTCATCGAGTGAGGCGCCCCTCTGACGGCCCGCGCCGGAGCGCCTAGCGCCCCCGGGGCGCCGCCCGCGGACGGTGGGCGCGGACCGAGTGACATACCGCACCTCATGAGCTGACCAGCGCTTCTTCCGTCCCGTGCGCCGATGCGGTCCCGGCTGTCAGTGGGCGCCGCTAGCCTCTCTGACGTGCCAGCCCGTATCACCGACCCCGAGCAGCTCAAGGAGCTCCTGGGCATCCCGTTCACCCCGGAGCAGACGGCGTGCATCACCGCACCGCCCGCCCCGCAGGTGATCGTGGCCGGAGCCGGCTCGGGCAAGACCACGGTGATGGCGGCCCGCGTGGTGTGGCTCGTCGGCACCGGACAGGTCGCCCCGGAACAGGTGCTGGGCCTGACGTTCACCAACAAGGCGGCCGGTGAGCTGGCCGAGCGCGTCCGCAAGGCGCTGGTCAAGGCGGGCGTCACCGACCCGGACGTGATCGACCCGGACAATCCGCCCGGTGAGCCGGTCATCTCGACGTACCACGCGTTCGCGGGCCGTCTGCTGACCGACCACGGCCTGCGCATAGGGCTGGAGCCGACGGCACGCCTGCTCGCCGACGCCACCCGCTACCAGCTCGCCGCGCGGGTGCTGCGCGAGGCCCCGGGCCCCTATCCGGCGCTGACCCGCTCCTTCCCCGACCTGGTCGGCGACCTCCTCACGCTCGACTCCGAACTGGCCGAGCACCTCGTGGGGATCGAGGACCTGCGGGCGTACGACGCCGAGCTGCTGCGCTCGCTGGAGGACGCCCGGCTCAGCAACGCCGACCTCCGCAAGGTGCCCGAGGCGGCCTCGGCCCGGCGCGAGCTGGCCGAGCTGGTGGGCCGCTACCGCGCGGCCAAGCGGGAGCGCGACTTGCTCGACTTCGGCGACCAGATCGCCCTCTCCGCGACCCTGGCCCGCACCCGCCCGGAGGTCGGCGCGATCCTGCGCGACGAGTTCCGTGTGGTGCTCCTCGACGAGTACCAGGACACGTCGGTGGCCCAGCGCGTCCTGCTCGCCGGGCTCTTCGGTGGCGGCACGGGCCATCCGGTGACCGCGGTGGGCGACCCCTGCCAGGCGATCTACGGCTGGCGCGGCGCCTCCGTCGCCAACCTGGACGACTTCCCGGAACACTTCGCGCACGCCGACGGACGCCCGGCGGCCCGCCAGTCGCTCAGCGAGAACCGCCGCAGCGGCGGCCGCCTCCTCGACCTCGCCAACGGCCTCGCGGAACCCCTGCGCGCGATGCACGCGGGCGTGGAGGCACTGCGCCCCGCCCCCGGAGCCGAGCGCGACGGCACGGTCCGCTGCGCGCTGCTGCGCACCCACGCCGAGGAGATGGACTGGCTCGCCGACTCCATCGCCCACCTCGTACGCACCGGGAAGGCACCCGGCGAGATCGCCGTGCTGTGCCGTACGGCGACGGACTTCGCCGAGATCCAGGGCGCGCTCGTCGCCCGGGACGTCCCGGTCGAGGTGGTCGGCCTCTCCGGTCTGCTGCACCTGCCCGAGGTGGCCGACCTGGTGGCGGTCTGCGAAGTACTCCAGGACCCCGGGGCCAACGCCTCCCTCGTCCGCCTGCTCACCGGACCGCGCTGGCGGATCGGCCCGCGTGACCTCGCGCTCCTGGGTCGGCGGGCCCGGCTGCTCGTGTCCCACGCGCGCGGGGACGACGACGACCCGGACCGCCGGCTCGCCGCCGCCGTCGAGGGGGTCGACCCCGCCGAGGTGATATCGCTCGCGGACGCACTGGACACCTTCCTGGAGATGCCCTTCGGGGCCGAGGCCGAGGACGACGGACTGCCGTTCTCGCCGGACGCCCGGGTGCGGTTCGCCCGTCTCGCCGCCGAACTGCGCGACCTGCGCCGCTCCTTGTCCGACCCTCTAATGGACGTCCTGCACCGGGTGCTCGCCGTCACCGGACTGGAGGTCGAGCTGTCGGCGTCCCCGCACGCGCTGGCCGCCCGCCGACGGGAGACCCTCTCCAACTTCCTGGACGTGGCCGCCTCCTTCGCGGCCGGTGACGGGGAGGCCACCCTGCTGGCCTTCCTCGGCTTCCTGCGGACCGCGGCCCAGTACGAGAAGGGCCTCGACAACGCCCTCCCGGGCGGCGAGAACACCGTCAAGGTGCTCACCGCGCACAAGTCCAAGGGGCTGGAGTGGGACGTCGTCGCGGTGCCCGGACTGGTCACCGGGACCTTCCCCAGCACCCAGGGCCGCGAGAAGTGGACCGCCCAGGGCAAGGTCCTGCCGCACGAGCTGCGCGGCGACGCCGACACGCTGCCCGACATCGACGCCTGGGACGCCAGGTCCATGAAGGCGTTCCACGAGGCCATGAAGGAGCACCAGCACACCGAGGAACTGCGGCTGGGCTACGTCGCCTTCACCCGCCCCCGCTCCCTGCTGCTGAGCTCGGGCCACTGGTGGGGGCCCTCGCAGAAGCGCCCCCGCGGCCCCTCGGACTTCCTGCACGCCCTGTACGAGCACTGCGCGTCCGGTTACGGCGAGATCGAGTCCTGGGCGGACGAGCCCGCGGAGGACGAGGAGAACCCCGCCCTCCAGGAGGCCGCCGCCGATCACGCGTGGCCGCTGCCCCTGGACGACCTGGCGCTGGCCCGGCGGCGCGCCGCCGCGGAGACCGTGCTCGCCCACCTGGAGCGGGTCGCCTCCCACGACGAGACCCACCCGGGGGCGGCGCGGCCCGAGGCCCGCCACGACCCCTCCTCGCACGACGACCCGGACTGGCCGCCGCCACAGGACGACGACGGGTTCCCCGGCCCGGACGAGGCCTACGACGCCGATCCCTCCGAGGAGGCCGCCGTCGACTGGGACTCCTGGACGACGGACCGCCCCGCGGGCACGCCCCACGCGCGCGTGCCGCAGGCCAAGGAGCACGAGCGCGGACAGCACCCGACGCCGGGACCGTCCGACGGCGACGACCACCGGCCCGTCATCCCGCACGCCCGTCCCCACCCCGACGACCTCGATCACGCGTCCGGGGCCGGAGGAGCGCCGCTCACCCCGGAGGAGGCCCGCACCCTCGCCTCATGGGACCGCGACCTCGACGCCCTCACCGGCGAGCTCCTGCGGGCTCGCGCGAGCACCACGGACGTACCCCTGCCGGCGTCCCTGACCGCCTCGCAGCTGCTGCGGCTGGCCGCCGACCCGGACGGCTTCGCCCAGGAGCTCGCCCGTCCCATGCCCCGCCCGCCCCAGCCCGCCGCCCGCCGCGGAACCCGCTTCCACGCCTGGGTCGAATCCCGCTTCGAGGCGCTGCGACTGCCCATGCTGGAACCGGACGAGCTGCCCGGCAGCGACGCCGAGATCGCCGACGAGCGCGACCTGGAGGCGCTCAAGGAGGCGTTCGAACGCAGCCCCTACGCACACCGCACGCCCTACCGCGTGGAGTCCCCCTTCCAGCTGTCCGTCGCGGGACGCGTCGTGCGCGGCCGCATCGACGCCGTCTACCGGGAGGACGGCCCCGAGGGCACGACGTACGAGATCGTCGACTGGAAGACGAGCCGCACACGCACCGCGGACCCCCTCCAGCTCGCCGTGTACCGGCTGGCCTGGGCCGAGCAGCAGGGCGTCCCGCTCGCGTCCGTCAGAGCCACCTTCCTGTACGTGCGCAGCGGCGAGGTAGTCCACCTCGACGGGCTCCCCGACCGGGCGGCGCTCGAACGGCTGCTGCTGGAGGATCCCGCCGACGGGGCTCCCGAGGATCCGCCGGACGAGGGTGTCGGCGGGGGCCGCTAGGCTCGTGGCCATGAGCAAGCCCGTTGACAGCGCTGTCAGCGCCGTCCGCACGTACATCGACGCGCACCGCGCCGCCTTCCTCGACGACCTCGCCCAGTGGCTGCGGATCCCCTCGGTCTCGGCGCAGCCCGACCACGCGGCGGACGTGGCACGCAGCGCCGACTGGCTCGCCGCCAAGCTCAAGGAGACCGGCTTCCCGGTCAGCGAGGTGTGGGAGACGCCGGGCGCCCCCGCCGTGTTCGCCGAGTGGCCCTCGGACGACCCGCGGGCGCCCACCGTCCTCGTCTACGGGCACCACGACGTGCAGCCCGCCGCCCGCGCGGACGGCTGGGACACCGAGCCGTTCGAACCGGTCATCCGGGGGAACCGGCTGCACGCGCGCGGGG
Source organism: Streptomyces sp. NPDC054842 (assembly GCF_053611025.1). Lineage (NCBI taxonomy): Bacteria > Bacillati > Actinomycetota > Actinomycetes > Kitasatosporales > Streptomycetaceae > Streptomyces > Streptomyces sp. NPDC054842. The sequence goes on from NZ_JBSGZN010000037.1 coordinate 67,489, forward strand.
CCGCCGACGACAAGGGGCAGGTGTTCTTCCACACACTCGGAGTCCGCGCCCACCTCGCCGCCACCGGTCGCACGGCCCCGGCGGTGCACCTCAAGATGCTCGTCGAGGGCGAGGAGGAGTCCGGATCGCCGCACTTCCGCGCTCTCGTGGAACAGCACGCGGACCGGCTCGCCGCGGACGCGGTGATCGTCTCCGACACCGGCATGTGGTCCGAGGACACCCCGACGGTGTGCACGGGCATGCGCGGCCTGGCCGAGTGCGAGATCGAGCTGTACGGACCGGAGCAGGACATCCACTCCGGCTCCTTCGGCGGCGCGGTGCCGAACCCGGCCACCGCGGCCGCCCGGCTGGTGGCCGCCCTCCACGACGAGCACGCACGCGTGGCCGTCCCCGGCTTCTACGACGGCATCGTCGAACTCACCGACCGCGAGCGCGAACTCTTCGCCGAGCTGCCCTTCGACGAGCAGCGGTGGCTGCGTACGGCCAAGTCCGCCGCGACCCACGGCGAGGCCGGGCACACCACCCTGGAGCGCATCTGGGCCCGCCCGACCGCCGAGGTGAACGGTATCGGCGGCGGTTACCAGGGCCCCGGCAGCAAGACGATCATCCCGTCCTCGGCCATGGTGAAGCTCTCGTTCCGGCTGGTCGCGGGGCAGGACCCGGACCACATCGAGAAGGCGGTGCGCGCCTGGGCGGCCGAGCAGGTGCCCGCCGGAATCCGACAGGAGATCACCTTCGGCGCGGCGACCCGGCCCTGCCTGACGCCGCTCGACCACCCCGCGCTGCAGTCCGTCGTACGCGCCATGGGCCGCGCCTTCGAGCAGCCGGTCCGCTTCACCCGCGAGGGCGGTTCCGGCCCCGCCGCCGACCTTCAGGAAGTGCTGGGGGCGCCGGTGCTCTTCCTGGGCATCTCGGTCCCGTCCGACGGCTGGCACGCGCCGAACGAGAAGGTGGAGCTCGACCTTCTGATGAAGGGCGTCGAGACCGCCGCCCACCTGTGGGGCGACCTGGCCGAGAACTGGGGCGAGGCACACTGAAGAAGGCCGGCCGCACGCCGAAGAACGACCTCCGCACCACGCCCGCAGTAACGCCAGCCGAGACAACCTTTCCATCGGGGGAGTTGGAAGCACCCGTGACCACCTGGACCGACCACAGCGCCGACCGTCCCATCTCGCTCACCGCCCCGAGCGGCATCGACCGGGCCGCCCACCACCGGCTCGACGAGGCCTGGCTCGCGGCGGCGTGGAGCCACCCCACCACCCGCGTCTTCGTGGTCTCCGGCGGTCAGGTCCTCATCGACGAGGCGGCGGACGGGACCACCGAACTCGTCATGACCCCGTCCTTCGAAGCCCCGCTGACCGAGGCGCACCGCTACTTCCTGGGCACCGACGACGACGGTGTGAGCTACTTCGCCCTGCAGAAGGACGCGCTGCCGGGCCGCATCGACCAGTCCGCCCGGCCGGCCGGCCTGCGGGAGGCGGGGCTGCTCCTGTCCCCGCGTGACGCGGGCCTGATGGTGCACGCGGTCGCCCTGGAGAACTGGCAGCGTCTGCACCGCTTCTGCTCGCGCTGTGGCGAGCGCACGGTGATCGCGGCGGCCGGTCACATCCGCCGTTGCCCGGCCTGCGGAGCCGAGCACTATCCCCGTACCGACCCGGCCGTGATCATGGCGGTCACGGACGACGACGACCGCATCCTCCTCGGTCGCCAGGTGCACTGGCCCGAGGGCCGCTTCTCCACGCTCGCGGGCTTCGTCGAACCGGGCGAGTCCATCGAGACGTCGGTGCGCCGCGAGGTCTTCGAGGAGGCTGGGATCACGGTCGGCGAGGTCGAGTACGTCGCCAGCCAGCCCTGGCCCTTCCCCTCCAGCCTCATGCTGGGCTTCATGGCCCGCGCCACGTCCTCGGAGATCGACGTCGACGGCGAGGAGATCGAGGAGGCGCGCTGGTTCTCCCGCGAGGACCTGCGAGCCGCCTTCGAGTCCGGCGAGGTGCTGCCCCCGTACGGCATCTCCATCGCCGCCCGGCTGATCGAGCTCTGGTACGGCAAGCCGCTGCCGCGTCCGGGAGGCCACGCGGCCTGACGGGCGCCGGGCGGACCGGGCGCGGAGGACGCGCGGCCGGTCCAGGGACGGCAACGCGAAGGCCGGGCACCCTGGGGGTGTCCGGCCTTGGTGCTCGTCACGCTCACGCCGCGGCCGACGGGCCGCGTGCCGACGACGTCCCGCGCTACGCGCCGATCTTCTGCTTGACCTGGGCCAGCGAGGGGTTCGTCAGCGTCGAACCGTCCGGGAAGAGGACCGTCGGAACCGTCTGGTTTCCGCCATTCGCCTTCTCCACGAACGCGGCGGACTCCGGGTCCTGCTCGATGTTGATCTCGTTGTACGTGATGCCCTCCCGGTCCATCTGGCTCTTGAGCCGGCGGCAGTAGCCGCACCACGTGGTGCTGTACATCGTCACAGTGCCCGGCATGTCTGTTGTGCTCCTTCGCGGCAGAGGGTGCGTGTTCGCAGTGAGTGGAACGTACGTGACCGGGCCGCCATTCCCGCGGGCGGGCGGGCGCACGGCTCGGGGCGGCCGCCCGCCGGGAGCCGGGGTCCGGTCGCGTGACGACTGTGACGCCTGCCGCATTGGTACGACTGGTGGTGCCCCCCTGTGGACAACCGGCTCACCCGTCTCCCGCGACCTGGCAGCATGGCGGTGTGACAGCAGCAACGCACTCCACCCTCTTCCCTCAGGTACCGGACACGGCCGACGCGGTGCTCGACGGGCTCGACCCCGAGCAGCGCGAGGTCGCGACCGCCCTGCACGGTCCGGTGTGCGTGCTGGCCGGAGCCGGGACGGGCAAGACGCGGGCGATCACCCACCGCATCGCCTACGGGGTGCGCGCCGGCATCCTCCAGCCCTCCAGCGTGCTGGCCGTCACGTTCACCAACCGTGCCGCGGGCGAGATGCGCGGCCGCCTCAGGCAGCTCGGCGCCTCCGGTGTCCAGGCCCGCACCTTCCACTCCGCCGCCCTGCGTCAGCTCCAGTACTTCTGGCCGAAAGCTGTCGGTGGCAGCATGCCTCGCATCATCGACCGGAAGATCCAGCTCGTCGCGGACGCGGCGGCCGCCTGCCGCATCCGGCTCGACCGGGGCGAGCTGCGCGACGTGACCGCCGAGATCGAGTGGTCGAAGGTCACCCAGACCGTCCCCGGCGACTACGCGGCCGCCGCCGCCAAGACGGGCCGCGAGACCCCCCGCGACCCGGCCGAGATCGCCCAGCTCTACTCGACGTACGAGGACCTCAAGCGCGACCGCGCGGTCATTGACTTCGAGGACGTCCTCCTGCTGACCGTGGCCGTCCTTCAGGACCGGCACGACATCGCCGATCAGGTCCGCTCCCAGTACCAGCACTTCGTGGTCGACGAGTACCAGGACGTCAGCCCGCTCCAGCAGCGCCTCCTGGAGCTGTGGCTCGGGGAGCGCGACAGCCTCTGCGTCGTCGGTGACGCCAGCCAGACGATCTATTCGTTCACCGGTGCAACCCCCGACCACCTGCTCGACTTCCGCACCCGCCACCCCGGGGCCACCGTCGTCAAGCTCGTCCGCGACTACCGCTCCACGCCCCAGGTCGTCCACCTCGCCAACGGCCTGCTCGCCCAGGCCCGCGGCCGTGCGGCCGACCACCGCCTGGAGCTGATCTCCCAGCGCGGCCCCGGCCCGGAACCGGTCTACGCCGAGTACACGGACGAGCCCGCCGAGGCCGAGGGCGCGGCCCGCCGCATCCGCGACCTGATCGCCTCCGGAGTCCCGGCCGCGGAGATCGCGGTCCTCTTCCGCACGAACTCGCAGTCCGAGACCTACGAACAGGCCCTCGCCGACGCCGGGGTGCCCTACCAACTGCGTGGCGCCGAGCGCTTCTTCGACCGCCCGGAAGTACGCAAGGCCGGCGTCGCCCTGCGCGGCGCGGCCCGCTTCGGCGGCAACGACTCCCTCCTGGACGACGTGGTCGACCTGCCCTCGCAGGTCCGCGCGGTCCTCTCCGGCGAGGGCTGGACCACCCAGCCGCCCGCCGGTTCGGGAGCGGTCAGGGAGCGCTGGGAGTCGCTGGCCGCCCTGGTGAACCTCGCGCAGGACTTCGCGGCGGCCAAACCGGGTGCCACCCTGAGCGACCTGGTGGCGGAGCTGGACGAACGCGCCGGTTCCCAGCACGCGCCGACCGTCCAGGGCGTCACGCTCGCCTCGCTGCACTCCGCCAAGGGCCTGGAGTGGGACGTCGTCTTCCTGGTCGGTGTCGCCGAGGGCATGATGCCGATCACCTACGCAAAGACCGACGAGCAGATCGAGGAGGAGCGCCGGCTCCTCTACGTCGGCGTCACCCGGGCCAGAGAGCACCTGTTCCTCTCCTGGGCCCTGTCCCGCTCACCCGGCGGCCGGGCGAGCCGCCGTCCCAGCCGCTTCCTCGACGGGCTGCGCCCCGGCTCCGTCACCACGGCGGCCCGCACGGGAGCGGTCGGCGCCGGCGGGATAGAGCGCGGCATCGGGAGAGCCGGCGGCAGTGCCGTGCGGCGCACCAGCCGGACCCCGGCCCGCTGCCGGGTCTGCGGACGCACCCTCACGGACGCCGGCGAGATGAAGCTGATGCGCTGCGAGGACTGCCCCTCCGACATGGACGAGGGACTCTACGAGCGGCTGCGGGAGTGGCGCGCGGTGCAGGCGCAGCGCAGCGGACAGCCCGCGTTCTGCGTCTTCACCGACAAGACACTGATGGCGATCGCGGAGTCCGTGCCCGACGACGAGCGCGAGCTGGCGCGGATCCCGGGGGTCGGAGTACGCAAGCTGAACCGTTTCGGAGCCGATGTTCTGGCCATCTGCGCAGGTCGCGAGCCCGGCGCGGACGACGACACCGACTGATTCAAACTCGTCGAAAAAATAGTTTGCGCATGCCCCAGCGATCCCCATAGGTTCTTAACACGGAAACGGCGGCCTTCTCCGAGGCCCTGGTTTCGTGCTGTACTTAACAACCGTCGGACCGGTTCACCCCGGTCCCCATAGACGCCGAGAGGAGGCGATTCCAGTGATCAGCATCAACTTCAGCTCCACCAGCACCGTCAAAATGACCGATCCCTCGGTCGTCTCCGTCTGCACGCTCGGCGTCTCCACCCTGGGCACCGGTCTGTCCGGCATCTCCGCCGTCCGTCCGGCGTCCAGCGTGGCTCTCGCGGGTCTTCCCGTTCGTGAGCGCAATGAGCGACCGATCCAGGCACTGGAAGCAGTAGCGGCACAGGTGCGGACCTATGCCTTTGCGGCGGCCGGTGCCGGATCCCTGGAGCAGACGAAGCAGCACCACCACACGATGTGGGCCTTCCGTGGGCCTGAACCCTGGAGTGATCCAGCCTGATTCTCGATCAGGCCGGCGCCTTCAGGGCCGCGGAACCCCACCCGGGATCCGCGGCCCTTCTGTTTGTCCCCGACCGGGGACAGCCGGAGCGAAGGGGCCTCGGGACAAGAAAACCCGGTACCAAGCCGCCAACCGGCCAACCGGCCGGCACGACCAGACGAGGAAAACAAACCGTGCAACTCGAAGCGCACGCCCCGTCCGTACCGCCTTCCGAGACGATCCCCCCGCCCGGCCTCACGGAGGACTCCACCTTGACTCCGCTCACCGCGCTCACCGCGCTCGACGACGCCATCGAGAACCTCGGCGTACCCGTCCCCTGCCGCTCGTACGACCCGGAGGTCTTCTTCGCGGAGTCGCCGGCCGACGTCGAGTACGCCAAGTCCCTCTGCCGCACCTGCCCGCTGATCGAGGCCTGCCTCGCCGGCGCCAAGGAGCGGCGCGAGCCCTGGGGCGTCTGGGGTGGCGAGCTCTTCGTGCAGGGGGTCGTCGTGGCCCGCAAGCGGCCGCGTGGCCGCCCGCGCAAGAACCCGGTCACAGCATGAACACCGCAGGAACGATCGACCGCCCCCTCACGAACGACCCCAAGAAGCAGGCCCCGATGAAGCCGTCCACCACCGAGCCCGTCGGCTCCGCGATCCCAGACTTCTTCACCACCGGTGCGAACGACTCGCGCCAGAACAGGACCCGAGAGATGCAACTCATCCCAGAAGCCATGGCTCGTGCGCATATGCACGACCGCCTGCACGAAGCCGAGCGGGAACGCCAGGCCGTGCGCCTGGCCACCGCCCGGCGCATGCAGCGCCGTGCCGAGCGCGCCTCGATGCGCGCTCGCCGGGCGCTGGCCATGGCCGTCATGCAGTGACCGGAAGCGGTCACGAGAAGTAGACGAGACGTCAGAGCGGGGGCCGGTCCGAGCGGACCGGCCCCCGCGGTGCGTTGTCAGCGCAGTGCAGTGCTGTGCAGCGCAGTGCCGTGCGTCGCGGGGCAGTCCAGCGTCGGGCCGCTCGTCACCCGGTGGCGTTATCGTCGCCGGGTGACCAGCCTTCCCGGGGACAGTGACGACAGCGGCTCCGCGCAGCGGCCCGACCCGGCCGAGCCCGCACGGGTCGTGTGCGCGCGCTGCGGCACCTCCGCCGAAGAACCACCGGTCACCTGGACCTTCTCCATGGAGAACGGCACCCGCCACTACTTCTGCGAGGCGTGCGCCCGGGCTCATCTCAGGGCGATCGAGGGCCGCCTCGACTCGGCCTGGTGGTAGGCGCGCTCACGCTTCGGCGGCGGACTCCTCCTCCAGCAGCTCCTCCATCGGGTCCTCCTCCGGAAGGAAACCGGGCAGCCACTCCTCCAGTTCGTCCCGCAGCCGCACCGTCGCACCCAGCTGGCACAGCACACCGATGGTGCTGAGGGTGACCCGGTGGATCAGCAGGTAGGACGGCGGCAGATTGAGCTGCCGGCCGAGCTGGTGGGCGGGCGAGCGGATGTCGGCGATGCGTGCGGCCTGGCTGCGCATCCAGCCGCGGGTGAAGGTGAACTCGTCGGCCTGCGCCGGTTCGATGATCGGGAGCAGGTAGTCCAGGACCGCGTCGGGCTCCAGGTCTATCGACTCCTTGACGAAGCCCTCCTCGCAGAGAAGCCCGTAGACCGCCTCCGCCTCTCCGTCGAGGGTCATGCGCAGCGAGCTGCCGATGGTTCGGGGCAGGCCGCCCGGCAGACGGTCGACCGTGCCGAAGTCCAGGACCCCCAGACGCCAGCCCCTCTCCTCGTCCGGCAGGAGGCGGAAGTTGCCCGGATGTGGGTCGGCGTGCAGCAGGCCGGTGCGGGCGGGACCCGAGAACAGGAAGCGGGCCAGCAGCTGGCCGGCCCGGTCACGCTGCTCCCGCGTGCCGTCGGCGATCACCTCCGAGAGAGGCGTCCCGTCGATCCACTCCGTCACCAGCACCTGCTCGCTCTGGTGGACCACGGCGGGGACGACCACGTCCGGGTCGGACGCGAACTCATCCGCGTGTGCCGCCTGGGACCGGGCCTCCAGCGCGTAGTCGAGCTCCTCGGAGACCCGGTCGCGCAACTCGGTGATCAGCGGCTTGATGTCCATCCCCGGAATGAGCGGACCCAGGAGACGGGCGAAGCGGCTGAGCTGGGTCAGGTCCGACAGGAGCGCCTCGCCCGCGCCGGGGTACTGGACCTTGACCGCGACCTCGCGCCCGTCGTGCCACACGGCCCGGTGCACCTGGCCGATCGAGGCCGCCGCGGAGGGCTTGTCCTCGAACTCCTGGAACAGCTCCCGCCAGTCCTCGCCGAGCCGCTCCTCCAGGACGGCGTGCACGGTCCGCGTCGGCATCGGCGGCGCGGCCTCCTGGAGCTTCGTCAGCGCCGCGCGGTAGGGGCCCGCGACCTCCTCGGGCAGCGCGGACTCGAAGACGGACAGGGCCTGCCCGAACTTCATCGCACCGCCCTTGAGCTCGCCGAGCACCTTGAACAGCTGCTCCGCAGTGCGCTGCTGGAGTTCGCGGCCCACGATCTCCGCCGACTTCCCGCCGATGCGTTTGCCGAGTCCCCACGTCGCCCGCCCGGCGAAGCCGAGCGGGAGCGCGGCGAGCTTGGCGGTCCGGGTGACCGCCTTGCGCGGAAGATCAGACATGCGCCCTCCAAGTCCCAGACAGCCGCGCGGCGTGTGCCTCGTGGCGTGACCCCGTCGGCGGCTGTTGCCCCGCCATTGTCTCGTGCGGCTCCCCGTCCTTGGGTGTGTGTTCTTCCTTACCTCTCTCCGCCGCCCCGCACGGGCAGGCGGGGTGGGGCCAGACAGGACGTGCGTGCCAGGTCGGTTCCGGCACGGATGCCTCCCAGCGGATCCCGGTGCCGGCGGGCGCCGTCGCGTCGAGGAAGGCGAGCGCGTGGCCGGCGGCCAGCCCGGCGACCGCGGCCGCCAGGGCGAGATCGCAGGCCTGGACGTGGCGAACGCCACCCGAGCGCCACTGGGCGATCAGTCGCGGCCAGGTCTCGTCCCGGTCGGCGCGTGCCCGGTCCAGGCAGCCCGCGCACCCGGTCTCGCCGGGCAGGACCAGGGGGCCGACCACTCCCGTCCCCTCCACGACTCCCGCGTACAGGTGCGGTGTCCCGGAGGCGACGAGCTGTTCCGCGGCGGCCGGGTCGGGTGCGTGGACCGCCAGTCCGTCCCGGGGCGCGAGGATCACCAGCGACCAGCCGGACTCGTCCGCGAGGAGGCGTGCTCGCCCTTCCGGGAGGGTCGGCTCCGCGGGAAGCGGCGCCTGCTCGCCGGGAGAGCCCGAGGAACTCGGCGAACCTGGTGAATTCGGGGATCCCGGTGTGCCCGTCGCACCGGGTGCATTCGGCGCGGGTGCGCGTCGGCGGCGGGGTGGCCGTTCGGGGGAGGCGAGCCGCACCGCCCGCCGGGCGGCCTCCTCCCTCCGCTCGCCGATGGAGTCGGCGGACAGACCGCCCGGAGCGACGTCCCCCGGCTCCACCCGGCCGCCGTCGCGGACGTCGACCTCACCCACCCCCGCGCCGGCCAGCAGCGCGGCGAGTACGACACCCACCCGGCCCGCCCCGCGCACCTGCACCCGCAGGGAACGGCGGGCGGCCAGGCGCTCGATCGCCTCGCCCGGTCCGGGAGCGACCAGCGACAGAGAGGCGAGGTCCGGGCGGAGCCGGTCGAGGGCCGCCTTCCTCCCGCGCAGGGCGTCGGCGGCCGGCCCGCCCCCCGTCGCGTCGTCCAGCAGGCCGGCGCCGGCGAGACGCTCGACGAGACCGTCCACATGGCCGTCCGGCAGACCCATCCGGCGTCCCTCGTCCCGCAGCAGCGGCAGCCCGCGGGTCCCGTCGAGCAGCGTCAGGAAACTGCCCGTGGCCGTGTCCATCGGGCCCAGCACTATGGCGTGCGCCGGTGCCATGCCGAACTGCACGGTGTTGAGGTCCCGCCAGCCGCGCCGCAGCGCGGGTTTCACCATCGGATGCATGACCGGCCCCCGTAGCCTCTTGATCGTCCGTGTGCCGACGGGCCATGGTCCAGCTGCGCCGACGACCGCCAGCATGCCCGGCCGGGCCGTCGCCGTGCCGAAAGTTGTCCACAGGCTGCCGCATTCGTCGTACTAATCCAGCGCACGGAGTGCGGATCGCCACGGAACCGTCCCGGAGGCGGGACTTTCACCATGTGCAACGGGTAACGTCGGGGCGTGCCCGCCGACCCACTGCACCGCGCCGGAAAGCCACAGCGCAGCACGACGAGCCTGCCGCCAGGCGGCTCGGGGGCGCGCGCGATCGAGGTCCGCAGAAGTGCCCGACGGCGACGGACGGTCTCCGCGTACCGCGAGGGCGATCGCACGGTCGTGCTCATCCCCGCCCGGATGTCCGAGGCGGAGGAGCAGCGCTGGGTGAGCGTCATGCTCGACAAGCTGGCCGCCCAGGAGAGCAAGCGCAGGCTCGGCGACAGGGAGCTGTCCGAGCGCGCCGCGCGGCTCTCCGACCTGTACTTCGACGGCCGGGCCCGTCCCACCTCGGTCCGCTGGGTCACCAACCAGAACACGCGCTGGGGCTCGTGCACCCCGTCCGAGGGCAGCATCCGGCTATCGCACCGGCTTCAGGGCATGCCGGAGTACGTCGTCGACTACGTCCTCGTCCACGAACTGGCGCACCTGCTCGTACCCGGGCACGGGCCCCGTTTCTGGCGGCTCCTGGAGGCCTATCCGCGCACCGAGCGTGCCCGCGGCTACCTCGAAGGGGTGGCCGCCGCGGACCGCCTGCCCCACCAGCCCGCCGTCACCGAGGACTGAGAGCCGCCGTACGCGCGCGGGGCAGGGATTGTGTACCGGGTCTGTACCGGCTTCCTCCGCTCCCGGATTTTGCCGTTAGCCTGACGCGACGCACTCGCATTCGGGATGGGGGACGGTCGTTACGCATGGCCAGGGAATTCCAACGCGGCCACAAGGCCAAGATCAGTGACCTCACCGCGGGCACCGATCTGTACGTAGGCGTGCAGATCACCGGCCCCGGGCTGAGCTTCGACATCAGCTGCTTCGGTCTCGACGCCGACGAACGGCTCTCGGACGACCGGTACTTCGTCTTCTTCAACCAGCCGAAGTCCCCCGAGGAGTCCATCCAGCTTCTGGGCGCCCAGGCGGGTGACACGGAGTCCTTCCGCGTCACCCTCGACAGGATCCCGCCGCAGATCCACAAGCTGTCGTTCACGGCGACGATCGACGGCGCCGGGCAGATGTCGCAGATCGCTCCCGGATACCTCCGTATCGTCGCGGGCGGCGAGGAGGTCGCCCGGTACGCGTTCAGCGGGGCGGAGTTCTCGACGGAACGCGCCGTCATGCTGGGCGACTTCTACCTGAAGGACGTGTGGCGCTTCGCCGCCGTCGGACAGGGCTTCGACGGCGGGCTCGACGCGCTGCTGAAGAACTTCGGCGGCGAGGTCGCCGAGGAGACGCCCGCGGCCCCGCAGCCGCAGGCCGGCGCGTCCCCGTCCTTCGCGCCGCCCGCCCAGTCCTCCGCGCCGCCCGCCTTCGGGGCCCCGGCCCCCGCGCCGCAACCCGCGCAGGGCTTCGCGCCGCCTCCCGGTGCGACTCCGCCGCCCGCCCCGGCACCGGCGCCCCCGGTGCACGCCGCGCCGACCATCGTCGCGCCGCTGACCCCGCCGGGCGTCGGCACCGTACCGCCGCCCGGACCCGCGCCGTACGCGCAGCCGCCGGGCCAGCCCGGCCCGCCGCCCGGCTACGGGCAGCAGCCTCCCGGACAGGGTGCCCCGATGCCTCCGGGCTACGGGCAGCCCCCGGGCGCGCCCCCCGGCTACGGACAGCAGGGCCCGCCTCCGGGCTACGGGCAGCAGCCTCCGTACGGCCAGGTCCCCGGCCAGGCCGCGCCCTCGCCCTACGGTGCCCCCCAGGGCGCCCCGCAGGCCGGCGCCGGTGTGGCCGCCGCGCTCCAGGCGTTCAAGGAGACGCCCACCGGCCAGCGCTGGACCCAGCAGAACAAGAAGCTGGTCCGCGTCGACCTCGGCGCCGGTGGCGACCAGGCGGTCCTCGCCCGGCAGGGCAGCATGGTGCTCTACCAGGGCAAGGTCGACTTCAGCTACAAGGGAGCGGGCTTCGCCGGCCGGATCGTGGGCAACGCGACCGGCCAGGAGATGCAGCTGATGCGCTGTTCCGGCCGGGGCCAGGTGTTCCTCGCCGACAACTCGACGATGCTGCACCCCATCGAACTCCAGGGCGACGGCATCTGCGTCTCCGCGGAGAACGTCCTCGCCTTCGACGAGACGCTCCAGTACGAGGTCCGGCGGATCGAGGGGCACGGCATCCCCGGTGGGGCCCTGTTCACGATGCAGTTCCAGGGGACCGGGACGATCGTGGTGAAGACCCACGGCGCGCCCGTCGTGCTGCCGGTCACGCCCACCACGTTCGCCGACTGCAACGCCGTCGTGGCGTGGTCCTCGGCGTCCCAGGTGATCGTCTCCAGCCAGGTGCGGATGCGTCGCAACGCCTATCCGGGCGACACCGGCGAGAGCGTGAACCTGCAGTTCCGGGGCGCTCCCGGCAATTTCATCGTCGTCCAGCCGTACGAGGTCTGAGGGAGCCCGTCATGAATCAGCCGTTCGCGGGCTTCGCCCCGGCACCCGTCACGGCCCGCATGGAGAACCACGGCAATCACATGCTGAAGGTCGCCATGCAGACCGGAAACGACCTCTTCGCGCGCGTGGGCTCGATGGTCGCCTACGAAGGGTTCGTCCAGTACGAGCCCAATCCGCCGGCCGTGCGCCAGATCGCGCGCGACTGGATGACCGGTGAGGGCGCGCCCCTCATGAAGTGCACCGGTGACGGTCTGCTCTACCTCGCCGACTACGGCGCGAACGTGGTCGTCATCAACCTCAACGGGGACGCGATCTCCGTCAACGCCACCAACCTGCTCGCCTTCGACGCGCACCTCACCTGGGGCGTCGAGCGCGTCAAAGGGCTCGCCAAGTTCGCCGGACAGGGTCTGTGGAACACCAAGATCTCCGGTCAGGGCTGGGTGGCGCTGACCTCCCGCGGCAAGCCGATCGTCGTGGACTGCGGCGGCGGCGAGGACGAGACGTACGTGGACCCGGACGCGCTCGTCGCCTGGTCCCCGAACCTCAAGGTCAAGGGCAAGCGCAGCTTCAAGGCGCAGTCCCTGATCGGCCGGGGCAGCGGCGAGGCGTACCAGATGGCGTTCTCCGGGCAGGGCATCGTCGTCGTCCAGCCCAGCGAGGACAGCACCGACCGCCTCCGGATCCGGGGCTGAGGGGGAACAGGACACCATGCAGAGCCCGCTTTTCGGCTACAACGAACAGCAGTCCCAGGACCGCTACAGCCTGCAGAACTCGCAGATGCTGCGGGTCTCCCTGGAGGGGCACGACGACATCCTGGCCCGCAAGGGCACGATGGTCGCCTACCAGGGGCTCGTCGAGTTCGACGCCGAGTACCAGAACAACGGGCAGCGGCGGTCGCGCGCGGCGACCGGCGAGGGCCTGGACCTCATGCGCTGCCACGGACAGGGGACGGTCTACCTGGCCAACCTGGCCCAGCACGTGCACGTGGTCGACGTCGACCAGGACGGCCTCACCGTCGACAGCAGCTACGTCCTGGCGATGGACTCCGCGCTGCACCACGAGGTGATCGCCGTGGACAGCCAGTACGGCATCTCGGGGTCCGGCAAGTACCAGCTCAACATCACGGGCCGGGGCAAGGTCGCCCTGATGACGTCCGGGATGCCGCTGATGATGCAGGTCACGCCGGACAAGTACGTCAACTGCGACGCGGACGCGATCGTCGCCTGGTCGACCGCGCTCCGGGTGCAGATGCAGGCGCAGACGCACTCCTCCGGGGTGTGGCGGCGCCGTGGCAGCACCGGTGAGGGCTGGGAGCTCAGCTTCATGGGCCAGGGCTACATCCTCGTCCAGCCGAGCGAGCTGCTGCCGCCGCAGAACGCCCAGATCGGCCAGGGCGTGCGCGCGCAGTACGGGATGGGCCAGCAGGGCGCCCACGCGCAGAACCAGGGCAACGCCTGGAGCTAGACGGCGAAGCACCTCCCGGGAGACAAAGGCACAAGCGCCTCCCGGGAGGCACGGGTAAGGGGCGGTCGCCATGGC
>NZ_JBSGZN010000038.1:0-80844 GCF_053611025.1 Streptomyces sp. NPDC054842
GCCCCCGCCCGTCTGATACTGCTACGGCCACTACCGACCACTACACCCCCCCTATCGGCGGCAGCGTCAGATGTGTATAAGAGACAGCCCTGTGTCGGCCCGCCCGGACCCTCAGCCGGAGAAGCCGACGTGCGCGAGCCGCAGCGTGCCGCGCAGCGTGAGGTGGACGTCGTGCACACCGGCGGCCCGGAACGGGGCGTCCAGGGTGGTGCAGTCGTAGGGGCCCTTCGTCGGCGGCAGGGTGAGTGTCGCGAGGGCCGGGCCCCCGTCCAGGGAGATCTCCACGGTCCCCTCGCCGGACACCTCGGCGGTGACCGCGGTGACGCCGGCCCTGAAGTCGCAGGCCCGGTAGACCAGTTCGCCCGGGCCGTCGCCCAGCGGCGTCACCGCGTCCCCCGCCGTCCTGGTGGCGTCGACGATCCGGGTGCCGTGGTGTTCGTCGAAGTCGGCCCCGTCCAGGCCGCGTTCGCGGACCGGGCGGGGGCCCGCGGGCTCGCCGGCGAGGCCGAGCGTCGCGCGGAGCCGGACGTCCTCGCTGGACGCGCCCGCCAGGACCTCGTACGGGCCCGGCTCCAGCCGCCACCGGCCGTGCGCCACGTCCCAGAACTCGAAGACGGACAGCGGCAGTTCGAAGGAGAGCGCGGCCGAGGAGCCGGGGTCCAGGCGGACGCGGCGGTGTCCGGCCAGTTCGCGGCGGGGGCGCGGCACGGACGGGTCGACGGCGCGGACGTAGAGCTGGGCGACCTCGTCGGCCGTCACCGCGCCGGTGTTGGTGACGGTGAAGGAGACGTGCACCGCGTCCGGGCCCGACGTCGCCCGCAGGTCCGCGTACGCGAACGACGCGTACGACAGGCCGTGCCCGAACGGGAACAGCGGGGTGCCCTCGAAGTACAGGCAGGTCTGGCGGCCGCCGATCACGTCGTAGTCGAGGAGGTCCGGCAGGTCGTCGTCGGAGGCGTACCAGGTCTGCGGGAGGCGGCCGGCGGGCGAGACGTCGCCGGTCAGGATGCCCGCCAGCGCGGTGCCCGCCGCCTGGCCGCCGTGCGCGGTCCACAGGACGGCGGGAAGGTCCGCGGGGTCCACCGCGTACGGGTAGGCGGAGACCAGGACCAGGACGGTCGCGGGGTTCGCGGCCCGGGCCGCCCGCAGCAGCCGCTCCTGGTGCGCGGGCAGGCGCAGCGTCGTACGGTCCTCGGTCTCGCGGCCGTTGATGTGCGGGTCGTTCCCGGCGACCACGAGGACCACGTCGGCGTCGGCCGCGGCCCGGGCCACCGCGTCCTCGCCCCGCTCCACGACCTCCACGTCGAGGATCTCCGCGTCCCGCCCGGCAACCTTCACGCCGTCGGCGGCGACACAGACGTGTCCGCCCGTCCCCAGGTGCTTCAGGAGGTGCCCACTCCCATGTGCCGTGGAGGGTTCCAGGCGGAACGTCTCCTGGACGACCCAGCCGCCGGGCTGGTCGGCCGAGGCGCGCACGAAGCCGTCCTCGGCGACGGAGAGGTGGCGTCCGTCGGGCGCGCGCAGGGTCAGCACGCCGTCGCCCCAGTCGGTCAGCGCGAATTCGGTGCCGCGGGCGTCCGCGGTGAGCGGGGGCAGGTCGGTCCGGCCCGCGACGAGCGCCGGGTCCAGCGCGCCCCCGGCGCCGCGCACCCCGTCGGCCGCGTCCGGCGCCTCGGGCACGCTCAGGTACGTCCCGGCCGACGTCCGCAGCCGTATTCGGTCCACGCCCTCGGCGAAGGCGACCCGGTCGGCGCCGAGGCGCTCGTACAGGCCCTCCAGAGGTGTCGAGCGGTGCAGGAGGGTGCCGCTGTACCAGTCGAGCTTGCACTCGTCGGCGAGCAGGCCGACGACGGCGACGCGGGTGCCCTCCGCGAGCGGCAGCAGTCCGTCGTTCTTCAGCAGCACCACGGCCTGCTCGGCCGCCTCCCGGGTGAGCGCCCGGTGGGCCGGGGTGTCGAAGTCGTCCGTGTCCGCGAAGGGATCGGCCTCCGGGTCGAACTCGCCGAGCCGGAAGCGCACCGAGAGCTGCCTGCGGACCGCCGCGTCGACGTCCGCCTCGCTCAGCAGCCCCCGCGCGAGGGCCCCCCGGAGACGGGCGACGGTCTTCGAGCTGTCCGTGCCGTGGTCCGTGAAGCTGTCCACCCCGGCCCGCACCGCGGCCGCGACGGCCTCCTCGTGGGTGTCGAAGTAGTGCTCGGATTCGACCAGGTTCGAGGGTGCTCCCGCGTCCGAGCAGACCAGCAGCTCCTGGTCCGTCCAGGTGCGCAACTGCTCGCGCAGGTACGGCGAGACGTGGTTGGGGCGGCCGTTGACCAGGTTGTACGCGGGCATCACGCCGGCCACCGCGCCCGCCTCCACCGTCGCACGGAAGGCGCGCAGGTCGTACTCGTGCAGCACGCGCGGGCGCACGGACGAGGACGAGGTGTCCCGGTCGGTCTCGTTGTTGTGGGACAGCCAGTGCTTGAGCACGGGGGCCGTGCGCCAGTACACGGGATGGTCGCCGCGCAGGCCCCGGGTGTACGCGGTGGCGATGGCCGAGGTGAGCACCGGGTCCTCGGAGTAGCCCTCCTCGTTGCGTCCCCACAGCGGGTGGCGCAGCAGATTGACCGTGGGCGCCCAGACGTTGAGGCCGACGCGGTCGTCGCGGGCGCGCATGGCGCGGGCCTCCCGGGAGACGGCTTCGCCCACCCGGCGGACGAGGTCCTCGTTCCAGGTCGCGCCGAGCCCCACGGCCTGCGGGAACACGGTCGCCGGGCCCATCCACGCCACTCCGTGCAGGGCCTCCTGTCCGGTGCGGAAGGCGGCG
This sequence comes from Streptomyces sp. NPDC054842, assembly GCF_053611025.1. Lineage (NCBI taxonomy): Bacteria > Bacillati > Actinomycetota > Actinomycetes > Kitasatosporales > Streptomycetaceae > Streptomyces > Streptomyces sp. NPDC054842. The sequence goes on from NZ_JBSGZN010000038.1 coordinate 2,807, forward strand.
ATGCCGAGGCGCTCCACCGGGGGCGCGAACTGGTGCAGGAACGCGAGGCGTTCGTCGAGCGTGAGCCGTGCCAGCAGATCGTCGATGCGCTTCGCGAACGGCAGCCGCGCATCGCGGAAAGGCGGCGCGGAGGGCGGGGGTGCGGTCACGTGAGGGTCCCTTTGCGATGGAGCGACGGGGCGCTTTCGAAGCGCTTCGATGCTCGGGCGGCCGAGGCGGGGTGTCAAGACACCTCGGGGCAACAACTCCGTTCCCTCATTGGATTTTCAAGCACCGTGGACCGTCCGACCCGGCCCGTGGCGGCGCCCAGGAATGTTGGGATCGGCTCTTGTGCGCCCCTGGGTGTTCACTTAACCTCGCAGCAACATCGAAGCGCTTCGACAGGCGGCGAGAGCCCGTCCTGGGGTGCGTAGTCCGCCGGGGACCGCTTCAGCTCAGCCAGTTCCACTCGAGACACCGCAGCCGACGGCTCCCCGCCGGGTGTCCTGCTGTGCGCCACGAAGGGTTGACGCAATGACGCCGAACTCCGCCACCTCCGGCCCCAGCCGGAGAAGCTTCCTCGCCTCCACGGCGGTGGCCGCGACCGCCGTGGCCGGCGGGATGCCGCTGCTCGCCGCCTGCGGCGGGTCCGACGGCGGCTCCAAGGAGGGGACGACCTCGGGCAAGGACGCGCAGCGCATCCTCCCCGCCTTCGTGGCGCAGAGCGTGGTGACGCCGGACATCCCCGCGAAGAACGGCTCCGCGGCCGGCTTCACCGGCGAGCTCTCCCTCGCCGGGCTGAAGACCTCGGTACCGCGCAAGCTCGGCAAGGGCGGCACCGTCCGCGTCATGTCGCCCTTCTGGGGGACGCCCCCGAAGGGCAGCAACGCCTACTACGCGGCGATGAACGCCAGAATCGGCGCCGACATCGTCTGGCAGAACCAGGACGGCAACACGTACGACGAGAAGCTCGGCGCGGTCCTCGCCTCCAGCGACCTGCCGGACGTCGTGGTGATCCCCAGCTGGAACATGGGGGGCAAGATCCCGAGCGCCATCATCAGCAAGTTCGCCGACCTCGGCCCCTACCTCTCCGGCGACCGGGTGAAGGAGTACCCGAACCTCGCCGCCATCCCGAGCGACGCGTGGAAGTACTCCATCTTCGGCGGCAAGCTGCGCGGCCTGCCGCAGCCCGCGCCGACCGTCACCGGCATCGTGCCCTTCTACCGCAAGGACGTCTTCGACAAGGAGGGCTACGAACTGCCCTCCTCCGCAGCGGAGTTCCTCGCCCTCGCCAAGGACATCACCAACGCCAGGGCGAAGGTGTGGGCCTGCGACGACATGAAGTGGACCGCCTTCAACGTCTTCGGTGTGCTGTCCGGGAGCGAGAAGCCCCTCGGCTGGAACCTCGTCGACGGCAAGCTGGTCTACCGGGTGGAGACCGAGGAGTACCTCGACGCGCTGGAGTGGACGCGCAAGCTGTACGCGGCCGGTGTCGTCCACCCCGAGGCCAGGGCGGCCAACCAGGGCAACGCGGGCCAGCGCTTCACCGCCGGCGAGGTCCTGATGTACAACCAGAACATCTCGGACTGGTGGGGCAAGACGGCCGAGCAGGCGGGCCACCAGAAGGACTTCCGCATCGCGGGCATGGACATCTTCGGCCACGACGGGGGCGACCCCCGGCTCTGGGCCGGTTCGCCCGCGGGCATCTTCGCCTTCGTCAACAAGAAGGCGTCCAAGGCCGTGGTCCACGACGTGCTGGCCGCCGCGAACGTCTCCGCCGCCCCGTACGGCACCCAGGAGTACATGCTCACCAACTACGGGGTGGAGGGCACGCACTACACCGTGCAGGACGGCACGCCCGTGAAGAACGACAAGGGCAACCAGGAGGTCCTGAACGCGTACGTGATGCTGGCGAGTCCCGCCCCGACCATCGCGCACCCCGACTTCCCCGACATCGCGGCGGACCAGGTGCGGTGGCAGCAGCGGATGGGCGCCTTCACCAAGAAGTCCCCCTTCTACGGCCTCCAGATCACCGAGCCGGCCCGCTACACCAACCTCTCCAACGACTTCGAGCAGCTGGAGGACGACATCGTCCGCGGCCGCAGGAAGACCGGCGACATGCAGCAGGCCGTGTCGGACTGGAAGAGCCAGGGCGGCGACAAGCTGCGGGACTGGTACCGCAAGCTGCTGGACGACACCGGCTCCGCCCAGGGGTGACGAGGTGGCACACAGCACCGCACCGGGCCCCGCCCGCACGGCCGCGTCCTCGGCGGCGGACACCGCCGAGCCGTCCGCCGGCCGCGCGAGGGCCACCGCGGGCGGCCGGGCCCCCCGGGCCGCCCGCGCCGCGGAGAACGGCTCCTTCCGCACCCGCTTCCGGCGGGACCGCACCCTGGTCCTGATGACGCTGCCGGCCGTCCTGCTGGTCCTGGTCTTCAACTACATACCGATCCTCGGCAACGTCGTCGCCTTCCAGGAGTACGACCCCTACGTCGGCGACAACGGCTTCGTCGCCGTCTTCCACAGCCCCTGGGTGGGCTTCGAGCAGTTCACCCGGATCTTCGAGGACTCGGCGTTCTGGGACGCCGTGCGGAACACCCTCGTCCTGTTCGCGCTGCAGCTCGTGCTCTTCTTCCCCGTCCCCATCGCGCTCGCGCTGCTGATCAACAGCGTGATCAGGCCCCGGGTGCGGGCGGTGTCCCAGGCGATCCTCTACCTGCCGCACTTCTTCTCCTGGGTGCTGGTCGTCACCGTCTTCCAGCAGATCTTCGGCGGCGCCGGCATCATCGCGCAGACCCTGCGGCAGCACGGGTACGAGGGCTTCGACCTGATGACGGACCCGGGGATCTTCAAGTTCCTGGTGACGGCGGAGGGCGTCTGGAAGGACGCCGGCTGGGGCGTCATCGTCTTCCTCGCCGCGCTGGCCTCGGTGAGCCCCGACCTGTACGAGGCCTCGGCGATGGACGGCGCCGGGCGCCTGCGCCGCCTGTGGCACGTCACGCTGCCCGCCCTGCGCCCGGTGATCGCCCTGCTGCTGGTGCTGCGGGTCGGCGACGCGCTCACCGTCGGCTTCGAACAGATCCTGCTGCAACGGGACGCGGTGGGCCCCGGCGCCTCCGAGGTCCTCGACACCTACGTGTGGTGGAACGGCGTCCGCAACCAGGACTTCAGCTACGCGGCCGCGGCCGGTCTGATCAAGGGCGTGGTCAGCCTCGGGCTGGTCCTCGCCGCGAACAAGGTGGCCCATCTCATGGGCGAGCAGGGGGTGTACAAGAAGTGAGCGCCGTGACCGGGCCCCGGCCGAAGACCCCGGGACGCTGGGCCGCACCGCCGAGGCCCGCCTGGGAGGAGACGCCCGGCCGGGCCGGACTCGCGGGCAAGGGCATCGTGCTGGCCGGTGCCTGCCTGGCCGTCCTGTTCCCGCTGTGGATCGTCGCCGTCACCAGCCTGTCCTCGAAGGAGACCATCACCGACGCGGGCGGCCTGGTGGTGGTCCCCAGGGGCGTCACCTTCATCGCGTACCAGGAACTGCTGAGCGGCGGCCAGGTCACCCGCGCCACCCTCGTCAGCCTGGGCGTCACCCTCGTCGGCACGCTGTTCTCCATGACGGTGTCCGTCCTCGCCGCGTACGGGCTGTCCCGGACCGGGTCGGTCGGGCACCGCTGGTTCCTCATGACCCTGCTCGCCACGATGTTCTTCGGCGCGGGCCTCATCCCCACGTACCTGCTGGTGCAGTCGCTGGGGCTGACGGACACCTACCTCGCGCTGATCCTGCCGAGCGCCGTCAGCGTCTTCAACGTCCTCGTGCTGCGCGGCTTCTTCATGGGCATCTCCCAGGAACTCGTCGACAGCGCGCGGATCGACGGCGCGGGGGACTGGCGGATCCTCTGGCAGATCGTGGTGCCGCTGTCCCGCGCGGTCATCGCGGTGATCACGCTCTTCTACGCCGTCGGCTACTGGAGCGCCTGGTTCAACGCCTCCATCTACCTGAGCGACCAGGACATGATGCCGCTGCAGAACGTCATGATCCAGCTCGTCCAGAAGCAGGAGCCGCCGGTCGGGATGGGGCAGGCCATCAAGACGGGCGAACTGTCCGCGCTGGCCGTCCAGATGGCGGTCATGGTGCTGGCGCTGCTCCCGGTCGCGGTGCTCTCGCCCTTCGTCCAGCGGCACTTCAAGAAGGGCATGCTCACCGGCGCCGTGAAGGGCTGACGCGCGCCGGCCAGCCCCGTCCGGCCCCGGCACCGGCCGGCCGCTCGGCATCCCCGTCCCCGACGGGCCCCCTCCCCACGCTCTCAGGAACGAGGTATGTCATGCCCACGTCGCGACCGAGCCGGCGGACCGTGCTCGCCGGGACCGCCGCCACCGCCGCCCTCACCGCCGTCCCCGCCCTCGCCGCCCCGGCCCGAGCCGCCGGGGAACCCGGGGCGGCCCCCTACCGCTGGCGCAACGTCGTCATCGGCGGCACCGGTTTCGTCACCGGACTCCTCTTCCACCCCTCCGTGCGCGGTCTCGCCTACGCCCGTACCGACATCGGCGGCGCCTACCGCCGCGACGAGCGCACCGCCCGCTGGATCCCGCTCACCGATCACCTCGGCTGGGACGACTGGAACCTCCTCGGCGTCGAGGCCGTCGCCGTCGACGCCGCCCACCCGGACCGGCTGTACCTGGCGCTCGGCACCTACGCCCAGTCGTGGGCCGGACCCGGTGCCGTCCTGCGCTCCGAGGACCGCGGCGCCACCTGGACCCGCACCGACCTGGACGTCCGGCTCGGCGCCAACGAGGACGGCCGCGGCACGGGCGAACGGCTCCTCGTCGACCCGCGGGACAGCGACACCCTCTGGCTCGGCACCCGCCACGACGGTCTGCTCAAGTCGACTGACCGGGGCGCCAGTTGGTCCCGCGTGCCGGCGTTTCCCGCCCGGCCGAGCGCCACCGGCCAGGGCGTCACCCTGCTCGTCGCGGCCGGCCGCACCCTCTACGCGGGCTGGGGCGACGGCGACGGCACCGCGGGCACGGCGAACCTCTACCGCACGGCCGACGGCGCCACCTGGGAGGCCGTCCCGGGGCAGCCCTCCGGCACTTCGGCCAGGATCCCGGTCCGGGCGGCGTTCGACGCGCACACCCGTGAGCTGTACGTCACCTACGCCGACGCGCCCGGACCCAACGGCCAGACCGACGGCAGCGTGCACAAGCTGCGGACCGCAGGCGGGACCTGGACCGATGTCACACCCGTACGGCCGTCCGGCGGCGGGGGAGGAGACCCGGCCGACACCTTCGGCTACGGCGGGGTGGCCGTCGACGCGCGCCGCCCCGGCACCGCCGTCGTCTCCACCAACAACCGCTGGGCGGCCGTCGACACCCTCCTGCGCACCACCGACGGCGGCCGCACCTGGACCTCCCTCAAGGACACCGCCGTCCTCGACGTGAGCGAGACGCCCTACCTCGCCTGGGGCGGTGAGCAGCCCAAGTTCGGCTGGTGGATCCAGACGGTCGCCGTCGACCCCTACGACTCGCGGCACCTCGCCTACGGGACCGGCGCGACCGTCTACGCCACCCGCGACCTCACCCACTGGTCCCTCTGGATCCGCGGCCTGGAGGAGACGGCTGTACGCCACCTGATCTCGCCCCCGGCGGGGGCGGCGCACCTGATCAGCGGCCTCGGGGACATCGGCGTGATGTACCACGAGCGGCTGACCGCCTCCCCGTCGCCCGGGATGGCCGCGAACCCCGTCTTCGGCTCGGCGACCGGGCTCGCGCAGGCCGCGGCCCGGCCGTCGTACGTCGTCCGCACCGGCTGGGGCGACCATGGCAACGGCGCGTACTCCCACGACGGCGGGCGCACCTGGAAGCCCTTCGCCGCCCAGCCCGCCGTCGCGAAGGACGCGCCCGGCCCGATCGCGGTGAACGCCGACGGCTCGGTCCTGCTGTGGTCCTTCGTGCACTGGGACGGCACGAGGTACGCGGCCCACCGCTCCGCGGACGGCGGCGCGACCTGGACCGAGGTCGCCTCCTTCCCCAAGGGCGCGACACCGGTCGCCGACCCGGTCGACCCGGCGCTGTTCCACGCGTACGACACCGGCACCGGAACGCTGTACGCCAGCACCGACGGCGGCGCGTCCTTCGCGGCCCGGGCGAGCGGACTGCCCTTTGGCGACAGCCAGTTCAGGGTGGCCGCGGCCCCGGGACGGACCGGCGACCTGTGGCTCTCCGCCAAGGGCGAGGGCCTGTACCGGTCCACCGACGGGGGCGCGCGCTTCACCAGGGTCCCCGGCTGCCGGTCCTCGTACACCCTCGGCTTCGGCCGCGCGGCCCGGGGCGCCGGCTATCCCGCGCTCTACCAGGTCGGCTCGACGGACACGGTCACCGCCGTCCTGCGGTCCGACGACGAGGCGCGGACCTGGGTGCGCGTCAACGACGACGCCCACCAGTGGGGCTGGACCGGCGAGGTCGTCACCGGCGACCCCCGCATCCACGGCCGCGTCTACCTCGGCACCAACGGCCGGGGCATCCAGTACGGGGACCCGGCCTGATGCCCGCCCTCGGTGACGCCACCCGGGGCCGCCTCCTGTTCGGCGGCGACTACAACCCCGAGCAGTGGCCCGAGGAGACCTGGCAGGACGACGTACGGCTCATGAAGGACGCGGGCGTCAACTCCGTCACCGTCGGCGTCTTCTCCTGGGCCCGGCTCGAACCCCGTCCGGGAGCACGGGAGTTCGGCTGGCTCGACCGGCTGATGGACCTGCTGCACGGGAACGGCGTCGGTGTCGTCCTCGCCACCCCCACCGCCGCCCCGCCCCCGTGGATGGGCCGGCTGCACCCCGAGACGCTGCCGCGCGACGAGAACGGGCAGACGGTGTGGTGGGGCTCGCGCCAGCACTTCTCGCACTCCAGCCCCGTCTACCGCCATCACGCCGCCGCCATCACCGAGGACCTCGCCGCCCGCTACGGCGGCCACCCCGCCCTCACCATGTGGCACATCAACAACGAGTACTGCACGCACGACTGGGGCGACGAGGCCGCCCGCGCCTTCCGCACCTGGCTGCTCCGCCGCTACGGGACACTCGGCGCGCTCAACACGGCCTGGGGCACCGCCTTCTGGAGCCAGCGCCACGACACCTGGGACGAGATCATCCCGCCCCGCCGCGCCCAGTACATGAACAACCCCGCCCAGGTGCTCGACTTCCGGCGCTTCACCTCCGACGCCCTCATGGAGTGCTACCTCGCCGAACGCGACATCGTCGCCCGGCACACCCCGGACATCCCGGTGACCACCAACTTCATGCCGTTCTGGCAGGGGCAGGACGCCTGGGCGTGGGCGGCCGAGGAGGATGTCGTCTCCGTCGACGTCTACCCCGACCCCCGCGACCCCGACGGCGGCCAGTACTCCGCGCTGATCCACGACATGACCCGCGCGCAGGCCCGCGGCGGCCCCTGGATGGTCATGGAGCAGGCTGCGGGACCGGTCAACTGGCGTGGCGTGAACCACCCCAAGCCGCGGGGCCTGAACCGCCTGTGGTCCCTCCAGGCCGTGGCCCGCGGCGCCGACGCCGTCTGCTACTTCCAGTGGCGGCAGTCCCGCCAGGGCGCCGAGAAGTTCCACTCCGGGATGCTCGGCCACGCCGGCGAACAGGGCCGCGCCTTCCAGGAGGTCAAGCGGATCGGGGCGGAACTGGCCCGGCTGGGCGAGCGGGTGGCCGGCACCCGGGTCGAGGGCGCCGACGTCGCGCTCCTGCTGGACTGGCACGCCTGGTGGGCGGGCCTCCAGGACGGCCGGCCCTCCACCGAGGTCGACCTCCCGGCGGTCGTCCGCGCCTGGCACCGCGCCCTGTGGGAGACGCACACCACGGTCACCTTCGCCCACCCCGAACACGACCTGTCCGCGTACCGGCTCGTCGTCGTCCCGCAGCTGTACCTGCTGACGGACGCCGCGACCGACAACCTCGTGACGTACGTACGGGACGGCGGCACCCTCGTCTCCGGCTTCCTGACCGGCGTCGCGGACGAGGACGACCGGGTGCGCCCCGGCGGCATGGACGCCCGGCTGCGCGACCTCTTCGGCATCCGCACCCTGCACGAGTGGTGGCCGCTCGACGCCGGTGAGCACGTCGGCGTCGAGGGGTTCCGCGGCACCCTGTGGTCCGAGGAGATCGAGGCGGCGGACCCCGACGGCGTCACGCCGTACCGGGGAGGCGAACTGGACGGGCTCCCGGCCGTACTGCGCAAGGGCCGCGCCTGGTACTTCTCCACGCTCCCCGAGCCGGAGGCGCTGCGCGGCCTGCTGGCCGGGATCGCCGCGGACGCCGGGGTCCGGCCGCCGCTCGACGCGCTCCCCGACCGGGTCGAGGCGGTACGCCGCGGCGGGCTGCTGTTCCTGCTCCACCACGGACACGGCACGGTCACCGTGCGCGTCCCCGGACGCCACCGCGACCTGCTCACCGGCGACCGCGTCACGGACACCGTCGAGCTGGGCCGCTACGGCGTGGCCGTGCTGGAGGCGGCCGATGAGTGAGCCCGTGCACGGCACCTGGGAGCCGGCGCCCGCCGCCCGCTGGGAGGACGCCTTCCTGAGCGGCAACGGCCGGCACGGTGTCATGGTGTTCGGCGGTCCGGACGACGAGCGGATCGTCGTCAACCACCACCGCCTGGTCCGGCCGAACGGCGGCGACCACACCCGGCCGCCCGCGCTGGCCGCCGCGCTTCCCGGGCTCCAGGACCGCCTGCTCGCCGGGGACACCGCCGCGGGCGACGACTTCACCGACGGCCGGCCGCTGCGGTGGGTGCGGCCCTTCCACCCCGCCTTCCAGGTACGGCTGCGCGGACCCGGCGCCCCGTGGACCTCCTACCGGCGGGAGATCGACTTCACCACCGGCGTCGTGCGCTCCGAGTGCGACGGCCGGCGCGCCGACGTCTTCGTCTCCCGCGCCGACGACGTCGTCGTGCAGTACGTGCGCGGGCCGGGCCTCACCGCCGACGTGACGCTCGACCACCGGCTGCCGGGCGCCCCGCGGGACCTCGGGGTGGGACACGGCGCCGTCCTGACCCCCGAGGGCGCGCTCCTCACCCTGCGGGCCCGATACCCCGGAAGCGGGTCGGCCTACACGGGAGTGACCCTCGTGGTGGTCACCGGCGGTCGGACGGTGACCGCGCCGCCCGGCGTCCGGGTCACCGGGGCCCGCGCGGTCCTCCTGCTCACGCGGGTACGGCGGCACCCGGGAGAGCTGGACGTGCTCGCCGAGGCCCGCGCCCTGCGCGCCCTGCTCCCGGATGGCGACGAGGACCCCTACCAGCGCCTGCTGGAGCGGCACACCGCCCGGCACCGCGCCGCCTACCTGCGCGTGGGCCTGGACCTGGGCGCCGACCCGGCCGAACGCGCGCTGCCAGGTTCGGAGTTGCTGCGCCGGCCCGAGAGTCCCGCACTCGCCGAACGGCTCTTCGCGGCGGGCCGGTACCACCTGCTGTCCGCCTCGGGCTCCCTGCCGCCGCGGCTCACCGGGCTGTGGACGGGGGAGTGGGACACGGCCTGGTCGGGGGCGTTCACCACCGACGCCAACCTGAACCTCCAGACCGCCTCCGCCGTCGCGGCCGCCCTGCCCGAGGTCACCGAGGCCCACGCGGCCCTGGTGTACGGCCAGTTGGCGGACTGGCGCGACAACGCCCGCGCGATCTTCGGCACCCGCGGTGTCGTCGCCCCCGCCCACACCGACGGGGAGTCCGGGCACCTCTGCCACTTCAGCCGCGATCATCCGCTGCACGTGTGGACGGCCGGCGCCGACTGGCTGCTGAAACCCCTCGTGGACCACGACGAGACCCGCGGCGAACGGGACCCGCGGCTGGCCGCCGCCCTCGCCGAGGTCGCCGCGTTCTACGAGGACTTCCTCACCCGCACCGACGAGGAGGGCCGGCTCGTCGTCGTGCCGTCCTACTCACCGGAGAACCGCCCCGCGAACGCCGGTCCGGTCGCCGTCAACGCCGCCATGGACCTCTCGGCGGCCCGCCACGCCCTGCTCACGGCCGCCGACCACCACCCGGGCGACGCCGAGCGCCTGCGCGCGCTCGCCCGGCGGCTGCCGCCCCACCGGATCAACGCCGACGGCGCGCTGGCGGAGTGGGCGCGGGACGGACTGCGCGACACCTACGACCACCGGCACCTCAGCCACCTCTACGGGGTGTGGCCGCTGGACGAGATCAACCCGTACGACACCCCGGAACTCGCCGCGGCGGCCCACCGCGCCCTCGCCCTGCGCGGCGCCGAGAACGACTCCGCGCACGGACACCTGCACCACGCCCTGGTGGCGGCCCGGCTGGGCGACGGCGAGCGGGTGGCGGGCGCCCTCGGCGCCGTGCTGGCCGGCGACTACTTCCACGACTCCCTGATGAGCGGCCACTACCCGCACCGCCACGTCTACAACGCGGACGCCGCCCACGCCCTCCCGGCCGTGCTCATCGAGATGCTCGTGCACTCCACCCCCGGACGGCTCGTCCTCTTCCCCGCGCTCCCCACGGCGTACCCGAGAGGCCGTCTGCACGGCGTCCGCACCCGCTTCGGCGCCGAGGTCGACCTCGACTGGGCCCCCCGCCGCCGCACGGCCGTCGTCCGCCCCACCCGCACCGCACACGTCGAACTCAGGACTCCCTCCGGGGCGCGGACGCTCCGCCTGCGCGCCGGAGAGGACCGCGTCCTCACCCTGGGGCCGCGGTAGTACCGCACCACCGGACCTCCCCCCACCCATGGAAGGGACACCATGGCATCACGTACCCCGCGCCGGATCGTCAAGGCGCTGCTGGCCCCCGCGCTCGCCCTCGGCGCCACCGTCGGCCTCGCCTCCGCCCCGGCGCAGGCGGCCGTCTGGAGCTCCTGCGACCAGTGGGGCAACACCTCGCTGAACGGCTACACCCTCTACAACAACATCTGGGGCTCCGGCGCCGGTTCGCAGTGCTTCTGGGCCAACTCCGGGACCAACTGGGGCGTCAACGCGAACCACCCCAACACCGGCGGCATCAAGTCGTACCCCAACGCCAAGAAGGTGATCAACAAGACGATCACCTCGCTGGGTTCACTGAGCAGCGGCTACAACGTCTCGGTCCCGTCGTCCGGCGCGTACAACACGTCCTACGACATCTGGGACACCGACTACGACTACGAGATCATGCTCTGGGTCAACCACAACGGCGCCGTCGGCCCGCTCGGCACCTCGCAGGGCAACGTCACCCTCGGCGGCCACACCTGGACCGTCTACAAGGGCAGCAACGGCGCCAACGAGGTCTTCTCGTTCCTGCGCACCTCGGACTCGTCGTCCGGCACGGTGAACATCCTCCCGATCCTCAAATGGATCAAGGACACCAAGCACTGGTTCGGCAACGAGACCATCGGTGACGTCCAGTTCGGCTACGAGATCACGTCCTCGTCCGGCGGCCTGAACTTCACCACCAACAGCCTGACCGTCAGCAGCAGTTGACGCACACACGGAAAAGCGGCCGGTCCCTTCCCGGGGCCGGCCGCACTCGTCCGTGAGGGCTACGGCGCCACCGGAAGCCGGGCCCCGTCCCGCAGGAACAGCGGGATGCGGTCCAGCGGCGCGGGAACCGTCACCCGGGCGCCGCCCGCGTACTCCTCGCCGGTCCACGCGTCCGTCCAGCGCGCGCCCGCCGGGAGATACGCCGTCCGGACCGTGGCCCCCGCCGTCAGCACCGGCGCGACGAGCAGGTCGGCGCCGAACAGGTACGCGTCGTCCACCGACCAGGCGGCCTGGTCGTCCGGGAACTCCAGGAACAGCGGGCGCATCACCGGCAGCCCCTCCTCGTGGGCCTCCCGCATGACGTCGAGCACGTACGGCTTCAGCCGCTCCCGCAGCCGCAGGTACTTCTCCATGATCGCGCCGGCCTCCTCGCCGTACGACCAGACCTCGTTGGGACCGCCGGTCATCTCCGGGCCCAGCGGCATCCCCGGGTCGCGGAAACCGTGCAGCCGCATCAGCGGGGACAGCGCCCCGAACTGGAACCAGCGGACCATCACCTCGCGGTACGCCGGGTCGTCCGGGTCGCCGCCGTGGAAGCCGCCGATGTCGGTGTTCCACCAGGGGATGCCGGACAGCGCCGTGTTCAGTCCCGCCGCCATCTGGCGGCGCAGGGTCGCGAAGTCGGTGCCGATGTCGCCGGACCACAGCGCCGCCCCGTAGCGCTGACTGCCCGCCCAGGCCGACCGGTTGAGGGTGACGATGTCGCTCTCCCCGGCGGCCGTCATGCCCTCGTGGAACGTGCGGGCGTTCTCGCGCGGATACAGGTTGCCGACCTCCAGGCCCGGGCCCGCGTGGTAGCGCAGGTTCTCCTGGAAGCCCGGCTTCAGCTCCGGCTCGCAGGCGTCCAGCCAGAAGGACCTGATGCCGTACGGCTCCACGTAGTGGTCGCGGATCTTCGACCAGACGAAGTCGCGGGCCTCGGGGTTCGTCGCGTCGTAGAAGGCGACCTGGACCGTGGAGGCGACCTCCTTGTCGGGCCAGTCGGCGTGCGCCGTCGGGCCGTACTCGGTGCCGATGAAGTAGCCGCGCTGCTCCATCGTCCCGTGGTTCTCGGACAGCGGCGACACCGACGGCCACACGCTCACCACCAGCTCGACGCCCAGCTCGGCCAGCTCCCGCTGCATCGCGGCCGGGTCGGGCCACTCCGCCGGGTCGAACTTCCACTCGCCCAGGTGCGTCCAGTGGAAGAAGTCGCACACGATGACGTCCAGCGGCAGGCCCCGGCGCCGGTACTCCCGTGCCACCGCGAGCAGTTCGTCCTGGGTGCGGTAGCGCAGCTTGCACTGCCAAAACCCGGCCGCCCACGCGGGCAGCATCGGGGTGCGGCCGGTCACCGCGCTGTAGCGGCGCTGCGCGTCGGCCGGGTTCCCCGCGGTGATCCAGTAGTCGAGCTGGCGGGCGGAGTCGGCCACCCAGCGTGTGCCGTTGCCGGCCAGCTCGACGCGGCCGATCGCCGGGTTGTTCCACAGGAGGGTGTAGCCGCGGCTGGACGTGAGGACCGGGATGGTCACCTCGGCGTTGCGCTGCACCAGGTCGAGGACCGCGCCCTTCTGGTCCAGCAGCCCGTGCTGGTGCTGTCCGAGGCCGTACAGCTTCTCGCCGTCGTACGCGGCGAACCGCTGCTCCAGGCGGTGGTGGCCGTTGCCGGTCGGGGTGTAGAGGCGCGGGCCCGGCCACCAGAAGTGGGCCCGCTCCTCGGCGAGGAGTTCCCCGCCGTCCTCGGTGCGCAGGAAGCGGAGCATGCCCTCGGCGTCGGCCTCGACGGTGAGCGCGCCGACCGTCAGCCGGGCCCGCCCGTCCTCCACCTCGACGGTGCCGGCGGCGGCCGGCGGCTCGTCCAGCAGCGCGCCCGGCAGGTCCGGCAGGACGGGGCCGCCGAGGCGGGCGCGGACGCGGACGGCGTCGGGGCCCCAGGGCTCGATACGGACGGTCTCCTGGCGGCCGCTCCACTCCAGCGCGCCGTCCCGTTCGCGGAACGTGCCGACCGTGGGCGAGGACTGGGCGAGGCTGACCGACCCCTGCTGGGGCGGGTTCTGGGCAGGCTGGTTCACGAGGGGTGCTCCCGGGATGAGGAGTGGCGACAGGACCCGGCGCGGCCGTGGCGCGCCGGGGCGAGGCGGGGGTGCCTTCGGTGGCCCCGGGGCGGAGGTCGCCGAGGTGTCGTGGTGGCGGTGGGTTCAGAGGGCGGCGGGGCCGGTGCTCGCCCGCACGGTCAGCTCCGGCGCGAGCAGGACGACGTCGTCCCTGCCGTGCCCGTCGAGCTTGGCGATCAGCTGCTCGACGGCCCGGCGGCCCATCTCCTGCGCCGGGATGGCGACCGAGGTGAGCCGCACGGACGCCTGGGTGGCGACCTGGTCCGGGCAGACCGCGATCACGGACACGTCCTCGGGCACGGCGCGGCCCTGCCGGCGCAGCAGCGCGAGCAGCGGTTCGACCGCGGACTCGTTCTGCACGACGAAGCCCGTGGTGCCGGGGCGTTCGTCGAAGAGCCGGGCGAGGGTCACGGCCATCGCGTCGTAGCCGCCCTCGCAGGGGCGGTGCAGCACCCGCAGGCCCAGTTCCCGCGAGCGGGAGCGGAGTCCGTCGAGCGTGCGCTCGGCGAAGCCCGTGTGCCGCTCGTAGACGGCGGGCGCCTCGCCGATGACAGCGATGTCATGGTGGCCGAGCTTCGCGAGGTGCTCGGCGCACAGGGCCCCCGTCGCGCCGAAGTCCAGGTCGACGCAGGTCAGTCCGGTGGGGTCGGCGGGCAGGCCGATGAGCACGGCCGGCTGGTCGGTCTCGCGCAGCAGCGGCAGCCGCTCGTCGTCCAGTTCCACGTCCATCAGGATCATGGCGTCGGCGAGCCCGCTGCCGGTGACCCGGCGCATGGCGTCCGGGCCCTCCTCGCCGGTGAGCAGCAGGACGTCGTACCCGTGGGTGCGGGCCGTGGTCGCCACCGCGATGGCGATCTCCATCATCACGGGCACGTACATGTCCGTGCGGAGCGGGATCATCAGCGCGATGATGTTCGACCGGCTGCTCGCCAGGGCCCGGGCGCCCGCGTTCGGGTGGTAGCCGAGTTCCTGGATGCTCCGCTCGACCCGCTGCCGGGTGCCCGCGGAGATGGACCGCTTGCCGCTGAGGACATAGCTCACCGTGCTCGCCGAGACTCCGGCGTGCTGGGCGACCTCGGCGAGGGTGACCATCCGGCTCTCCAAGCATGGTGTGAAGCGCTTCGACAGCGCGGGCTGCGGGCAACGGCGAGTGGGGGTGGCTCGACAGTAGCTCGACGGGGGATGGGTGTCCATAGGTTGTCGAAGCGCTTCGACACGATTCTCGGGCCGCGCTCCCTCCGCGATCCGCCGGGCGCTCCCGGACGTCTCGCACGCCCGCGTGCGGCAGTCTCCCGGAGGCCCCCACCGGCGCGTACGGCGGCCCCGGCCGCCCGCGGCGGGCTCCGGGGTGTGTCCCAGACGGTCCCCCGGAAAGGAGCCCCGACGCAACACCCCGCGTCCCTTCTGCCGGGCCGGGCGGGACTCCGGCAGGCGGTCGCGCATTGGGCCGAACGCTGCGCCAGGACTGGTGGGGCCGGACCGGATCGGGTACATACGATCGGGTAGCACCGGTCGGTAACGAACAGCCCCAAGATCCCTATTCGCGGCGAGGTGAGCCTCTTGTCCGCAACACCCCACCAGCCCACAGTCACCGAACGTGAGGCCCGACAGGTCGCGGAGGCCGCGCGCGAACAGGACTGGCGCAAGCCCAGCTTCGCCAAGGAACTGTTCCTCGGCCGCTTCCGGCTCGACCTCATCCATCCGCACCCCATGCCGTCCGACGAGGCCGCCCAGCGCGGCGAGGAGTTCCTCGCCAAACTGCGCGACTTCTGCGAGACGAAGATCGACTCGGCCCGGATCGAGCGTGAGGCGCAGATCCCCGACGAGGTGATCAACGGGCTCAAGGAGCTCGGCGCCCTCGGCATGAAGATCGACACCAAGTACGGGGGCCTCGGTCTCACCCAGGTCTACTACAACAAGGCGCTCGCCCTGGTCGGCTCCGCGAGCCCCGCCATCGGCGCCCTGCTGTCCGCGCACCAGTCGATCGGCGTACCGCAGCCGCTGAAGATCTTCGGCACCCAGGAGCAGAAGGACGCGTTCCTGCCGCGCTGCGCGCGCACGGACATCACGGCGTTCCTGCTCACCGAGCCCGACGTGGGCTCCGACCCGGCCCGGCTGGCGACGACGGCCGTCCCGGACGGGGACGACTACGTCCTGGACGGAGTGAAGCTCTGGACGACCAACGGGGTCGTCGCGGACCTGCTCGTCGTCATGGCGCGCGTACCGAAGTCCGAGGGGCACAAGGGCGGCATCACCGCCTTCGTCGTGGAGGCCGCGTCCGAGGGCGTCACCGTCGAGCACCGCAACGCCTTCATGGGGCTGCGCGGCCTGGAGAACGGCGTGACCCGCTTCCACGGCGTCCGGGTGCCGGCCGCCAACCGGATCGGCCCCGAGGGCGCGGGCCTGAAGATCGCCCTGACCACGCTGAACACCGGGCGGCTGTCGCTGCCCGCCATGTGCGTGGGCGCAGGCAAGTGGTGCCTGAAGATCGCCCGCGAGTGGTCGGCGGCCCGCGAGCAGTGGGGCAAGCCCGTCGCGTTCCACGAGGCGGTCGGGACGAAGATCTCCTTCATCGCGGCGACGACGTTCGCCCTGGAGGCGGTCCTCGACCTGTCGTCCCAGATGGCCGACGAGGACCGCAACGACATCCGCATCGAGGCCGCCCTCGCCAAGCTGTACGGCTCGGAGATGGCCTGCCTGATGGCCGACGAACTGGTCCAGATCCGCGGCGGGCGCGGCTTCGAGACCGCCGAGTCGCTGGCGGCCCGCGGCGAACGCGCGGTCCCCGCCGAGCAGATCCTGCGCGACCTGCGCATCAACCGCATCTTCGAGGGCTCCACGGAGATCATGCACCTGCTGATCGCCCGCGAGGCGGTCGACGCCCACCTGAAGGTCGCCGGCGACCTGATCGACCCCGACAAGTCCCTGTCCGACAAGGCGCGGGCGGGCGCCAACGCGGGCGTCTTCTACGCCAAATGGCTGCCCAAGCTCGTCGCGGGACCTGGACAACTGCCCAACTCCTACAGCGAGTTCAAGCACGAGGTCGACCTCTCCGGACACCTGCGCTACGTGGAGCGCACGGCCCGCAAGCTCGCCCGCTCCACGTTCTACGCCATGTCCCGCTGGCAGGGCCGCATGGAGACCAAGCAGGGCTTCCTCGGCCGGGTCGTCGACATCGGCGCCGAACTGTTCGCGATGAGCGCGGCCTGTGTGCGCGCCGAACTCCTGCGCACCACCGAGGACCACGGCCGGGAGGCCTACCAGCTCGCCGACGTCTTCTGCCGCCAGTCCCGCATCCGCGTCGAGGAACTCTTCGGGCGGCTCTGGAACAACACCGACGACGTCGACCGGACCGTGGTCAAGGGCGTCCTCTCCGGCACCTACACGTGGCTGGAGCACGGCGTCGTCGACCCCTCGGGCGAGGGCCCCTGGATCGCGGACGCGACCCCTGGACCCAGCCGGCACAAGAACGTCCACCGCCCCATCCGCTGACCCCCCGCCCCGTCCGCTGTCCCGCTCCGCGGCTCACGCCCGTCCCGTCCACCGTCCCGCCCGCCCGCCGGGGAGCGGACCGGCGGACGGGAACGGGCGAGGAATCCGGGGCCGGGTCAGCAGTACTTGTAGCCCGCGCCGCGCGAGGACCACGTGCACGTGTCGACCCGCGTGCCGCTCGCCTTGCTCAGCCGGGCCGTGTCACCGGTGTTGTTCCACACGTACCAGGAACGGCCCCAGTACTTGTCGTACGCGTTGTTCGTGCCGGACCCGGTGTGGACCTTCTTGCTGTGCCCCGCGCCGACCTTCACGTCGCCGAAGGTGTAGGTGTAACCGGTGTCGTCCCTGAGCGTCCAGTTCTTCAGGGAGACCGCGGAGGAGGTGGTGTTCTTGATCCGGACCCACTCGCCGTTCAGCGACGTGTTCGAGCCGCCGTCCGAGCCGGGACTGTCGTAGTACACCTCGTAGATGAAGACACTGCCGGCCGCGTGGGCCGGAGCGGTGGCGAGGAACGTGCCGGTCAGAGCCATGGCGCCGACGAGCGCGGGCAGGACAGCGCGAACGCGCATGAGGACCCCCCAGGGTGGTTTTCCGGCCGGTCGTCCACCGGCCAGGGGAGCAGTGTGCTCATGGGATGGGCGTACTGTCCGGGAAAAGCCCGTTGCGGCCCCATTGGGCTCCCCGGGGTGCTAAAAGAACGAGGAGTAGGGGGACGTGCTGTCCTGCCGGACGCGCGTTGCGGCAACAATGGGGGGATGAGCGACAGTCCAGCCCCCCTCGCTGATCCGCATCTCGTTTTCGACCCCGTGGAC
Organism: Streptomyces sp. NPDC054842; assembly: GCF_053611025.1. Classification (NCBI taxonomy): domain Bacteria; kingdom Bacillati; phylum Actinomycetota; class Actinomycetes; order Kitasatosporales; family Streptomycetaceae; genus Streptomyces; species Streptomyces sp. NPDC054842. The sequence goes on from NZ_JBSGZN010000038.1 coordinate 20,702, forward strand.
GGAGTCAGGGATGTCGTGATCCTCGGCTCCACCGGCTCGATCGGCACCCAGGCCATCGACCTCGTGCTGCGCAATCCCGGCCGGTTCCGGGTCACCGCGCTCTCCGCCGCCGGCGGGAGGGTCGGACTGCTCGCGGAGCAGGCCCACCGCCTGCGCGTGCGCACGGTCGCCGTCGCCCGCGAGGACGTCGTACCGGCGCTGCGCGAGGCGCTGTCGGCGCGGTTCGGGGCGGGGGAGCGCATTCCCGAGATCCTGGCGGGGCCCGACGCGGCCACCCGGGTCGCCGCCTCCGACTGCCACACCGTGCTCAACGGCATCACCGGCTCCATCGGCCTCGCGCCGACCCTGGCCGCCCTGGAGGCCGGGCGCACCCTGGCGCTGGCCAACAAGGAGTCGCTCATCGTCGGCGGCCCGCTGGTCAAGGCGCTGGCCAAGCCGGGGCAGATCATCCCGGTCGACTCCGAGCACGCCGCCCTGTTCCAGGCGCTCGCCGGCGGCACCCGGGCAGACGTGCGCAAACTCGTCGTGACCGCCTCCGGCGGCCCGTTCCGGGGGCGTTCGAAGTCCGAGCTGGCGCACGTCACCCCCGCGGACGCGCTGGCCCACCCCACCTGGGCCATGGGACCCGTCATCACGGTGAACTCCGCGACCCTCGTCAACAAGGGCCTGGAAGTCATCGAGGCGCACCTCCTCTACGACATTCCCTTCGAGCGGATTGAGGTGGTGGTGCACCCGCAGTCGTATGTTCACTCGATGGTCGAGTTCACCGATGGATCCACGCTGGCCCAGGCGACGCCCCCCGACATGCGCGGGCCGATCGCCATCGGGCTCGGCTGGCCCGAGCGCGTCCCGGACGCGGCGCCCGCCTTCGACTGGACCAAGGCGTCGAGCTGGCAGTTCTTCCCGCTCGACACCGAGGCCTTCCCGTCCGTGGGACTCGCCCGGCACGTGGGACAGCTCGCGGGCACGGCCCCGGCGGTGTTCAATGCCGCCAACGAGGAGTGCGTGGACGCGTTCCTGAACGGCACGCTGCCGTTCAACGGGATCATGGAGACCGTCACGCGAGTGGTCGAGGAACACGGCACACCGCGTACGGGAACTTCCCTGACCGTCGCGGACGTCCTCGAAGCGGAGACCTGGGCGCGCGCCCGGGCCCGTGAGCTGACCGAGACGACAGCGCACACGACCGCGGAGGCCCGTGCATGACGACCTTGATGATGATCCTCGGCATAGTCGTCTTCGCGGTCGGCCTGCTCATCTCGATCGCCTGGCACGAGCTGGGACACCTGTCGACGGCCAAGCTCTTCGGCATCCGCGTGCCGCAGTACATGGTCGGTTTCGGCCCGACCGTCTGGTCCCGCAAGAAGGGCGAGACGGAGTACGGCATCAAGGCCATCCCGCTCGGCGGCTACATCCGCATGATCGGGATGTTCCCGCCCGGCTCCGACGGCAAGATCGAGGCCCGCTCCACCTCCCCCTTCCGCGGCATGGTCGAGGACGCCAGGTCGGCCGCGTTCGAGGAGCTGAAGCCGGGCGACGAGACCCGCCTCTTCTACACGCGCAAGCCGTGGAAGCGGGTCATCGTGATGTTCGCGGGCCCCTTCATGAACCTGATCCTGGCCGTGGCGATCTTCCTCGGCGTGATGATGACGTTCGGCATCAACACCCAGACGACCACCGTCGGCCGGGTCTCCGACTGCGTCATCCAGCAGAGCGAGAACCGCACGAAGTGCGAGAAGGGCGACCAGCCCGCGCCCGCCAAGGCCGCCGGACTCAAGCTCGGCGACAAGATCGTCGCGTTCGACGGCAAGCCGGTGAAGGACTGGTCGAGCCTCCAGTCCGACATCCGCGCCAACCCCGGCCAGGACGTCACGCTCACCGTCGACCGCAAGGGCGAGCGCCTCGAATTGACCGCCCACCTGATCAGGAACCAGGTCAGCAAGACCGACGGCAACGGCGGCTACGTCCAGGGGAAGTACGTCTACGCGGGCTTCCTCGGCTTCACCCCCGCCTCCGGGATCGTCGAGCAGTCCTTCGGCGAGTCCGTGGACCGCATGGGCGACATGATGCAGAACGGCGTCGAGTCGCTGATCTCGCTGCCCGGCAAGGTCCCCGCCCTTTGGGACGCGGCCTTCGGCGACGGCCCGCGCGAGGCGGACTCGCCGATGGGCGTGGTCGGCGCGGCCCGGGTCGGCGGTGACGTCTTCACCCTCGACATCCCGGCCTCCCAGCAGATCGCGATGATGCTGTTCCTGGTCGCCGGCTTCAACCTCTCCCTCTTCCTGTTCAACATGCTGCCGCTGCTCCCGCTCGACGGCGGGCACATCGCGGGGGCGCTGTGGGAGTCGCTGCGCAGGACCGCCGCGAAGGTGCTGCGCCGGCCCGACCCGGGCCCGTTCGACGTGGCGAAGCTGATGCCCGTCGCCTACGTGGTGGCCGGGATCTTCGTCTGCTTCACGCTGCTGGTACTGATCGCGGACGTCGTGAACCCGGTCAGACTCTCCTAGAGCGAGCCGATGACGACGGCCGGGCACGGTGTGTGCCCGGCCGTCACCATTGAGTGGGTTTACGCACGGGATGTGCTCCGCCGGGAGCCCGTGCCGTAATCTCGTTGCCTGGAGCCCACTGTCCCGGGACCTTGATCCATCACTTGGGGTTGCACAGCAGATGACTGCGATTTCTCTCGGTATGCCGTCCGTTCCGACCAAGCTCGCCGAGCGCCGGAAGAGCCGGCGGATCCAGGTCGGAACCGTGGCCGTGGGCGGGGACGCACCCGTGTCGGTGCAGTCGATGACGACGACGCGTACGTCGGACATCGGTGCCACGCTGCAGCAGATCGCGGAGCTGACCGCGTCGGGCTGTCAGATCGTGCGGGTGGCGTGTCCCACGCAGGACGACGCGGACGCGCTGGCGACGATCGCCCGCAAGTCGCAGATCCCGGTGATCGCGGACATCCACTTCCAGCCGAAGTACGTGTTCGCGGCGATCGACGCCGGGTGTGCGGCGGTGCGGGTGAACCCGGGCAACATCAAGCAGTTCGACGACCAGGTCAAGGAGATCGCGCGGGCCGCGAAGGACACCGGCACCCCGATCCGGATCGGGGTGAACGCGGGTTCGCTCGACAGGCGGTTGCTGCAGAAGTACGGCAAGGCGACGCCCGAGGCGCTGGTGGAGTCGGCGCTGTGGGAGGCGTCGCTCTTCGAGGAGCACGACTTCCGCGACATCAAGATCTCGGTCAAGCACAACGACCCGGTCGTGATGGTCAACGCCTACCGGCAGCTCGCCGCTGCCTGCGACTACCCGCTGCACCTCGGTGTGACCGAGGCGGGTCCGGCGTTCCAGGGGACCATCAAGTCGGCGGTCGCGTTCGGGGCGCTGCTGTCCGAGGGCATCGGCGACACGATCCGTGTGTCGCTGTCGGCCCCGCCGGCGGAGGAGGTCAAGGTCGGCATCCAGATCCTGGAGTCGCTCAACCTCAGGCAGCGCGGGCTGGAGATCGTCTCGTGTCCGTCGTGCGGGCGTGCGCAGGTCGACGTGTACAAGCTGGCCGAGGAGGTCACGGCGGGCCTGGAGGGGATGGAGGTCCCGCTGCGCGTCGCCGTCATGGGGTGTGTCGTGAACGGTCCCGGCGAGGCCCGCGAGGCCGACCTCGGTGTCGCCTCGGGCAACGGCAAGGGGCAGATCTTCGTCAAGGGCGAGGTCATCAAGACCGTGCCCGAGTCGAAGATCGTCGAGACCCTCATCGAAGAGGCCATGAAGCTCGCCGAGCAGATGGAGGCCGACGGCATCGCCTCCGGCGAGCCCTCCGTGTCGGTCGCGGGCTGAGCACCGGCTCCACCCGCCCCACGCGTCCCGCGCCCCCGGAGGCCCGCGCCCCGGGGGCCCGCTCCGCCCCGCCCCGGACAGGCGCCCGGGCGAGGGGCACCGCACGGCACCGCACACCCGTGCCGGGTACAGTGCGGAGATCAGCAGACCGTATGGTGAGGCCCCCGCACGTGTTGACCCAGACCACCACCAGGGTCCTCGAACCGAGTGACCTGGACGCCGCGCTCGCCGTCCTCGACAGCGAGCCGGTGTCGAACGCCTTCGTGGCCTCCCGGGTCAAGGTCGCCGGCCTCGACCCCTGGCGCCTCGGCGGCGAGATGTGGGGCTGGTACGAGGACGGCATGCTGACCTCGCTGTGCTACGCGGGCGCCAACCTCGTCCCCATCTGCGCCACCCCGCGCGCCGTCCGCGCCTTCGCCGACCGGGCCCGCCGCGCCGGCCGCCGCTGCTCCTCCATCGTCGGCCCCGCCGAACCCACCGCCCAGCTGTGGCGGCTGCTGGAACCCCACTGGGGCCCCGCCCGCGAGGTCCGCGCCAACCAGCCGCTGATGGTCACCGACCGCCTCCCCGACGACATCGCCCCCGATCCGTACGTCCGCCGCATGCGCAAGGACGAGATGGAGACGATCATGCCGGCGTGCGTGGCGATGTTCACCGAGGAGGTCGGCGTCTCCCCGATGGCCGGCGACGGCGGGCTCCTCTACCAGGCCCGGGTCGCCGAACTCGTCGGCGCCGGACGCTCGTTCGCCCGCCTGGACGAGGACGGCAAGGTCGTCTTCAAGGCGGAGGTCGGCGCCGCCACCGAGCACGCCTGCCAGATCCAGGGCGTCTGGGTCGCCCCCGAGTACCGGGGACGGGGACACGCCGCACCCGGCATGGCGGCCGTGCTGCGCTTCGCCCTCGCCGACGTCGCCCCGGTCGTCAGCCTCTACGTCAACGACTTCAACACCGCCGCCCGGGCGACGTACCGGCGCGTGGGATTCCAGGAGGTCGGGGCCTTCATGAGTGTGCTGTTCTGACACCCCGGGGCTGCCTGTAGTCTCCCCGGCATGCTGCGCTTTCCCGGTCAGGGTCCCCACAGCCCCGACGACGTGGTCATCGGTCCGCTGGATCTCGCCGCACGGGTGGACGAGGCGCTCGCCGTGCAGGCCCTGGCCTTCGGACTCGGCGCCGACGAGATCGCCGTACGACGGCAGATCGTGCTGCGGCACCTGGTCTACCCCGGAGCCCGCGCCCTCGGCGCCACCACCACCGACGGACGGCTCGTCGGCTTCGTCTACGGCATGCCCAACGACCGCACCCACTGGTGGTCCACCGTCGTGGAGCCGTACCTGCGCGAACAGGGCCAGGACGGCTGGCTCGACAACTCCTTCGTGATCACCGAGCTGCACGTCCACCCCGAGCACCAGAACCGCGGTGTCGGCCGGGCCCTGATCACCACCATCACCGACGGCGCCGCCGAGCCCCGCTCCATCCTCTCCGCGATCGACACGGAGAGTCCCGCCCGCGGCCTGTACCGCTCGCTCGGCTACGAGGACCTGGCCCGCCGGGTGCTCTTCCCGAGCGCCCCGAAACCGTACGCGGTGATGGGCGCTCCGCTGCCGCTGCGGCACCGCTGAGGCGTCCCGGCCCGGCGGCGCGCGGGCAAACCGATTTCCACCGTCCCGTACCGCCCGGCTAACCTCCTTGCCATCACCCTTACGCAGCAGGAGTCGAGAATCATGGCCCAGGTCCAGCGCATGTCCCGTTTGATGGTCAAGACACTGCGTGACGACCCGGCGGACGCCGAGACGCTCAGCCACAAGCTGCTCGTCCGCGCCGGCTACGTGCGCCGCAACTCCGCGGGCATCTGGACCTGGCTGCCGCTGGGCAAAAAGGTCCTCGACAACATCTCCCGCGTCGTGCGCGAGGAGATGGACGCCATCGGCGCCCAGGAAGTGCTGCTGCCGGCCCTGCTGCCCAAGGAGCCCTACGAGGCGTCCGGCCGCTGGGAGGAGTACGGCGACCTGCTCTTCCGCCTCAAGGACCGCAAGGGCGGCGACTACCTCCTCGGCCCGACGCACGAGGAGATCTTCACCCTGCTCGTCAAGGACCAGTGCACGTCCTACAAGGACCTGCCGGTCATGCTCTACCAGATCCAGACGAAGTACCGCGACGAGGCCCGTCCGCGCTCCGGCGTGCTGCGCGGCCGCGAGTTCCAGATGAAGGACTCGTACTCCTTCGACACCACCGACGAGGGCCTCGCCGAGTCGTACGCGCTGCACCGCGCCGCGTACCGGAAGATCTTCGAGCGCCTCGGCCTGGACTACCGCATCGTCTCCGCCGTCTCCGGCGCGATGGGCGGCTCGGCCTCCGAGGAGTTCCTCGCCCCGGCCGCAGCCGGCGAGGACACCTTCGTCGACTGCCCGAACTGCGACTACGCGGCGAACACCGAGGCGGTCACCTTCGCCCTCGCGCCCGTCGACGCGGAGCACGGCCCGGTCGAGGAGCTGGACACCCCCGACACCCCGACCATCGAGACGCTCGCCGCGCACCTCGGCGTCCCCGCCTCCGCCACCCTGAAGAACCTGCTGGTCAAGGTCGACGGCGAGATCGTCGCCGTCGGCGTCCCCGGTGACCGCGAGGTCGACCTCGGCAAGCTCGGCGAGCACCTCGCGCCCGCCGTCGTGGAACTGGTGACGGCCGAGGACTTCGAGGGCCGCGACGACCTCGTCCGCGGGTACGTCGGGCCGCAGGGCCTGGACAAGGTCCGCTACGTCGCCGACCCGCGGGTGGCCCCCGGCACCGCCTGGATCACCGGCGCCAACAAGGCCGACAAGCACGCGAAGAACGTCGTCGCGGGCCGCGACTTCGAGGTGGACGACTACCTCGACGTCGTCGTGGTCGAGGAGGGCGACCCCTGCCCGAAGTGCGGCACCGGCCTCAAGCTGGACCGCGCCATCGAGATCGGCCACATCTTCCAGCTGGGCCGCAAGTACGCGGACACCTTCCAGCTCGACGTGCTCGGCCAGCAGGGCAAGCCGGTCCGCGTGACCATGGGCTCGTACGGCATCGGCGTCTCGCGCGCCGTGGCCGCGCTCGCGGAGCAGTCGGCGGACGAGCAGGGCCTGTGCTGGCCCAAGGAGATCGCCCCGGCCGACGTCCACGTGGTCGCCGCCGGCAAGGCCCTCCAGACCGAACTGGCCCTCGACGTCTCCGAGAAGCTGAGCGCGGCGGGCGTGCGGGTCCTGGTGGACGACCGGGCCGGCGTCTCGCCCGGCGTGAAGTTCACGGACGCCGAACTCATCGGCGTACCGAAGATCCTGGTCGCCGGCCGGCGCTCCGCCGAGGGCGTCCTGGAGCTCAAGGACCGCCGCACCGGCGAGCGCGAGGAGCTCACCGTCGACGAGGCGATCGCCCGCCTGTCCGCCTAGTCACCGACCTGGTCCGCCCGCGGCCCCGCGAAGGAACTTCTTCGCGGGGCCGCGGTCCGTCGTGCGCCGCTCAGAGCCAGCCCGCGAACTCCAGCAGCAGCTCCGCGTCCTGCGCCCGCCCGACGCGCCGCGCCCGTACGCCCGACTCGACCGCCCGGAACAGGGTCCAGCCGCGCAGCCGCTCCTGGTCCAGGTCCAGCGACTCGGCCAGCCGCTTCACCCGGCGGCGGGTGATCGACGCGCCCGACGGGGAGGCGATCAGGTCCTCCACCCGGTCCCGGACCAGCCGGGCCAGGTCGAAGGCGCACTCGCCGACCACCGGGTCGGGGCCCACGGCCAGCCACGGCATCCGCTCCCCGGCGAGCACCTTGCTCTGCCGGAAGGTGCCGTGCAGCAGCCGCTCCTCGGGAGGGCCGGCGAGCAGAGCCTCGCGCGCCGCGAGGGCCGCTTCCACCAGCGGCCCGGACTCGGCGTCGGCGTCCGCCCGCATCGCCTCGGCCTGTCGGCCCGTGCGTTCGGCCACCGTCTCGAAGACATGACCGGCGGGCGGTTCGACCCACAGCCGGCGCAGGGTGCCGGCGGCCTCCAGCAGCGCCTTCGCCTCGGGCAGCGAGCGCACCGACACCTCGGGGTGCAGCCGCTCCAGCAGCAGCACCCCCTGGGTGTCGCCGGGATTGAGGAGCTGTACGGCCCCGAAGCCGTCCCAGTGGGCGAGCGCCGCCCGTTCGTGCTCGGGGCGGGCCCGGCCGGGTGCCAGCTTCAGCACGGCGGGCGTCCCGTCCACCTGCCGGACCAGCACGACCAGGCTGCTGCGGCCACCGGGAGCCTGCACCCGCTCGACGGTCAACTCGCGTAGAGCGGTGGCCTGCCGGACCTGCTCGGGCAGCTTCTCCAGCCACTCGGCGACCCCGTCCGTCCCGTTCCGCCGCGTCTCGCCGAGCGCCCGCACGAGGCGCTGCGGCGGTTCGAAAGCCATGCGGAGGTGTTCCTTCCAGGTCGCCCTATGCCGGTGGACTCGCCGCGGCGGAGGGGCCGGCCGCCCGCTCGGCGAGACCAGGGAAGGCTACGCTCTCGCCGCGCCAGCGCACCGCCCGCACCGCCGCCTCCCTGAGCGCGTCCGCGGCGGTGCGCCGCCGCGCCCCCTCCGCGGCCCGCACCAGGTCGCCGTAGACGCCGGCCACCCGGTCCTCCAGCTCGGCGGCGAGCCGGACGGCCGCCGCCGAGTCCGGCACGGCGAACGGCAGCGCGTAGGCGGCCGCCGCGGCCACCGGCCGGCCGTCCAGGTCGCGCACGAGGCGCTCCAGCTCGTCGCGCCGGGCGCGGTGCGCGTCGTACGCCGCCCGCGCCTCGTCACGCCGCTCCCCGGAGATGCGGCCGCCGACCACGCCGTACCCGTAGACGGCGGCGTGCTCGGCGCCCAGCGCCGCCTGCAGAGCCTTCAGCTCGGCCGCCTTCGCGGTCCCGTCCTTGCCGCCCGGTGTGCTCACTTGCCGTCCTCCGTCAACAGATAGGCGTGGGCCGCTCCGGCCGCCGCGACCGACGCCAGCAGCCTGGCGAGCTCGCCCGGCAGTTCCAGCAGGTCCCTGGCGCGGCGGTCGGCCAGGGCGCGCTCCGCCGCCGCCAGCTCGGCCAGCGCGTCCTTCTCCCGTTCCGGCACGGCGGGCGAGGCGCTCGCGGAGGGAGCCGCGGCGCCCGACGCGGACGGCGAACCGGACGCGGGGCCCGGGGCCGACGGGGTGGCCGACGTGCGCAGGCCGGACGTGAACGCCTTCGCGTGGCGGACGACCTCGGCGCGCAGCGGGTCCAGCCGTGCGGCCAGGGGCGGATGCGCGGCGATCACGGCGGTGTAGCGCGCGGCCAGCGTCTCGCTGTCGCGGGCCGCACGCGCGCGTGCCCGGTCGCCCGCGGACGGCCCGGAGGTGGTGTCGGTGGGGGACTCGGAAGCGGAACAGCCCGCGAGCGCGAGAGCGCCCGCGGCCGACGCGAGCAGGCTCCTTCGGCGCGGCCCCGGCGGGGTGCGCGGCGGCAGGGTGAACGGCACGGCAGACGTCCTCGGCAGGCTCGAACGACAGGGAGGGCGGCACGCCCGCGATCACGGTACCCGCGCACCGGCCCGCCGTCCGCCAGCGGCTCTCCCGCGACCCGGCCCGCCGTCCCGCCCCACCACGGTGGACGGCAACACCCCTTGCGACCGGATACCCTTTCACCTGACACGCGACCTACCCACAACAGCACACGCGGCCGAGGAGTCACCCGGATGAGCACCACCCAGAGCGAGAGGCTGCGAGAACTGCTGGAACCGCTCGTCGGCTCTCAGGGACTCGATCTCGAGGAGATCGCAGTGGACTCGGTCGGGCGCAAGCGCGTGCTGCGTGTCGTCGTGGACTCGGACTCCGGTGCCGACCTCGACCAGATCGCCGATGTGAGCCGCGCGCTCTCGGCGAAGCTCGACGAGACGGACGCGATGGGCGAGGGCGAGTACACCCTCGAGGTCGGAACCCCCGGTGCCGAGCGCGAGCTCAAGGAGCACCGCCACTACGTGCGCGCCGTCGACCGGCTCGTGAGGTTCCAGCTGGCCGGGGACGACGAGGTGGTCGCCCGGATCCTGAAGGTCGACGAGGACGGCATCGACGTCGAGGTGCCCGGTGTGAAGGGGCGCAGGCCCACCACCAGGCGGCTCGCCTTCGCGGACGTCGCCAAGGCGCGCGTCCAGGTCGAGTTCAACCGCAAGAACAAGCAAGACCCGAACGACACGAACGACACGAACGACACGAACGACGAGAACGAAGAGAACGCAGAGGAGGCGTAGCCGTGGACATCGACATGAGTGCCCTGCGGGGCCTGGTACGGGAGAAGGAGATCTCCTTCGACCTGCTGGTCGGAGCGATCGAGTCGGCCCTCCTCATCGCCTACCACCGCACGGACGGAAGCCGCCGCCACGCGCGCGTGGAGCTCGACCGGGAGAGCGGTCACGTGACCGTGTGGGCGAAGGAGGACCCGTCCGACCTGGAGGAGGGGCAGGAGGCGCGCGAGTTCGACGACACACCGTCGGGATTCGGCCGTATCGCCGCCACCACCGCCAAGCAGGTGATCCTGCAGCGGCTGCGGGACGCCGAGGACGACGCGACGCTCGGTGAGTACGCCGGCCGGGAGGGCGACATCGTCACGGGCGTCGTCCAGCAGGGCCGCGACCCGAAGAACGTGATGGTCGACATCGGCAAGATGGAGGCCATCCTGCCGGTGCAGGAGCAGGTGCCCGGCGAGCAGTACCAGCACGGCACCCGCCTGCGCTCGTACGTCGTCCGCGTCGCCAAGGGCGTCCGCGGCCCGTCGGTGACCCTGTCCCGTACGCATCCCGCCCTGGTCAAGAAGCTGTTCGCCCTGGAGGTGCCGGAGATCGCCGACGGTTCCGTCGAGATCGCCGCCATCGCCCGTGAGGCCGGCCACCGCACCAAGATCGCGGTGCGCTCCACGCGCTCCGGGCTGAACGCCAAGGGCGCCTGCATCGGCCCGATGGGCGGCCGGGTGCGCAATGTCATGGCCGAGCTGAACGGCGAGAAGATCGACATCGTCGACTGGTCGGACGACCCGGCCGACATGGTGGCGAACGCGCTGTCCCCGGCCCGGGTGTCCAAGGTCGAGGTCGTGGACCTCGCCGCCCGCTCCGCGCGGGTGACGGTCCCGGACTACCAGCTGTCGCTGGCGATCGGCAAGGAGGGGCAGAACGCCCGCCTCGCCGCCCGGCTGACCGGCTGGCGCATCGACATCCGCCCGGACACCGAGCAGCCGGACGAGAAGCAGGACTGACGCGGGCGGGCGCGGCCGGGAACGGATCCCGGCCGCGTGACGCTTTGATCACGACAGTTTTACGCACGGCAACTGTTCGATACCTGCCCCGAAGGGGTGAGGTCCGTGCGGGGAGGTAGACTTAAGAGTGTCTGGCCGGACGCGAGACCGTGCATGCCCTGAACGCACCTGTGTGGGGTGCCGGGAGCGAGCGGCCAAGACCGATCTGCTGCGCATCGTGGCGATCGAGGACGCGTGCGTCCCTGATCTTCGCGGTACGCTGCCCGGCCGGGGTGCGTACATCCACCCCGCCGTGGTCTGTCTCGACCTGGCGGTCCGCCGCCGGGCGGTCCCACGGGCGCTGCGTGCCCAGGGACCGCTCGACACGAAGGCGCTGCGCCGAGTGGTCGAGGAGACGGTTGCCGAGCAGGCAACACCGTAAGACGTGTGTCGCACGGAACCCCGTGCGGCCCCGGTACCCCGCGAGTTGGAAGTAGGTCGAGATTGCGATGAGCACTCGATGAGCACGCGATGAGTACGCCCATGAAGTAGCGACGGTCCGGACGCAACCCGGACCTAAAAGGAGCGATGTGGCTAAGGTCCGGGTATACGAACTCGCCAAGGAGTTCGGGGTGGAGAGCAAGGCCGTCATGGCCAAGCTCCAGGAACTCGGTGAATTCGTCCGTTCGGCGTCCTCGACGATCGAGGCGCCCGTTGTACGCAAGCTGACCGATGCTTTCCAGCAGGGCAGCAACGGCGGCGGCAAGTCCGCCCCGCGCAAGTCTTCGCCGGCTCGTCCGGCAGCCCCCTCACCGGCGCAGGCGGCCCGTCCGGCCGCCCCGCGCCCGCCGGCCCCCAAGCCGGCCGCGGCCGAGAAGCCGGCGGCGCCCGCCGCTCCGGCCGCTCCGGTCACCCCCGCGGCTCCGGGCCCGCGCCCGGGTCCCAAGCCCGCCCCGAAGCCCGCTCCGGCGGCTCCGGCGGCCCCGGCTCCGGCGGCGCCCGAGTTCACCGCGCCCCCGTCGGCCCCGGCGGCTCCCGCCGCCCCCGCCGCGGGTGCCCGTCCGGGCGCTCCGCGTCCCGGCAACCAGGCCCCGCGTCCCGGTGCCCGTCCCGCCGGTGGTCCCGGCCAGGGCGGCCAGGGCCGTGGTGACCGTCCCGAGCGCGGCGACCGCGGTGACCGTCAGGGCGCCCCGCGTCCCGGCGGCCAGGCCCCGCGTCCGGGCGCTCGTCCGGCCGGTCCCCGTCCGGGCAACAACCCCTTCACCTCTGGTGGCTCCACCGGCATGGCGCGCCCGCAGGCGCCCCGTCCGGGCGGCGCTCCGCGTCCCGGTGGCCCCGGTGCCCCGGGCGCCCCGCGTCCGCAGGGCGCAGGCCAGGGTGGTCCCCGTCCGCAGGGCGGTCCCGGTGGCGCTCCGCGTCCCCAGGGCCAGGGCGGCGCCCGTCCGAGCCCGGGCGGCATGCCCCGTCCGCAGGGCGGCGCTCCGCGTCCCGGCGGCGCTCCCGGCGGCAACCGTCCGAACCCCGGCATGATGCCGCAGCGTCCCGCTGCGGGTCCGCGTCCCGGCGGTGGCCCCGGCGGTGGCCGCGGTCCCGGCGGCGGCGGTCGTCCCGGCGGTGCCGGTGGCGGCGGTCGTCCGGGTGGCGGCGGCGGCTTCGCCGGCCGTCCCGGTGGCGGCGGCGGCGGTTTCGCGGGTCGTCCCGGTGGCCCCGGTGGCGGTGGCGGCGGTTTCGCCGGCCGTCCGGGTGGTCCCGGTGGCGGCGGCGGTGGCCGTCCCGGCTTCGGCGGTCGTCCGGGTGGTCCCGGTGGCCGTGGTGGCACGCAGGGTGCGTTCGGCCGTCCCGGCGGGCCCGCCCGTCGTGGCCGCAAGTCGAAGCGGCAGAGGCGCCAGGAGTACGAGGCCATGCAGGCCCCGTCGGTCGGCGGCGTCATGCTGCCTCGCGGCAACGGACAGTCCGTCCGCCTGTCGCGCGGTGCGTCCCTCACCGACTTCGCCGAGAAGATCAACGCCAACCCGGCGTCGCTCGTCGGCGTGATGATGAACCTCGGCGAGATGGTCACTGCCACGCAGTCCGTCTCCGACGAGACGCTGAAGCTCCTCGCGGACGAGATGAACTTCGTCCTCGAGATCGTCAGCCCCGAGGAGGAGGACCGCGAGCTGCTCGAGTCCTTCGACATCGAGTTCGGCGAGGACGAGGGCGACGAGGAAGACCTCGTGGTCCGTCCGCCGGTCGTGACCGTCATGGGTCACGTCGACCACGGTAAGACCCGACTCCTCGACACCATCCGCAAGACGAACGTCGTCGCGGGCGAGGCCGGCGGCATCACGCAGCACATCGGTGCGTACCAGGTCGCCACCGAGGTCAACGGTGAAGAGCGCAAGATCACCTTCATCGACACCCCCGGTCACGAGGCGTTCACCGCCATGCGTGCCCGTGGTGCCAAGTCGACCGACATCGCGATCCTCGTGGTGGCGGCCAACGACGGTGTGATGCCCCAGACGATCGAGGCGCTGAACCACGCCAAGGCGGCCGACGTGCCGATCGTGGTCGCGGTCAACAAGATCGACGTCGAGGGTGCCGACCCGACCAAGGTGCGCGGTCAGCTCACCGAGTTCGGTCTGGTGGCCGAGGAGTACGGCGGCGACACGATGTTCGTCGACATCTCCGCCAAGCAGGGCCTCAACATCGAGAGCCTGCTGGAGGCCGTGGTCCTCACCGCGGACGCCTCGCTCGACCTGCGGGCCAACCCGGAGCAGGACGCGCAGGGCATCGCGATCGAGTCCCACCTCGACCGTGGCCGCGGTGCCGTCTCGACGGTCCTGGTCCAGCGCGGCACGCTGCGCATCGGCGACACCATGGTGGTCGGCGACGCGTACGGCCGAGTCCGGGCGATGCTCGACGACAACGGCAACAACGTCGAGGAAGCGGGTCCGTCGACCCCCGTCCTGGTCCTGGGTCTCACCAACGTCCCGGGTGCCGGCGACAACTTCCTCGTCGTCGACGAGGACCGCACGGCACGCCAGATCGCCGAGAAGCGCGCGGCGCGTGAGCGCAACGCCAACTTCGCCCGGCGCGGAGTCCGGTTCTCCCTGGAGAACCTGGACGAGGCGCTCAAGGCCGGCCTGGTGCAGGAACTCAACCTCATCATCAAGGGCGACGCGTCCGGTTCGGTGGAGGCTCTCGAGTCCTCGCTGCTCCAGCTCGACGTCGGCGACGAGGTCGACATCCGCGTCCTGCACCGCGGTGTGGGTGCGGTCACCGAGTCGGACATCAACCTGGCGACCGGCTCCGACGCCATCGTCATCGGCTTCAACGTCCGCGCTGCGGGCCGCGCGGCGCAGATGGCGGAGCGCGAGGGCGTCGACGTCCGGTACTACTCGGTGATCTACCAGGCCATCGAGGAGATCGAGGCGGCCCTGAAGGGCATGCTGAAGCCGGAGTACGAGGAGGTCGAGCTCGGCACGGCGGAGATCCGCGAGGTCTTCAAGTCGTCCAAGCTGGGCAACATCGCCGGTGTCCTGGTCCGCTCGGGCGAGGTCAAGCGCAACACCAAGGCGCGCCTCGTCCGCGACGGCAAGGTCATCGCGGAGAACCTCAACATCTCCGGGCTGCGTCGCTTCAAGGACGACGTCACCGAGATCCGCGAAGGCTTCGAGGGCGGTATCAACCTCGGAAACTTCAACGACATCAAGGTCGACGACGTCATCGCGACGTACGAGATGCGCGAGAAGCCGCGCTCGTAAGGCGGTTGTGTGAGCTGGCCGGCGGTGACAAGTCACCGCCGGCCAGCTTGCCGTTTGCCGGGGCCGCGCCCCGGAAACCCTGTCGAGGACGCCGGCCCTTCGATGTACGGTTCTGATGTCCCGCCACACACGTGGCCGGGCCATCTACCCCGTACCGGCGGGACATCCGGACTCACATGTACGTGGGGACTCTGTCCTTCGACCTGCTCCTCGGCGACGTCCACTCGCTGAAGGAGAAGCGCTCTCTCGTCCGGCCGATCGTCGCCGAACTCCAGCGGAAGTACCCGGTGAGTGTGGCGGAGACGGGCCATCAGGACCTTCACCGCAGGGCCGAGATCGGCCTGGCGGTGGTCTCCGGAGACACCGAGCACCTCACCGACGTACTGGACCGGTGCGAACGGCTCGTCGCGGCGCGACCGGAGGTGGAGCTGCTGTCCGTACGGCGCAGACTCCACAAAGACGAAGACTGACGGAACAAGCAAGGCGAAGAAGGAGACGGACCAGTGGCCGACAACGCGCGGGCGAAGAGGCTGGCGGACCTCATTCGAGAGGTGGTGGCCCAGAAGCTGCAGCGCGGGATCAAGGACCCGCGGCTCGGTTCGCATGTGACCATCACGGACACCCGGGTCACCGGGGACCTCCGGGAGGCGACCGTCTTCTACACGGTGTACGGGGACGACGAGGAGCGGGCGGCCGCGGCCGCGGGCCTGGAGAGCGCCAAGGGCGTGCTCAGGTCCGCCGTGGGCGCGGCGGCCGGCGTGAAGTTCACGCCGACCCTGACCTTCGTGGCGGACGCCCTGCCGGACACCGCCAAGACCATCGAGGACCTCCTCGACAAGGCGCGCGCCTCCGACGCGAAGGTGCGCGAGGTCTCGGCGGGCGCCGCCTTCGCCGGTGACGCCGACCCGTACAAGAAGCCGGACGAGGACGACGAGGACGACGCCGCCGAATGACGGAGAAGCACAGGACGCCCGACGGGCTTGTCGTCGTCGACAAGCCGTCGGGCTTCACTTCGCACGACGTGGTCGCCAAGATGCGCGGGATCGCCAGGACCCGTCGGGTCGGCCACGCCGGCACCCTCGACCCCATGGCGACGGGCGTGCTCGTCCTCGGCGTCGAGAAGGCGACCAAGCTGCTCGGGCACCTCGCGCTGACCGAGAAGGAGTACCTCGGCACGATCCGGCTCGGGCAGAACACGCTGACGGACGACGCGGAGGGCGACATCACGTCCTCGGCCGACGCCTCGGGTGTGAAGCGCGACGCCATCGACGCCGGCATCGCCAAGCTGAGCGGCCGGATCATGCAGGTGCCGTCGAAGGTCAGCGCCATCAAGATCGACGGCGTCCGCTCGTACAAGCGGGCACGTGAGGGCGAGGACTTCGAGATCCCGGCCCGGCCGGTGACCATCTCCTCGTTCGCGGTGTACGACGTCCGGGACGCGGTCGCCGAGGACGGCACGCCCGTGCTCGACCTGATCGTGTCCGTCGTCTGCTCCTCCGGCACCTACATCCGGGCGCTCGCCCGGGACCTGGGTGCGGACCTCGGCGTGGGCGGCCATCTGACCGCCCTGCGCCGCACCCGCGTCGGCCCGTACAAGCTGGACACGGCGCGGACCCTCGACCAGCTCCAGCAGGAGCTGACCGTGATGCCGATCGCCGAGGCCGCGGCCGCCGCGTTCCCCCGCTGGGACGTCGACGAGCGGCGGGCCCGGCTGCTCCTGAACGGCGTGCGCCTGGACATGCCCGAGGAGTACGCGGGCGCCGGTGCCGTCGCCGTCTACGACCCCACCGGCCGCTTCCTCGCGCTGGTGGAGGCACAGAAGGGCAAGGCGAAGAGCCTGGCCGTGTTCGGCTGAGGCGCGCGCCGGGCGGTCCCCGTCCGGCTGCTCCGCGCTGCCGGCTTTCGGTCGTCGGGCGGTGCCGCGCAGGAGTCACGCGCAGGAATCAGGGGCGGTGCCACGTCGGAAGCGACGGGTGCCGCCCTTCGGCTGTCGCGGGAGCCGGTGCCGACGGAGCCGTCGTGCCGGTGATGCAGGCGGTGCTGGTAGTACGCGCGATGCTGGCGGTGCTGGTCGTGCCCCGGGTGCAAGCGGTGCTTGTTGTGCCCGTGGTGCAAGCGGTGCTGTCGTGTCGGCGGTGTCGGCGGTGTCGGCGGTGGGGGGAACGCGGGCGGGCCGGTCGTCCGCTACGGGCACCGTCCTTCGGCTGTCGCGGGAGCCGTTCCGCCGGTGAGGGCTGTGGGGGTGGGCCGGTCCTTCGCGCCCGGTCACCTCGTGAACGGAGTCCCGTCGGGGCCGCGGGCCCGGGACGGTGACCGCTTCGAAGGTGGCGCCGGGCCCGGGGGCCGTCCGTGTGGCCGGTGTCCGTGGAGCGGCGGTCACGGGGTTGTCGCTGATCGCCGCTCCACGGTCCCCCCTCGGTTCCCCCACCCAAGGGTCTGTCCATCCCCCTCCCTCCATTCACCCCTTCGGGCGGGCGCTCGGAGTGAAGCGAGGGAGCGGAAGGGGGCGCGTTCACCACGCGATCTGTTCCGCCGGTCAACCGGTGCCTACCGTCGGAAACAGGCACACTCCGGGAGGTTCGACCATGGCGGGACGTGGCCCTCGGACCGGGGGCCGGCGGACACCGGGCGCCGCCCCCGAGGCGGCCCCGGACACGGCCCTGGTGCAGGTGCGCGACCTCGCGGGACGCCCGCGCGGCACGGGGTTCGCCGCCGACCACCACGGCACCGTCGTCACCAGTCACGAGGCGGTGGACGGCCTGGCCCGCCTGGTCCTGCACGCGCCCGGCGGCCGTACCTGCATCGTCGGCGCGGACGCGGTGACCGCGCTGCCCGAGACGGACCTCGCGCTCGTACGCACCGAGGACCTCGGCCTGGACCCGCTCCCCGTCACCGTGCGGGACCGGATCGGGACGGGCGCGTACGTCCGGATCGCCGCGGGCGGCTGGCGGGAGGCACGCGTCCTCGGCGCGACCCGGGCGACGTACGCGGCGACGGACCGCTTCCACCTGCTCGACGCCGCCCTGGAGCTGGCGATCGGGACGGCGGGCGCGGACGCGCTGCGGCTCGGCGGCGGCGCCGCCGGGGGACCGGTGCTCGACGCGGCGACCGGTGCCGTCGTGGCGGTCCTCGGCACCGCGCTGCGCACCGGACACCCGGCAGCAGGACTGGCCGTCCCCCTGCGCGCCGCCGGAATCCCGCCCGTGCTCGCGGACCTGCTGGAGCGCAACGCCTCCACGGTGCCCGCGTACGGCGCCGACCTGAACCTGGCGGGCGTACTGGAACTCACGGCCACGTCGCTGGGGTCGGACGGGCCGGCCGGGGCGTTCGGCGGGGGCGCCTCCTTCCCGCGCGGGGGCTCCGCGCACCCGCGCGGAGGGACGTGGGCGGAGCCGGGGGACGGCTGTCCGTCCGCGGCTGCGGGGGCCGCGGAGAGCGCGGCCGAGCAGGCCCGGACGGGCTTCGGGACCGGGAGTCTCGCCGTGGCGCCCGAGTCGGCCGAGCGGCCCGACGTCATCGAGGAGTTCGGGGCGTTCGCGGCCGGCGGGGCGGCCGTCCTCGCGCTCGTCGGGCGGCCGGGCAGCGGCCGTACGACGGAGCTCGCCGCCCTCGCCGCCCGCCGGACCGGGGGCCCCGAACCGGCGCCCACGCTGTGGCTGCGCGGCGCCGACCTGCTGGCGACGGACACCTCGGTGGCCGACGCGGCGGCACGGGCACTGGAGCGGGCGGCGCGGATCGTGGCGGCCCCGGAAGCCGGACTCCCGGACCGCGCGCCGTCCTCCGTGGGCGGCGACGGCGACCTCGGGGACCTCGGTCCCGGCCGGCCGGCGCGGCTGGCGCGGGCCGCCGGACGTCCTCTGCTGCTGATCCTCGACAGCCCCGAGGAGATGCCGCCCGAACTGGCCCACCGGCTCGCCGAGTGGACGGCGGGGACCGCCGCGTGGCTCCGGGAGAGCGGCGCGCGGCTGGTCGTCGGGTGCCGCGAGGAGTACTGGGAGCAGGCGGGGGAGGCGTTCCCGCGCGAGCTGCTGCACGGCGCGGGCCCGGAAGGCGGCCGGGAACCGCTGCGGGACCGCGCGCCGCGCGCCGACGCCCGGCCGGACGACGTGCCGCGGGCCGACGGGGACCGGCTGCCGCCCTGCGTGCGGCTCGGTGACCTGGGCGAGGAGGCGGCCCGGCGGGCCCGCGCGCGCCACGGGATCCCCGAGGGCCTCCTCCAGGACGCCGACGCCCGCCACCCGCTGACCCTGCGGCTGCTGGCGGAGGTACGGGCCGCCCTGCCCGCCCCGCTCGACGCGATGACCGTGCGGCCCCTCGGCCGGGACGAGGTCTTCGCCGCCTACCTGGACCTGATGTGCCTGCGCGTCGCGGTCCGGCTCGCCGCGGCGAACGGCCTGCGCGGCACGGACGTACGACGGCTCGCCGCGCGGGTCTCCGGGCAGGTCCACGAGGCCGCGCGGCGCTGCCTCGGGCCAGGACAGGGGGAGTTGGACCGGGCGGCCTTCGAGTCCGTGTTCCCCTGGGGACCGGCCCCCGCGAGCCGCCTCGGCGCCACCACGGGCTGGGCCTCCGCCGTCCTCGCCGAGGGACTCGTCGTGCCCGCGGGCACCGGCTACCGCTTCGCCCACGAGGAACTCGCCGACTGGATCCAGGGCACCCACCTCGACGTGGACGCGGCCCTGCACGCCCTCGTCCACCGGGCCCCCGTCCCGCCCGGACCGGACGGCGACCCGGCCGGCCCCCGCCGCAGGTCCCGGACCGCGCGCGGGGCCGCCGCGGACGCCCGGCGCCACGCGCTGCCCGTGCCGCGCCACCGCATCGGCCCGGTCGTGCAGGCGCTGCTCCTGCTGGACCGGCAGCACGCCCACGCGGAGCTCACCGGCCGCCTGGAGGACCTGGTCGACGCCGTGGACGCCCTGCTGCCCGCGGCGCCCGAGCCGCCCGGCGACGCCCTCTGGTGGGCCGCTCACCTCCTCCGCGACGTCCTGACGCGCGTGCCCGACGCGAGCCCGTACTCCGGTGTGCTGCGGCTGCTCGCCGGGCGCATCGTGACCTGGCGGGCCCAAGAGCGGCGCGTGCCGGGGGAGTTCGGGCCGTGGTTCTGGGAGACGGTACGGCTGCCCGGCGCGGAGCGGTTCGAGCTGCTGCGGCGGCTGGTCGTCGCGGACGAGGCGCCGCACCCGGCGGACCCAGGACGGGGGACGCCCGCCCAGCAGCCGTGGCGGGCGGACGGCGGCGCCGCGGACGACCCGGCGGACGCGACCGCCACATCCGGGGAGCCGGGGGAGCCCGAGGCGGCCCGGCCCCGGACGCCCCGCTACCTGGACGCCGTGGCCCGCCTCCTCGCCGCCGACCCCACCGCCGCACTGCCCCACCTCACCCGCTGGTTCGACGACGAGCGCCCGCTGCCCGCCACGCCGGACGCCACCGTGGCGACCGCGGCGCAGGCCCTGCTGTACGCCCACCGCCGGCGCGCCCTGGACGACCTGACCGAGGCGCTGGTCGGCAGCGCGCACCGGCGCGGCGACGAACTCCTCGCCGTGCTCGCCGAGGAGGAGCCGTCCGCCGTCTGCCGGGCGGTCGACCGGTGGGCCCACGACGAGCGCCCGGCGAGGCACGTGGCGGCGATGACGTACGGGCTGCGGACCGCGCCGCACGCCCGCACGGAAGCCGACCGCGAACTGCTGCGGTACGCGGCGCTGTCCCTGCTCGCCCGCCCGGACGGCGCCGCGCACGGTGCGGCGCTCGCCCTCCTCGTGGCCGACCCCCGGACCCGGGCCCGGCACCTGCCCCAGGCACTCGGACGGTTCACCGCCGGCGATCCGCAGCTGCCCGCCGGCGCGCTCGTCACCGCCCTCGCCACCCACCCCGAGCAGGTGCTGGACGCCTTCGCGGCGCGACTGCGGCGGCCGGGACCGGACGCGGGCGAGCTGCTGCGCCCCCTCACCGACGCCACCACGCCCGCCCTCGCCCACCGCGTCGCCGGGCTCGTGCGCCAGGTCGCCGAGCTGTGCCCCGACGCCGCCGGGCACGTGGCCGACCGCGTCGAACGGCGCCTTGAGGACGACCACGACGCCCGCGCCGTACTCGTCCCGCTGCTCACCGGGCTGCTCGACGGCGGCCCGCCCGCGCTGCGGGCGGGCCTCGTGCCCGTCCTGGCGGCCCCGGGCAGTCCCCGCTCGCGCCCGCTCCGGCACGAGCTGCTGGAACTGCTGCTCGCCGGTGAGCGCGACCTGACCGTCCTCGGCGCCCTGCTGCGGGCCGCCGCGGCGGGAGCGGCACGCGGCGACGAGGCCCACGCCCGCGAGCTGGTCCGCCGCGCCGGCCTGCTGCTCGTCCGTACGCCCGACGGCGCCACCCTGTTCGACTGCGGTCTGGTCGACCTGGCCCGCGGTGTGCCGGGGTTCGCGGCCCTGGTCGCGGGCTGGCTCAGCGACGCCCCGCAGGACTGGTCGGCGGTCGTGGGACCCGGCGCCCGGCGCATGATCGAGAACCTGGCGGGCGTGCGGGTGCCCGCCTGAACCCGGTCCGGGAGTATGCGCCCCGTCACAGCCTCCATGCCGATGCGAGCCGACGCCCCGCGGCATGGCACCCTTAGACCTGCGTAGCGGCAACCACGGACACGGGTTCGACGAGTTTGCGACAAGGAGCAGTCACAGTGCAGCGCTGGCGTGGCTTGGAGGACATCCCCGAGGACTGGGGGCGCAGCGTCGTCACCATCGGTTCCTACGACGGGGTGCACCGCGGGCACCAGCTGATCATCCGGCATGCCGTGGACCGCGCCCGCGAGCTGGGCGTCCCCTCCGTCGTCGTCACGTTCGACCCGCATCCGAGCGAGGTCGTGCGCCCCGGCAGCCATCCCCCGCTGCTCGCCCCGCACCACCGGCGCGCCGAGCTGATGGCCGGACTGGGTGTGGACGCCCTGCTGATCCTCCCCTTCACCACCGAGTTCTCGAAGCTGTCGCCCGCCGACTTCGTCGCCAAGGTCCTGGTCGACAAGCTCCGCGCGAAGGCCGTCGTGGAGGGCCCCAACTTCCGCTTCGGCCACAAGGCCGCGGGCGACGTCGACTTCCTGCGCGAGCAGGGGCGGACGTACGACTTCGAGGTCGAGGTCGTCGACCTGTACGTGACCGGTGACGCCGGAGGCGGCGAGCCCTTCTCCTCCACCCTGACCCGCCGACTGATCGCGGACGGCGACATCCAGGGTGCGCGGGAGATCCTCGGCCGTCCGCACCGCGTCGAGGGCGTCGTCGTGCGCGGTGCCCAGCGCGGGCGCGAGCTCGGCTTCCCCACGGCCAACGTCGAGACGCTCCCGCACACGGCGATCCCCGCCGACGGCGTCTACGCGGGCTGGCTGCACGCCCAGGGCGAGAGCATGCCCGCCGCGATCTCCGTCGGGACGAACCCGCAGTTCGACGGCACCGAGCGGACCGTCGAGGCGTACGCCATCGACCGGGTCGGCCTGGACCTGTACGGCCTGCACGTCGCCGTCGACTTCCTCGCCTTCGTCCGCGGCCAGGCCAGGTTCGACTCCATCGACGAACTGCTGGTCGCCATCCGGGACGACGTGAAGCGCTCCCGCGAACTGATCGAGGCGTACGAGGGCGAGTAGGCCCGCTTCTCGGAACGTGTGCGGAGGGCCGGTGCCGAGCACCGGCCCTCACCGCATTTCCTACGCCGTGACGCGCGCCCTTGCCCAGTGGCAGGCGACCTGCGCCTCGCCGCCCCCGCCGAGCACCTCCAGGTCCTGGCCGCGGCACGCCTCCGCCACCCCGGCCCGCGCGGCCTCACCGCTCGCCAGGACCTGGCAGCGGGCGTGGAACCGGCAGCCGGACGGGACGCGGGAGGGGTCCGGCGGCTCCCCGGTCAGCACGACCGGCTCGCCCGGGGCCTCCGGCAGGACGGACAACAGGGCTTGTGTGTACGGGTGCTGAGGTGCCGTCAGGACCTGCTCGACAGCGCCCGTCTCCACGATGCGGCCGAGGTACATCACGGCGACGCGGTCGGCGATGTTCCAGGCCAGCCCGAGATCGTGCGTCACCACCAGTGCGGACAGTCCGAGTTCGGCGCGCAGCCGCAGGAGCAGCGCCAGGATCTCGCCGCGCACCGACGCGTCCAGGGAGGCCACCGGCTCGTCGGCGACGATGAGTTCGGGCTCCAGGACCAGGGCGCCCGCGATGACGACACGCTGGCGCTGGCCGCCGGACAGCTCGTGCGGGTAGCGCAGGAAGAAGCGCTCGGGGGGCCGCAGCCCGGCCCGCGAGAGCGCCTCCGCGACCGCCGCCCGTTCGTCGCCGCCGTAGCGGTGGATGCGCAGTCCCTCCGCCACGGCGTCGTACACCGTGTGCCGGGGGTTGAGGGAGCCGCTCGGGTCCTGGAGGACCAGCTGGACCCGCTTGCGGTAGGCCTTCAGGGCGCGTGAGGAGTAGTCCAGCGGCTGTCCGCCGAAGGTGACCCGGCCGCCGGTCGGCGGGACGAGCCCGAGCAGCGAGCGGGCGAGGGTCGTCTTGCCGCAGCCCGACTCCCCGACCAGGGCCACGATCTCGCCGGGCCGGATGTCCAGGTCGACCCCGTCGACGGCCCGCGCCCGGGCCGCCCCGTGCCGCCCGGGAAAGGAGACGTGCAGCCCTTCCGCGCTCAACAGCGGTGCCGTCGAGGTGCGTTCGGTGTCGACCTCGGGAGTGGTGGTCATGCGGTACTCCTCGCGTCGTCGTCCGCGATGCCTCTGGGCGCGCCGGTCTCCGCGGGTGCGGGGGCGGCCCGGTCGGGGGCTGTGGTGTCGGTCCGGTCGCCGTCGGTGGTGGGGGTGCCCGGCTCGGGCGGTGCCGAGGTGGGTTCTTCGCCGGTCGCGGTGGTGGGCTCGGGCGAGGTGGATGCGGTCGGTGCGCCGGGGGCGGTGGGGGTGCCCGGCTCCGGGGGAGGGGGGGTTCCCTGGCCGGCGTGCGTGGGAGCGGGGGCCGCGAGCGGGCTCGCCGGGGCGTCCTCGCCGGTCGCGGTGC
Source organism: Streptomyces sp. NPDC054842 (assembly GCF_053611025.1). Classification (NCBI taxonomy): domain Bacteria; kingdom Bacillati; phylum Actinomycetota; class Actinomycetes; order Kitasatosporales; family Streptomycetaceae; genus Streptomyces; species Streptomyces sp. NPDC054842. The sequence goes on from NZ_JBSGZN010000038.1 coordinate 44,468, forward strand.
CGACGTGCACGCAGGCCGCCCGGCGGTGCGGGCCCGCCACCCGCAGCGGCTGGTCCTGGCCGGCGCAGCTCTCCAGCGCCTCCGCGCACCGGGGATGGAACGCGCAGCCGGTCGGCAGGCCGGCCGGGTCCGGCGGGTCGCCCGGCAGGCCCCGCGGCGCGAACCGGGACGCCGGGTCGCCGATCCGCGGGAACGCGGCCGACAGCGCCTTGCCGTACGGGTGCAGCGCGTCCTCGTACACCTGCCGCGCGGGACCCTCCTCGACCACGCGGCCCGCGTACATCACCGCCAGCCGGTCGCAGGTGTCCGCCAGCACCGCGAGGTCGTGACTGATCATGACGAGCCCGAGATCCTGTTCGCTCACGAGCTGTTCGATCAGGCGCAGGATCTGTGCCTGGATCATCACGTCGAGGGCGGTGGTCGGTTCGTCGGCGATCACCAGCCGCGGGTCGCAGGCCAGCGCCATGGCGATCATGACGCGCTGGCGCTGGCCGCCGGACAGCTCGTGCGGATACGCGTCCGCGCGGGCGGCGGGCAGCCCGACCTGCTCCAGCAGCTCCCCGGTCCTCCTCTTCGCCCCGGCGGGTGTGGCCTTGCGGTGCAGCAGGATCGGCTCGGCGATCTGGTCGCCGACGCGGTGCACCGCGTTGAGCGAGTGCATCGCGCCCTGGAAGACGATCGAGGCACCGGCCCAGCGGACCGCCCGCACCCGGCCCCACTTCATGGTCAGGACGTCCTCGCCGTCGAGCAGGATCCGCCCGCCGGTGCGGGTCCCGGCGGGCAGCAGCCGCAGCAGCGCGAGCGCCAGCGTGGACTTGCCGCAGCCGGACTCGCCGGCGATGCCGAGCTTCTGCCCCGCGTCGAGGGAGAGGTTCACCCCGCGTACGGCTGCCGCGCCGCCCGCGTAGGTCACCTCCAGGTCGCGGACCTCCAGCAGACTCAACGGGCCACCCCCAGCCTGGGGTTGAGGACGGACTCCACGGCACGGCCGCACAGGGTGAAGGCGAGCGCCACGGCGGCGATCGCCACCCCGGGCGGCACGAGGTACCACCAGTCGCCGGAGCTGACCGCGCCCGCCTCCCGCGCGTCCTGGAGCAGCCCGCCCCAGGACACGACCGTCGGGTCCCCGAGGCCGAGGAAGGCGAGGGTGGCCTCCGCGAGGATCGCCGACGAGATGATCAGGGTCGTCTGGGCCAGCACCAGCGGCATAACGTTGGGCAGCACGTGGCGGGACATGACGTGCCAGTGGCCGCCGCCGAGCGCCTTCGCGCGTTCGATGTAGGGCCGGGACTCCACCGCCAGCGTCTGGGCGCGCACCAGCCGCGCCGTCGTCGGCCAGGTGGTCACCCCGATCGCCAGGATGATCGTGCCGAGCGAGCGGGACATGACGGTCGCGAGGGCGATGGCGAGGACCAGGGTCGGCATCACCAGGAACCAGTCGGTGATCCGCATGATCACCGTCGCGTACCAGCCGCGGAAGTGCCCGGCGGTGATGCCGATCAGCGCGCCGATCGAGACGGACAGGACGGCGGCGAGCAGCCCCACGAGCAGCGAGACCCGGGACCCCCACACCAGCAGGCCCAGCAGGTTGCGCCCGAACTGGTCGGTGCCCAGCGGGAATTCCGTGCTCGGGCTCTCCATCGGCCGGCCCGGCGCGTCCGTCACGTTCTGCACGTCGGCGCCCACGGTCAGCGGGGCGGTCAGGGCGATCAGGGCGAACAGCGCGAGCGCGGCCAGGCCGAGGACGCCCGCCCGGTGGGTGCGGTACTGCCGCCAGAAGCGCGCGGCGGAGTGGCGGCGGCGCTGCCAGGCGAGGGCGCGCGGGCCGGCCGTGGACGCGCGGGGCGCCGCCCCGGGCGTCAGTGGCCCGTCCGACTCGGTCGTGGTCATCGGCCCACCCGGGGGTCCAGGAGCGGATAGATCAGGTCGGCCAGCGTGTTCATCACGATCACCGCGGCCGCGAAGACGAAGAACAGCCCCTGCACCAGCGGCAGATCCGGCACGCTCAGGGCCTGGTAGAAGAGGCCGCCGAGACCGGGCCAGGAGAACACCGTCTCGACGAGGATGACGCCCGCGACCGTGCGCCCGAGGTTGACGAAGATCAGCGTCACCGTCGGCAGCAGCGCGTTCGGCACCGCGTGCCGACGACGCACCAGGTCGTCCCGCAGCCCCTTGGCGCGGGCGGTGGTCAGGTAGTCGCTGCCCATCTCGTCCAGCAGCGCGGACCGGGTGACGAGCAGCGTCTGCCCGTACTCGACGGCGACCAGGGTGACCACCGGCAGGATCAGATGGTGGGCGACGTCGAGGACGTGGGCGAAGCCCTCCTCGCCCCCCGACTCCATACCGCCGGTCGGGAAGAGACCGGGGACAGGTCCGATGCCCACCGAGAAGACGATGATGAGCAGCAGCCCGAGCCAGAACGACGGGATGGAGTACAGGACCAGCGCCAGGCCGGTGTTGAGCCGGTCGCCCAGCCCGCCGTTGCGCCACGCGGAGCGCGTGCCGAGGAAGATGCCGAGCACCGTGTAGAGCACGAACGCGGTGCCGGTGAGCAGCAGGGTGTTCGGCAGCGCCTCGGTGATCTTGTCCATGACGGGCGCCCGGAACTGGTACGAGGTCCCCAGGTCGCCCGTCAGCGCCTTGCCGCAGTAGTCCGTGAACTGCTGCCACATCGGCAGATCGAGCCCGAACTCACGCCGGTAGGCAGCGAGTTGTTCGGCGGAGACCTGGCGGCCCCCCGTCATGTACTTGACCGGGTCGCCCGGGATCAGCCGGAAGAGGAAGAAGCTGGTGACGAGGACGGCGAGCAGCGAGACGGCCGCGCCACCCAACTTGCCGCCCACGTACCGCAGATAGGCGGTCCTGGTGCGCGCCCGGGGGCCGCGGGCCGGCGGCCCGGCCGCAGCCGGACCTCCGGTCTCCTCGACCAGCGCTGGTGTTGCCTCAGCGGTCATCAGCGGCTCTCACTACTCGCGGTCTTCGGCGGTGGAGCGTCGGCGCATCGCGAAGAACAGGCCGGCACCCGCGAGGACGACGACGCCGGCGACGATGCCGATGATGACGCCCGTCGAGCCCGAATCGTCGGAGGACTCACCGGAGGAGGCCGCCGGAACCGCCGACCACCAGCTCCAGTAGCCGTCCTGCCCGTAGATGTTGCCCGCGGACTCCGGCATCGTGGTGATCGACTTGATCTGGTCGGTGCGATAGGCCTCGACCGCGTTCGGGTACGCCATGACGTTCATGTACGCGGAGTCGTACAGCCGCGACTCCATCTGCTTGACCAGGTCCGCGCGCTTGGCGGTGTCGTACTCGGCGAGCTGGCGGGCGTACAGGTCGTCGTACTTCTTGTCGCAGATGAAGTTGTCGGTGGCGCCGGTGTCCTTGGGCGTGGCGGGCAGCGCCGCGCAGGTGTGGATGGACAGGACGAAGTCCGGGTCCGGGTTGACGGACCAGCCGTCGAACGCGAGGTCGTACGTGCCCGCCAGCCATGGATCGGTCACGTTGTCCAGGCAGTTGAGCGTGACGCCGATGCCGAGCTTGCCGAACCACTCCTTGAGGTACTTGCCCACCGCCTTGTCGTTCGGGTCGGTCGCGTGGCACAGCACGCGGTAGTTGATCGGCTTGCCGTTCTTCTCGACGCGCTTGCCGTCGCCGTTCTTCTTGTAGCCGGCCTCGTCGAGGAGCCGGGCCGCCCTGGCGGGGTCGTACGCGAGCTTCTGATCGGCCGACGGCTTCCAGTAGTACGTCGAGAAGCGCGGCGGGATGTAGCCCTCGCCCTCCACGGCGTGGCCCTGGAAGACCTTGTCGATGAGGGCCTCGCGGTCGATCGCCATGAACAGCGCCTGGCGGACCTTCTGGTCGAGCAGCGACTTGGCGCCGTCGCCGAAGTGCTTGCCGTTCTTCGCCTGGGCGCCCGGGTTGGTGGCGAGGGCGTAGAAGCGGCGGCCTGGGGCGTCGTTGACCTTGACGTCGTCCTGGCTCCCCAGCGCGGACGCCTGGGCCGGCGTCAGGCCGGAGACGAACGACACCTCGCCCTTCTGCAGGGCCGCGACCGCCGCGTCACCGTCCTTGTAGTACTTGAAGACCAGCTCGTCGAACTTCGGCGCGCCCCGCCAGAAGCTCTTGTTGGGCTTCAGCCGCACGTAGCTGTCGGCCTTGTAGTCGGTCAGGACGAACGGGCCGTTGCCGACGATCGGGAAGCTCTTGTCGTTGTTGAACTTCGAGAAGTCGTCGACCTTCTCCCAGACGTGCTTGGGCACGATCGGCACGTCGAGCGCGGCCATCGTGGCCTGCGGCTTCTTGAGCTCGATGACCAGCTCGGTGGGGCTCGGGGCGGTCACCTTGCGGAAGTTGGCGACGAAACTCCCGTTGGCCGTCGCCGCGCCCTCGTCGGTCATCATCTTGTTGAACGTCCACGCGGCGTCCTCGGCGGTGGCCTGTTCGCCGTCCGACCACTTCGAGTTCGAGCGGATCGTGTAGGTCCAGGTCAGCTTGTCCGCGGACGGCGACCACTTGGTGGCGAGGCCCGGAACCGCGTGGTTGTCCTTGGGGTCGTAGTTGGTCAGGTACTCGTACATGAGCCGGTGGATGCTCGTACTGACCAGGCGCGACGCCAGGAACGGGCTCAGCGAGTCGACGCTCTGCGCGACCGCCACGGTGAGGACCCTCTTGCCGTCCGCGGCCTGGGCCGTCCGGGGCGCCGGGTCGAGCGGGGTGGCGAGACCGGCGGTGAGGGTCAGTGCCGCGGCCCCCGCGAGGGCGACGAGCCGGGGCAGACGGATCCGGGGGCGCAACGGCCCTCTGGCGTACTGGTCTTGTGGGTTCATGGCTCGGTGACCTCGCGTCATCGCTCGCACGGGGATGGCTTCTCGGACTGCTGGATCACGGTTGACCGGGTGACGCCGGCGGGGTTGATGAGTGTGTCTATCAGCGGCGGTCTCCGCACGTCAACGGCGCGTGAACCCCATGTGGCCTGCGGAAATAACGAGTTGACGTGGATTTTTCGCTCATTGGTACAGACCCCTGAAGCCGCCCTGGTGAGGGCCTGACGCTCCGTATCGTCCATGCGTGGGACGGGGGAGCGCGAGATGCGATCCGGCTGACATGCGAAAGGCCCGCACCGTCGTCGACGGTGCGGGCCCGGGCGGTGGCCGGTCCCCGGAGAGGACCGGCCGGACTACTGCCGAGGGGGCGCGGGAGGGGGCGGAGTCTGCCCCGGGTGCTGCGGGTACTCCGGCTGGGGGACGCCCTGTCGCGGGTGGTCCGGCTGCGCGGCGGGCTGCTGCGGATACCCCGGCTGAGCCGCGCCCTGCTGCGGATGGGGCTGCTGCGGCGGGTGGGGAGCGCCGCCGGGGTGCTGGGGGTAGGCCTGTCCCGGCTGCGGCTGCGGCTGCGGCGGTTGCGACGTCTGTCCCGGGAACGGTGCGCCGGGGTGGGCCTGACCCGGCATGGGCTGACCGGGCATGGGCTGACCGGGCATGGGCTGACCGGGCACCTGGCCAGGATGCGGCTGTCCCTGCATCGGCTGGCCCGGCATCTGCTGCGGGGGCATCGCCTGGCCCGGCAGCGGCGGGGCGGCGACCGGCGGCGGGTTGCCGTCGGACGTCCACAGGCCCAGCGACTGCTGGTGACGCGCGATGTCCTCGGCGACCAGCGCCGACAGGTTGAAGTACGCCTCGCGCACCTTCGGCCGCATCATGTCCAGGTCGACCTCGGCGCCCGCCGCCAGGTGCTCGTCGAACGGTACGACGATGACGCCCCGGCACCGCGTCTCGAAGTGCCCGACGATGTCGTCCACCTTGATCATCTTGCCGGTCTCGCGCACCCCGGAGATGACCGTGATGGACCGCGAGACGAGGTCCGCGTACCCGTGCGCGGAGAGCCAGTCCAGCGTCGTACTGGCGCTGCTCGCACCGTCGACGGACGGCGTCGAGATGATGATGAGCTGGTCGGCGAGGTCGAGCACGCCGCGCATGGCGCTGTAGAGCAGACCGGTGCCCGAGTCGGTCAGGATGATCGGGTACTGCTTGCCGAGCACGTCGATCGCCCGGCGGTAGTCCTCGTCGTTGAACGTCGTCGACACCGCGGGGTCGACGTCGTTGGCGATGATCTCCAGCCCCGAGGACGCCTGCGAGGTGAACCGCCGGATGTCCATGTACGAGTTGAGGTACGGGATCGCCTGCACGAGGTCGCGGATGGTGGCACCGGTCTCCCGGCGCACCCGTCGGCCGAGCGTGCCGGCGTCCGGGTTGGCGTCGATCGCGAGGATCTTGTCCTGCCGCTCACTGGCGAGCGTGGAGCCCAGTGCGGTGGTCGTGGTCGTCTTGCCCACGCCGCCCTTCAGGCTGATGACGGCGATCCGGTAGCAGGACAGGACCGGCGTGCGGATCAGCTCCAACTTCCGCTGCCGCTCGGCCTCTTCCTTCTTGCCGCCGATCTTGAACCGCGACGAGCCCGCGGTGGGACGGCCGCTCTTCGGCTTCTGCTTCTTGTTGTTGAGCAGCCGGTCGGAGGACAGCTCCACCGCCGCGGTGTAACCGAGCGGCGCTGCACCCGGGTTGACCGGCTGCCGCTGGTCGTGCTGGATGGGCTGCGGCCAGGCGTTGCCGGCCCGCGGGTCCACGGGCGCGACCGGGGGCTGCGGCTGCTGCGGGTGACCGCCCTGCTCGGCCGGGTGCTCCGGATGACCTTGCCGGCCGGGCTGTTGCGGGTGCCCCTGCTGGGCCGGCGGCTGCGGGAAGCTGTAACCGGTGGGCTGCGCCGGGGGATTGGGCGCGGCGGGCGCGGCGGTGTGCGGGAACCCGTAGCCGGGCTGGGGTGCCGGGGCCTGCGGTGCCGGTGCCTGGGGTGCCGACGGCTGGGGAGCCGGGGCGTTCGCGGCCGGTGCACCCGGCTGCGGGAAGCCGTAGCCGCCCTGCAGGGGGACCGGTGCGCCGGGCTGCGGGAAGCCGTAACCGGGCTGGGGCACCGGGGGCTGAGGGGCCGGGGCCTGCGGGTGAGCAGCGTCGGGGGCCGGGACCGGGGCCGAAGGCTGCGGGAAGCCGTAACCCGTCGGCGGCGCCGGGGTGCCCGGTGACGCGAGAGGCGTGCCCGGGATGCCGGGCTGCGGGAAGCCGTAACCGGGCTGCGGCGCCTGCGGGGCCTGGGGGATGTCGGCCGCGGGCTGGGCCTGCGGCTGCGCGGGGTGGGGCTGCTGCGGTGCCGAGGCCGGCTGCCAGGCGGCCTGGGCGGGCTGCGGGGCCTGCGGCTGAGCGGCCTGCGGGACCTCGGGCCGGGGCTGCGCGTCCGGCTGCGCGTGAGGCTGGAAGGACGGTTGCTGGGGAGCCTGCTGCGGTACCGGGGTCTGTGCGGGTACGGGCGCCTGCGTCGGGCCGCCGGGCTGCTGCGCCTGCGCGGCAAGCGGCTGGGCGTGCGGGGGTACGGGCGTCTGCGGCGCGGGCGTGTGCGGCTCGGCGGGCTGCGTGGACGCCGGCCACTGTGCGGCGGGGGCGGGTGCCGCGGGCTGGTAGGCGGGCGGCAGCGGCGGAAGACCGCTCTGCGGCGCCGGGGGAGGAGTCCAGGCCGGGGGGCCCACGGGGGCGTCGCCGGGTGTGGGTACGCCGGACACGGGGGCGGAGGCGTCCGCGTCGACGCCCGTACCGGTGTCCTGCGGGGCCGGGGCGTTCGGGGTGCCGTCGGCCTCGGGGGAGTGGGGCGCGTCCGCGTGCGGCGCCTCCGCCTCCTGAACCGGGGTCCCCTGCCCCGCGTCGGTGACCGGAGCGGTCGGTTCGAGGGTGCCCTCGGAAGCGTCGGCGTCCACGGGCACGCCGGACGAGAGGGACGCACCGCTCTCACCGGACCCGGCGGACTCGGCGGACTCAGCGGGTGCGGCGGGCTCGGTCCCGGCGTCGGACGAAGCAGCGGAGGCCGCGCTGTCCGGGCCGTCGCCGGTGTCCACGCCCGACACGGTGGCGACGTCGGTCGTCCCGGCGGTGTCGTCGATGTCGGTCACACCCGCGCCGTCGGCCGCGGGCTCCCGCTCGGAGTCCTGGGCCGGGCCGGACGAACGGTCCTCGGCGTCGGCGCCACTCTGGCCGGCCTCGGCCTGACCGGTACCGGGGACGGCGTTGTGGGCAGCGGCATCCCCGGCTGCCACGACGGCGTCGGAGACGTCACCCGAGGCGTGGCCCGCTCCCGAGCCGGCGCCCTCCTCGCTGCGGAACGGAGGAGTGCCGAGGCCGTCGACGCCGGAACCGCCCACAGGGGAAGCGTCCGGAACGGAGCCGTCGGGACCGGAACCGTCCGCGCCGGAACCGTCAGTACGGGGAGCGTCCTGACCTGGGCCGTCCGCAGCGGAACCGGCACCGTCCTGCGCACCGGCGCCTGCGGGGGCCGTACCGGCACCGTCCCGCGCACCGGCGTCCGCGGACGTCGTACCGGCGCCCCCCGGGGTCGTACCGGCACCCGCGGACGCCGTACCGGCATCCGGAGCACCCGTCGGCCCGGCGGCGGCAGCCGCGGCCTCGGCCCGGTCGGCGATCTCGCGACGCAGCGCGGCGGAGGAGAAGCGCATGGTCGCGCCGCTCTCCAGATCGCCCCTGCCGCTGTCCGCCTCGGCGACCGGCGGGGCCGGCTGCGTCCAACTCTGCTGACCCTGCTGCGGGAAGGCGTCCGGGGGCGGGGGCGGCAGGTCGACGGGCACGCCGACCGGCGGAGGAGCCGTCGCCGCCGCACCGACCGGCGGAGCCTGGTGGAACGGCGGGGTCTGCTGGAACGGCGGTGCCGAGGGTGCCGGCGGGGCCGGCTGCGACGGAACCTGGGGCTCCGGAGCCGGCGACGTCTCCGCCGTACCGCCCGACGCGTTCTGCGTGTACCAGGCAGGCGGCGCGTAGTCGATGGTGAACTCGCCCGTCGTCTCGATGGCGGACTCCGCGTCGGACTGGTCATCGCCGGGCGTGGCCCAGCCCCCGCGGATCCCGTCCCGATCGCTGTTCACAATTCCTCCTGGTGTGGTCGAGCACCCTCGTGCCGTGCCGGGGCGACCGCTCTCGTCGTCCGAAGCCGTCGGAAGTCGTCCGAATCCGCCCGGCTGTCCCCCTGGGGTGCCGACGGCCCTCTCGTGGGTCTCGGTGTCGCGCCCTGTCCCAGCCTAATCACCACCGGCGCCCCCGGGGCAGGCCCGTCCACCCCTCCGCGCCTGCCCGCTCCGTCCCGCGCGGCCCGCCAATGACGTACACACGCGTACCGCCCGCGAACAAAACGGGTGATTGTGGTGAACGCATCGACCGGAAGCGGGGGTGAAGCGGTCTCAAATGCCCCAAGCCGGTCGGTTGTTGAGGGATCAGTCCATCCTGCGTGGGGTACCCAACAATCCGGTCTCGGCGTCGGTCGGCTGGGTCATCACGTACTGCCGGTCGCGGTCGGCGCACCACAGGGTGACGCCGTCGGCGAGCGTCGGCAGGGAGTCCATGTCCCCCTGCGGCAGCGCCAGCGTGCGGCTTATCTCCGCGGCCTCGTCCGGCGAGACGCGCTGCACCCCGACGAGCCGCGCCTGCCGCATCAACCGCGGTGCCACCGGGCTCAGATAGGGCAGCAGCGTCAGCACCGCCTGCCACGGACCCGCGACGACCCGCCCGCGCGGCGGCCGCATGCCGCAGTCCCGCACCACGAGCACCGGGGCACCGGCCGAGGCGCCCTGCGGCGGCACCCGGCCCACGTCGTACACGGTCATCCCCGACTGCCCGCCGCCCACGGCCTGCACCATCTGCGCCCACGCCTGCGCCCGGCCGGTCTCCACGGCGACCCGCGTCCCCGTGGCCGCCGCCCGCAGGGCCAGCACCTGGGCCGTCCACAGTCCGCCGATCAGGACGACGTCGTACGGGGTGGGCCGGTTGAGGCCCAGCACCGCGGGCTGTCCGCCGGCGTCCACGCCGATGACCACCCCGTCGTCGCCGATGGGCAGGGCGAGCGCGTCCAGTTGGTCCGCGGCCAGCGTGTGCCGCCCGTGCCGCGGGCCGAGCAGCCCGAACCCGCTCCGCACCCGGGAACGCAGCCGGTCCGCGGCCGACGGTGCGGCGGGGCCGGCGGACCCGGGACCACCGGCCGGTGCGTACGCTCCCGGGCCCGCGCCCGGTCCGTACGGACCCGGCGCCTGCGCGCCCGGTCCGCCCGTCGGGGGTGAGGTCATGGCGGTCACCGGGCACCTCCGAGGGGCAGAGTGGCCAGTACTCCGGGCAGTTGCTGCCGGTCGAGCCGGGCCAGGCCCGCCCCGGCCTGCCGCGCGGCGTCCTCCAACGCGCGCCGCGCCGCCACCAGTTCGTCGTCGGAGCGTCCCGTCACCCGCAGATGCCCCACCAGTGAGACGTCCTGCCGATCACCGCGCGCCAGCGTGAGGCTGAAGGTGGTGGCCAGCGCGGGAACGGCGGTGAGCAGCGCCACGAGCTGCGCCATCGAGGGACCCCGCCCGCCCAGCCGGGGCCAGCGGCGCACCCAGTACGTCGTGTGCCGGCGGTTGTCGCAGCGCCAGCTGCGCCCGGACTCCTCGGTCCGCCGCTCGGGCACGTCGGTCCGCCCGGCCTCGGCGGTCACCAGGGGGTTGGCGCACGCCGACGTGGCGACGGCCGCGATCAGCTCCTCCTCGTCGAGCACCGTCGTACGGAAACCCGCGCCCGTCAGCCGGCTCGCCAGATGGTCGGCGGCCCGGACGGCGCACTTCTGCGCCCCGACGAGCCCGCCCCCGCGCGCGGCCACGGCCTCCGGGCACAGCTCCGGGTCCAGCTTCAGCGCGACCCACGTGATGCGCACCGCGGGCGCCCCGGTCTGCGCCTGCAGCGGCGCGTAGTTGCTCACCGCCACGGACTGCTGCGGAAGGTGCAGCGCGGGCGCGGGCTGCGTGTGCAGCACGATCTGCGCCGACTCCAGCCGGATCCCGTCCACTTCGAGGGCGTCACGCACCAGCCCGAGCGGCAGCGGCTGCCGGCTCCGCTCGGCCCGCAGCGCCGTCGCGTCCGCCTCCACCTGGAGGACCGCGGTGACGAACGTGCCGTCGCCGATCATCCCGACGGAGCGCCGGTCCCGGCCGCCGTACGCGTACGTGCGCAGGCTCGGGTCGCACTCGACCGCGGGGGCGAGCCCGGGCTCCGTACCCGGCTCTATCGCCGTACCGGCAGCCTGGCGCCTGCGGGCGCGCAACGCCCGTGCCGTACCGAGCCATTCGGGCAGGGAGCGGCCGCGGCGGCGCACGAAGGCGAGCAGGACCAGCACCACGGCGATCACGCCGGCCGCCATCAGCGCCACCGGGTCGACGACCCAGCCGGTGAGCAGCACGGCGGCGGCCAGCTCCAGCAGAACGACCCGTTGCAACCGGAACGACCCGAACTGCCCCGGACGCGTCCGCAACTGGAGCGCGTCCGCGTCCTGGGACTGCGTGCGCGGGGCGGACGGCCGTTGTCCGTGCGGCGGTTCAGGTGCCGCGGAGCCGCGCGTCCGCGACCGGTCGCGCAATCGCGTCCGCGCTCCCGAAGCCATCACTCCATCCCCCCGTAATGCTCACAACTCGCTGGAATCACGCCACCGCATGGGGCCCTTGAAGGTCCGGGTACCCTACCCGCTCCACGAGACCGTTCTTTTACCAGGCATAGTAGGGGGCCGGTCCGACAACGGAGGGCGGGGGACGCTGACCCCCGAGCGCCGACCAGGCGAGACACGGGGAGAAGCGGGCACACATGGCATCTCGGCGGGACCAGCTCAACGCCTACACCTTCGCGAAGCGCCGCATGCTCGCGTCCTTCGTGCAGTCGTCCCCCGACGGTTCCGAGGAGGGGGCGCCGCGTCCGCTGCGGGCGGTCGTCCCGGGTGTCATCGTCGGCGTGATCGTGATGGCCGTGTTCGGGGCCTGGGGAATGTTCAAGCCGACCGCCCCGAAGGGCTGGGACAGCCCCGGCGAGAAGGTCATCGTCGCCGACAAGTCGACCACCCGCTACGTGGTCCTGACGACCAAGGGCAAGACCCGCCTGCACCCCGTCCTCAACATGGCGTCCGCCAGACTCCTCCTCAAAACGGGTGACGCCGACGTCGTCACCGTCGACGAGTCCGTCCTCGACAAGGGCGACATCCCGCGCGGCGTCACGATCGGCATCCCCTACGCCCCCGACCGCCTGCCGTCCGACAAGGAAGCCGGGTCCGAGAAGCGCTGGGCCGTCTGCGAACGCCCCAGCGCCGGGGGCCGGTCCATCCAGAAGGCCGCGTTCGTCCTCGCCTCCCGCGACATGCGGAAGACCGAGGGCAGGAACCGGCTGCGCGGGGGCGAGCTCATGTACGTCATGGGCCCGGACAAGACCCGCTACATCGTGGACGCGCACGGCACCGCGTACGAGGTCGACGCGACCGACGAACTGCTGCTGCGCACCCTGGTCGGCTCCGAACGCGAACCGCAGCGCGTGTCCGAGCCCTGGCTGGCCACCCTGCACCGGGGCGACGCCGTCGACTTCCCGACGGTGGAGGGACGGATCGGCGCCCCGGCGGGCGTCGAAGGCAGCCTGCCCGAGGAGGCGAACAAGGTCGGCATGGTCCTCAAGGCCCCCAACGGCGACACCGAGCAGCACTACCTCGTCGAGCCCGGCAAGGTGGTCCCCGTCTCGGACTTCACCGCCCAACTCCTCCTCTTCAGCCGCGATTTGGTCAAGACCGGCCAGGCCGGCCACGCGCTCGACGTCAGCGCGGGAGCCTTCGTCCCGGCCACCGAGGCCTTCGCGGCCGACCGCGACTGGCCGAGCCACACCCCGACCGCCGTCAACGACGCGGGCACCGCGGACGGCAGCCGCAACACCGTCTGCAACGTCCTGCGCGACGTGGACGAGGAGAACAAGGGCGCCACCACGCTGAGCACGTGGGCCGGCACCGGCTTCCCGGCCGTCCTGCCGACCGGCTCCGACAGCGCGTACGTCACGCCCGGTTCCGGCCAGCTGTACCGCCAGTTCAAGGGCGAGGAGGTCAAGGCGGGCGGCGTCTTCCTCGTCACCGACACCGGCCTGCGCTACGCCATCCAGTCCAACGACGACAGCGCCACGGACGACGAGGGCATCGGCATCACGGCCAAGGAGCGCCAGCAGCTCCAGCAGGAGGCCAAACTCGCCCAGATCCGCCTGGGTTACTCCGACGTCGACCCGGCGCCGATCCCGGCCGAATGGTCCCGGTTCCTGTCCACCGGTCCCCGCCTGTCCACGTCGGCCGCACGCCAGCCGCAGGGCTCGTAGGACGGAGGAGACCATGCCGTACGCCCCTCCCGCCGCCGCGGGCACCCGCAGCGCCGTCGCCGCCGCCGCTGCGCTGACCTTCGCAGGCCTCGCGCTCGCGCCCCCGGCGACCGCCGACTCGTCCACCGACCAGTGCACCTTCCCCAACCAGAAGTACGCGGGCCGCCCTTGGTCCCTCCAGCGTGTCCTCCTCGACGAACTGTGGAGCCAGTCCCGGGGCAAGGGCGTACGGGTCGCGGTGATCGACACGGGAGTCGACGTCAAGAACCCGCAGCTCACGCACGCGGTGGACGCCTCCGACGGCGCCAACTTCCTTCCCGACAAGGATGACAAGGGCGAGAAGATCGACCGCGGCAACTCCCGGGGCACCACGGACACCGTCGGCCACGGCACGCGCGTCGCCGGCATCATCGCCGCCCGCCCCGCCAAGGGCACCGGCTTCGTGGGACTGGCCCCGGAGGCGACGATCATCCCGGTCAAGCAGAACGACGCGGAGGGCCACGGAACGGCCGACACCCTCGCCGACGCCATCCGCCACGCGATCAAGGCCGGCGCCGACGTCATCAACATCTCCCAGGACACCTCGAACGCCGTCGAGCCCGCCCCCGGCCTGAAGCAGGCGGTGGACGCGGCCCTGGCCCGGCAGATCGTGGTCGTCGCCTCCGCGGGCAACGACGGCCTCGGCGGCAACGTCAAGCGGACCTACCCGGCCTCGTACGACGGCGTCCTCGCCGTGGCCTCCTCCGACCGGAACAACGAGCGCGCCGCGTTCTCCCAGTCCGGTGAGTTCGTCGGCGTGGCCGCACCCGGCGTCGACATGGTCTCCACCGTTCCCGGAGGCGGCCACTGCACCGACAACGGCACCAGTTTCTCCGCTCCTTACGTGGCCGGAGTCGCCGCGCTCGTCAAGGCGAAGCACCCGCACTGGACCCAGCGCGAGATCGTCGCCCAGATCGAGCAGACCGCGGAGCGCTCCGTCGCCGGCCACGACCGCCTCGTCGGCTGGGGCGTGGTGGACCCGGTCCGCGCCCTGACCGAGGACGACCAGCCGATCGAGTCACCCCGCCCCCACGAGGGCGTCACCAAGGCGGAGGCCCCCACCCCGGCCAGGCTCCAGCTCGGCGAGTCCCCGGACGAACGCAACGCCCGCCTCGGCACGTACGTGGCGGTGGGCGCCGCGGTCCTGGTCGCCGCGCTGGGCGGAACGGCCGTCGCCGTACGGGACGCCAGACGCCGCTCCCGCCGGGTGGCCGGCCGCTAGCGCGACGGCCGCTTCTCCAGACAGTGGAGCGTCTTCACCGTGGCCGGCATGTAGGCCCGCATGAACCGCTCGATGGCGACCCTGCGCTCCGCGTCGAGCTTCCCCCGCGTCACCTTGAGCGCGAGGGTGAAGTGATCGGCCCCGCTCCTGTCCCTGCACCGCGTGGTGGCGATGGCCCCGTCATCGGCGGCGACGGCCTTGTCCGCGAGGGGGATACGGGGCAGGGGCCGCGCGTTCCGGAGCCCGGTGACGGAGTTGTCGGGGGAGGCGGCTTTCATGACGTCGGCCGGACCGCCGTGCCGTGCGAAGTTGAGGCTCAGCGCGTCGTGCTTGTCGACGTACACCACACACCAGTGCGACTGTCCCACTTCTTGGCCTGCACTGATCCACTCGGTCACCTTGCCGGGGGGTTGGAGCAGGGGTCTCGAAAGGCTCGGCCGTACGGGCGTTCCGCACAGCGAGCGAGGAAGTTCCTGATCCGGCTCGGCTGTGCTGCATGCGGCCAGGAGGAGGCCGAGCAGAACGAGGCCCGCAGTCCTCGGAGATGGTCCGGTTGTCGATCTCACTTTCACGCTCCTCCGGAGACGCCGACCGCGCGCGCGATACCGGAGTTCGCGGCTTCTTCCGTCGAATACTGGAGACGCAGCGGTGAGTTTCCTCCCGAGCCGTGCACCTTCCACCACTCCTCTGTGAGTGCGATCAACTGACTGTTCCGATCTCGATAGCTGGCGAGGTGTTGCTCGGTCGACTTGTCGTCGAGGCGTCTCTGTTCGTCGGCGAGCCAGCGCTCCGTCACGTAGTCGACTCCTGCCTGCACTTCGCCACTCCCGACCGGCAGATGACCGATTGCCTGGTCCACGACCCACTTCCCTTCCAGCTCCGCCGTTTTGGGTTCCGCGGCCACCTGGGCGCGGGCCTCCTCCATGAAGCCCACCGTGCGTCCCGCGCGGAGGAGTGACTCGTCGGGATACCTCTGGTCGGGCTCGTGGATCGCGGCGACCAGCGCCTGGTTCATCCCGCGGTTCAGCGTCCCGTAGGCGCCCTGGTCCCGTGAGACCTGCTTCATGACCTCGATGAGCTGCTCCTGCTTCAGCGGGGCCTCCGTCATGTCGATGCTGCTGGCGGCGACGTGCACGGTGTCGCCGTGATTGGCGAGCATCCGGGCCACGGGCTCCCGCAAGGACGGCGGGAAGTCGTCGCCGCTGTCGGCGAGATACCGCACCGAGGACCGCAGAATCGCCTTGTTCTCCTCCGAGTGGGGGACGAACTCCGCCCCCTTGTCGGAGGGATCGATCCCCGTCGTCGCGGCCTGGAGCGCGGCCCCGAACCCGGCGCGGTCGTCCTTGTCCAGGGCGGCGCCGTAGGTCGGAGCCTTGGCGCCGTCCTGCGCCTCCTCGACGACCTTCCAGTCTCGTTCCTCCATGAGGTACTTCATCCGGTCGTCGGACTTCAGATAAGACGCGGCGGTGTCCGGATCGTGGCTCATCACGCCCAGCAGTCCGTCGAGCGGATCGTTCGCGAACCAGCCGTCCCGCTTGCCGGAGTAGCCGCCCTTGAGATCCCAGACGTCGGGGTCCCTCTTCTCGGCGCTGATGATGTCGTCACCGAGGTCCTTGAGGAACTGGGGCGCGTAACCGTCCCCCTTCTGCATGAGGGTGACGAGTGACTGATAGCCGCGGACCTTGTCGAGACGGGCGCCCTGGAAGTCCGTCTCGTACCGCTCGACGCCCGCCTTCCGCATCTCGCCCCGCCATTCCCCGTACCACTTGGACTTCGTGTCCTTGGTGGCCGTGGCGAGGGTGCGTGCCAGTCCGGACTCGATCACCGAGAAGTCGCGGGCGCCCTTGCCGCCCCGGACGTGGATGAGGTCGTTGAGGCGGTTGGTCATCCTGATCGTGCCGCCGGCGCCGAGTCCGTCGAGGAACGTGCGGCTGAACGCCTTGTCCTGGCCGTTGTCGCGGAAGGTGCGCCGCAACTCCGCGACGTCTCGGTCGGACAGCTCCGCACCGCTGTTCAGCCGGAGGGCGATGGCGTCCGCGGCCTCGGCCTCGTACTTCTCGATGTCGCCCCGCGCACGGGAGTTGAATCCGTCGCAGGTGCCGTCCAAGACGTCGGAGTCGACCGTGACGGCCTTGAGGGCGATCCCGACTCCCCGGTCGGCGTCGGCGACGGCACGGACCGCGCGGTCGAGGCTGTCCTGCCAGGAGGACGTCGACGTACAGACCCGCTGGGCGTGGCCGGCGTCCGGGGACGCCGACGCGTTCTGCCCGGCATACGAGACGACTCCCCGCTCCGAAACCCGCATACCCGCTTCCACGGCGTCCCGCCGTACGGCCTTGACCTTGCCGCGCAGCTCGACGAACTGCGCGTGCGCGTCCCGCAGCAGCGACGCGAGCGCCTTGGCCTCGGTCTGCGCAGCCTGGAACTCCTTGAGCGTGATGTCGAAACGGGCGTTGGCCGCGTCCGCGCTCATCCCCTCCCAGGAGCGCCCGGCGGAGATCCCGTGCACGTCCCGCCGGTACTGGGCCTCGCGCTTCTCGAACTCCCCGGCCATGCCGTCCCAGCGCTCGGCGGCGGTGACGAGGGAGGAGAGGTCGGTGGTCATGATCTCGTGATACGTCGGCATGGTTCCCGGGATGAGGACGAGGGTGGGGGCAGGGGCAGGGGCAGGGGCAGGGGCAGGGGCAGGGGCAGGGACGAGGACGGCGGTGAGGACGGCGACGAGCGCCCTGGTATGCGGCCCAACCAGGCTTTGGCGCAACGGAGTTGAGGGAGTCCGCTAGAGCAGGTCGAGGCCGGAGGGCCGACGCACCTGCGCCCCCACCCCGACGTCCGTCTTCTGGAAGAGCGCCGACGTGCTCCGCAGCGCGTCCTTCTCCGCACCGAGCCGGTCCATCAACGCCTTAACCTGATCGCTCCACGCCTTGTGCGCCCGCTTGAGGGCTCCGGACGTCACCCAGCCGTGCCCGTCCCGCGCCCCGAACTCCTTGACCGCCGCGGCCGTCTCCTCGTCGGCCCAGGCGCCGGACTTCCGCGTGCCGGGCTCGAGATGCTCCTCGATGGCCCGAGCTGCGGCCTTCTTCTCGGCGGGACGTGACGCCAGATCAGGACCACCGGCACCACCGCCCGGGGTACTCCGCTGTACGGGCAACTGGTCCAGCCGGACGCCGACGCCCTGTCCGGCGGCCCGCCCTCGCGCCTGCTCCCACTCGTCCCACGTCACGGCGGGCCACCTCCCCAAGTGCACTCTCAGTCGTTGTCAGTGACGCAGAGTAGCGTTGTTAGTGGGTGCCGGTCGGGTGGTCGGAGGTGGAGAGGTGCGCGAAGTGCGAGTGCGTGCGGTCAACGGGTTGCCGCGACACGTTGGGGGGACGGTGGTGGTGCGGCTTGACCTGCGCTGAGCTGCCGTCAACCAGAGGGCGGGCGAGAGCACCCGCAGGTTTAGTAGTGCAAAGATCTACTAACTTCGGCGGCGAGGCCCGGCGGATGGTGAGAGTTGCCACTCGGCCACGGAAGCGGTGTGCGATTTGGCGCTCTATCTGGACATTTGAGTTCGTTCGACAGGCGACACCTGACGACCTCCCGACAGCTTCGTAACTGACTCAGCACAAAGTTCAGTTGGCCGGGATTTACACAGTGACTACAGTGGTCAATGAGTGTGCCGCGGGCGGTTGAGCCGCAGCGGCCCTCGACAGCTGGACAAACGGGGAACGGGGAAGGGGACGCATCGTGCTTCCTGCGGACATGGGCGGAAGTGTGGCCCTCAAGCGAGGTCTGGGAGCGCTGAAGGACTTCCGAAAGCGCGTCAACGCGGTTCTGGACCAGCTCGAAGGCTCTGCTGGCGACCCGACCAACGTGGGGGCGCAGAGGCTCTCTCGTGCTTCGTTCAGCGGCGCCGGGAAGTTCGACGAGGCCTCGGGGCTCTACACCCAGTACCACCGTGTCCACGAACGACTCACGGCGCTGTCCAAGACGCTCAACCTGCAGATCGAGGCACTGGGCATCGCCGTTCACGGCGCGGATGTCGGCTTCGACAAGCTGGAGGAAGACGTCCGTCGACGCTTCTGGGAGATCCAGACGCAGGTCAGTCGTGAACACGCCGAAGCACAGCGTGAGAAGACCTCAGCCGAGCGTGAGAGGACCGGGGAGCAGGGCGGCAAGCAGGACAAGCCCGAGCAGCAGCGGTCCGACGACAAGACGTCGAAGGTCAGGTACTGATGGGTGACGACCGGAAGACACAGGACGAGCACAAGGTCGACCTGGAGAACGTGACGCGGCAGGTGGGTGCCGTCGACGCGACCACGGCCGTGTCGGAGATGCTCAACAACACGTTTCTCGGCGGTGGCATCCGCTTCTTCGGCAAGACGGATTTCGAGGGTCACCGTCTCAACGACATGATCGACTTGGTCGAGGGTGCCAACCCAGCCGATCTCGAAGCGGCGGGCAAGGCGTTGTGGGATGCCCGCGACGCCATCAAGGACGCGGCCGACGAACTCAGCGGGCACATCGAACGAGTCGAGTGGGAAGGCGAGTCGGCCGAGGCATTCCACACCTGGGGCAAGAAGCTGGTCGCCCACACCCAAGACCTCGCCACTTTCGCCGACGCGGCGGGAACCCAGATCACGGCAGCCGGCACGGGTCTCGCATCCGTCCGCAAGTCCATGCCGCCGCGGGACCACCGTTCCGACCCCAAGACCGTCGACGACATCCCCACGCCCAAGCGCGTCGAAGGGAACGACGAGTACGCCGCGGCCGTACAGGCGGAGAAGCACAGGCAAGAGGCCATCAACCAGATGAACCGGCTGGCGTCGTTCTACGCGGTGTCGGAGGAGACTCTGGGTGCCCAGGAACCGCCCACGTTCGAACCGATGCCGGCGGTGGGGGTTCCGCAGCCTAATCTCTCCTACTCGGCGCCCTTTTCGTCGGCAGGGGAGCAGGAGAGCACAAAGTTCGCCTCGGTGGGTGACACGGGCGGGCCGTCCCACCGCGAAGCTGTCGGTGTCACCGGTGACTCGCGTACGCACGACGCCACATCCCTGATCAAGGATGTGGATGTTCCGGTCACGACTCCCGACCGGAACGTCGGAACAGAGATCGACAGTGTCGGCACCCTGCCGGACGCGAGGCCGGCCACGAGCGCGCCCCCGTCCGCGACGGGACAGGCCGGAGCTCAAGGAGGGACACCGCCCGCACTGGCCGGTGGTGGTCCGGTGGCACCGGCCTTCGGCGGCACCACGGCACGCGGCAGCGCCATCGGCCGGGCCGCAGGCGCCGGTGGCACGTCCGGTGCCCGGACTCCTGCGTCCGCGCAGGGCCGTGCCGGCGCTGCCGGCGCCAGGACTTTCGCGCCGGCGCAGGGACGTGCCGGTGCCACGGGTGCGACTGCTGGAGGACGCGGTCCGATGGGCCCCGTGGGACGTACTGCCGCGCCGGGGCAGGCCGGCACTCGTGGATCTGCTACGGCCAGAGGCACGTCGGCGATGGGCCGCGGCGTCACCGGAGGGGTGCCAAGGTCCGCAGGCACGACGGGTGGACGCACAGGCGGAGCGGGGGCGACAGGTGCCGGACGCGCCGGCGGTGTGGTCGGCGGTAAGCCCGCCACAGGTTCGACGCCGTCCGCGAACGCTTCGAGGATGCCGCGCGGCACGGTCATCGGAGGTGAGGGAGCCGCGACCGCCCGCACCACAGGTGGCAAGCTCGGGCAGCGTGGAGTGATTGGGGCACCGCAACCGTCGTCGGGCGGGGCGGCAGGCAGGACCTCGCCCCGGCCCGCGGGCAACGCCGACGGAGTGGTCGGCGCGCCGAAGAGCAAGAGTTCGCAGGCCAGGAAGGCGGGGCGGCCCTCCGGCGGAGCCGGCGCGGCGCGTGGCTCGGGAAGTAATCAAGGACCCCAGCGAGCAGACGACAGAGGCACGTCGCGTCGTGAGCGGTCAAGCGACGACGAGACCCATTCGCCCGACAGTGCGCGGCGCGACGTGCCGCCCGCGGCCGGCTGACGGATACGAGCGAGGACGTACAGAGGCATGTGGTCAGGGATCAGCCGACGTGATGAGGGCAAGGCACCTTCGACGAGACGCGTGTCCAGACGGGCGTCCGCCGTGTGCGCCGCGCTGGGTGCACTGGGCATCGTGTGCTCGGGGATGGCGCCCAGCGCCGTGGCGGACGACGTCCAGAAGCGTCAGTGGTACCTGGACGCCATGGACGCCGACGGGCTCTGGAAGTCCGCTACGGGCAAGGGCGTCAAGGTCGCGGTACTGGACACCGGGGTGAATCCGGCGACGCCGTCGCTGAAAGGCCAGGTACTCGGCAACGCGGTCCCGAAAAGCGTCTCTTACAACGCCACCAAGGACTTCAAAGGTCACGGGACGACGATGGCCGAGCTGATCGCGGGGACGGGCGCGGGGGGCGGATTGAAGGGTCTCGCCCCCGACGCGAAGATCGTCCCCTACCGGGTGCTGGCCGTGGAGTCGCTAGACGAGACGGCCAGGAAGAAGACGCCCAAGATGAGTGACGCCATCCGGGCCGCCGCTGACAGTGACGCGCGGATCATCAGTATGTCCTTCGGCGCGGACGTCATCGCCCCTGAGGTGGAAGCGGCGGTGAAGTACGCGGAGTCAAAGGGAAAGTTGATGTTTGCCGCCGTGGGGAACGACGCCGAGAAAAGGAACTTCATCGGCTATCCGGCCGCCTACCCCTACGTTGTCGGTGTCGCGGCTACGGATGAGGCCGGCAGAGTCGCGAAGTTCTCGGAACACGGCGACTACGTCGACCTCGCCGCACCGGGACTCGACCTCCCGTACTACTGCGACGCGACATTGCGCGCGTACTGCAACGACGGCGGTGGCACCAGCGCCGCCACGGCCATCGCGTCCGCGTCCGCAGCCTTGATCTGGTCCGCTCACCCTGACTGGACCTCCCACCAGGTGCTGAGGACCCTCATCGACACCGCCGGCCGGAGCTGGCCGAAGGACAAGCCCAGCAACTACCTGGGATACGGCCTCATCCGTCCCCGTAAAGTCCTGGCCGACAAGGACATCGATCCCGGCCCGGCCAACGCGGACCCTCTCAGCTACGAGAACGGAACGGGCGCCGCAGGCGCCACCCCCTCCGCCTCCGTCCCAGCCTCGTCACAGCCCCCGAAAAGCACTTCAGGCGGCCAGACTTCAGCGGCAGGATCACACTCGGAGCCGTCCGACGGCAACACGCTGTGGGTGGTCCTGGGAGCCGTCGCCGCGGCGGCGGTGATCGGAGGGGGCGGCTTCGCCGTGCTGCGCGCGCGCCGCAACGGCTGAGCAGGCACTCCCCTCCGGTCCAATTCCGGCCCGACTTTCCAGGCCGGGTCGCGCACCCACCGGCCGGTGGCGCGTGAACCCGGCACGTTCGCACGGCAATCCAGGAAGGAAGCCCATTCATGGCAGACGGCCAGCGGCTATCAGATGCCCAAGTAGTCAAGCTCGAGCAGGACATCGCGACGAAGTTCGAGTCGATCAAGGGGCAGGTCCACCGCCTCCAGGGCACCATCGACAGCCTCGAGAGCGGTCAGTGGAAGGGCATCGGTGCCGGTGCCTTCAACACCAAGCAGCACGAGATCAACACGTCCCTGGTGCGGATCGGCAACATCCTCACCAAGTTCCTCGAGGCCATGAGCGCCACCCGGAAGATCAAGGACGGCACCGAGGACGACGTCCGTCAGGCCGTCAACAGCATCAACGTGTACGACGGAGCCCCGAAGTCGAGCCTCAGCGGGTTCTGAGCGAGTGCCGCCTCGGACACCCGAGGCCGGATCCGTCGATGCACAACATGAAGGAGTGGAGTGAGTATGGCCGGCAACAGCCACGATGAACTCGTAGTCAAGTACGGGGCCCTCGACGCCGCCGCGACCGAGATCGGCAACCAGGCGAAGCAGCTCGAGACGGACCTGGAAGAGATCAAGAAGATGGTCGCCAGCGTGGCCTCGGGCTGGGAGGGCGAGGCGCACGACATGTACAAGCAGCAGCAGACGCTGTGGGACAAGGAAGCCCGGGACATCCACCAGGCCCTGGTCTCCATCGCGCAGGTCGTCGGCCGCGCCGGCGGCGACTACATGGGCGGCGACAAGAAGGCCGCCAGCTACTACGCGTAACGCTGATGAGCACAGGTCACCGGGGTGGGCGCGCGCGGGAGGCGCCCACCCCGAACCGTTCCCGGATCACACGCCCTTGCGAGAAGCAGCGCCGCTCTGTGAGCCGTGCCGGGTCGTCAGCCGGTGTTCACGGCGGCGGACGCGACCTCGCCGTCCTGGACCTGGCGCGCGCGCTCGGCGAACGTGGAGGCGAACTCGGCCACCAGGTCATCGCTCATGTCGACACCGGCGGCGGACTCCGCAGTGGTCAACAGGAGCGCGCTGCCCACGCGTACCTGAACGAGCGTGCTCTTCGTCCGCTTGTCGAAGGAGGGGCCCGGCCCGACCACGGCGTCGTGCTCCTCGCCGATCTCGCCGAGATTCAGCACCCGTGCCTCCGGGACGCGCGCCTTCCACGCCTTCCATACCCGGCCGTAGGCGGACTGGGCCGTGTCCGCGTCCTCATAGGTCATGATCATGAAGGTGAACCGGGGCTTCTGAGTGCCCTGGGCCAGCGATACGCCCGCGAAGCGCACGTCTTCACACGAGGCACGCGTGTAGCACCGCACGAGCCCTTCTGAACGGGCCTTCTGCAGGGGGTGAGCCGCAGGTTCCGCCGCAATGCTCCAACCGGGAACGGCCTTCTTGTCGGGCAGTATGTCGCGCGTCTTCTCCACGTCGAGTGGAGTCGCCTCGTCCGTGCCCGCATCGCAAGCGGCGAGGAGGGGGAGGAGGGCGATAGAGGCGGCGACGATCCGGTGGCGGCGGCGAGACAGTCCCTGCATGATCCGAAGCTTTCCTTAATGTGAGAATTGAGTGGGGAGCCCGTCAGGTCCTCACCTCAGGCGCAGGCGTCCGACTTCTTGGTCGACTTGGTGTAGTCCGCGATCAGCTTCCTCATGGCCGCCTTGTCGCTCCGGTCCGGCGCGTACACCTGAAGTGTGGTGAAGAGCGCCTGATCGGGGTGTTCCGACGTCTCGCACCCCGACGCCCTTCCGACCGCGCCGGTGCTGGAGTACAGGTACGTCCCGGATCCGGTGACCGTGCCGGGGCTCACCTTCGCGTGTGCGGCGGCCACATCGGACACTCCCTCGTCCTTGTCCCACCAGATCTGTCCGGCCACCAGGGCGACCTTGCCGTCCACGGCAATGGTGCATCGTCTGGTCCCGCCGTTGGGTGTCTCCGTCCGTGTGGACACCTTCTTCCCCGGCGGCAGCAACGGCTCCAGCAGCTCGGGGCGGACAGGGGCTCCACAGAGAGACTCCGGCAGCGCGTACTCGCGCTTCTCCTCCTGCGAGCAGCCCGCGAGCGCCATTCCCCCCACCACGGCGGCTGCGGTCAGGGCGACCACCCGCCGTCCCGGAACACGTCGAAGACGCAGATGCTGCAAGGCCGTATGCCTCTCTGGGTGCAGGGATCGCGACGCGAGACCTGAGGGCGGACTCGGGACAGCCACGTCAGATGTCCGTCTTGAGGTCGGACGCCATGGCGCTGACGTTCGTGCCGGACTCCTTGAAGCCGCGCTGCGCACCGTCTCGGGCCCATTCTCCGACGTCGGGCAGATCGGTTCGCTCATGGCCCTTCGTCGCCTCCTCGGCCGCTCTCTCCGTGTACTTGCTGTTGCTGTCCAGGCCGGATTCCCAGTACTCGCCCATCACCGGCCCGGCGTCGTCCTTGGCCTTGCCCTCGGCGTCCTTGAAGATCTCCTCGAGGATGATGCTCGTCGCCGTTCCCGCGGCGCCGCCGACCGCCGCGCCTCCCACGGGACTGGTGATGAGGGCCGCGCCGGCCCCGGTGACGGTACCGACCGCGCCCGAGATGAAGTTCTTCCGCTGGGCGATGGAGTGTTCGTAGGCCTTGTCCTTCGTCTCGGCCTCACCGGCGACGGCCTCCGCCCGGCCCTGCGCCAGCGTTCCCGACACTTCGCCCGAACCCTTGGAGATCTGCTCGACCACGAACTGCGGATCGTGGGCGTAGCGCTCGGCCGCCGGGAGGCCGGGATCCAGGTGGTACTCCATCAGCCTGGCCATGTACGCCTTCTGGCCCACCTCGACCGCGGCGTATCCCTCAGGGTTCTGACCGACGGTGAAGAGGAAGCGCGTCACGTCCCGGTGATTCAGCTCAGCCTCGGTACCCGCGACCGGGAAGAGGCGGTCGGTGTCCCCGTCACCGTCGTCGGTCATGGCGCGGTTGATGTCCGGCAGGTACTCCGACGCGATCTGCCCGATGCTGTCGCTCATGTACCCGTGATCGGTGAGCCGCTCGTTGTTGTCCGAGACGGACGCGATGAGGCTCTCCATCAGCTTCGTCTGTTCCGCGTTGTGCGGAGGCGTGTCCACCGTAGGCAGCTCGCCCGCCGGATGCCCCGTCGTCGCCGCTTCCAGGGCGAGCGCCAGGTTGTTGCGGCCCGCGATGCTGTCCTCGCCCTTGTCGTCCTGGTCCATGGGCCAGTCGCGCTCTTCGAAGAGGTAGTCGAAGTTGGACAGGGACCGCTTGACGTCCTTGCCGTCCTTCTTCTCGGTGAAGTCGTGGTCCTCGTCCTTGGTGACGAAGTCGCCGTTGAAGAACTCCGTGGCGGCGTCCGGGCTGTTCGACAGCGCCTTCAGGTAGCCGGTCATCGGGTCCCAGCCGGAGTCCGTGCCGGTGCGGTTGACGAGCGGGTCCATGCCCATGCGCTGCCAGGCGCCGTGCCGGCCGTTGCCCGTGAACTTCTTCTCCGTCTCGATCAGCTTGTCGCCGTAGTCGACCAGGAACCTGTCGTCGTAGTCGCCCCACCGCATCAGGTTGGACATGACCTGGGCGCCCAGCGGGAAACCGCCGTTGCGGCCGACCGGCTTGTCGACCAGGTCGACCATCCCGCTCTTCCACTCCGTCATGCCGGCGGTGTCGCTCTGGGTGGCGTTGGCCAGCGTGAGGCTCAGGTTCTTCTGCAGGTCGTCGTACTGGTCCACCCGCTTGCTGCCCACCGAGTAGGCGCTGTGCGGGTCGTTGAGCCCGGTCCAGAAGTCGAGCGTCCCCCGCGGCCCGAGCTTCCTGGCAAACTCCTCCGCGAACAGGTCATCGTCGGCGTACTTCTTCAGCCCCGCGTTCAGGCGGTCGAAGTCCTGGACGCTGAGGTCCTCCGGCTTCTTCCTCGCCAGAGCGGCCAGCTCGTCGGCCTCCTTGACCGCGTCCGCCGCGGCGTCCCGGTCGGCGTAGCCCGCGTCGGAGAAGCCGAGCCGGCTCTGGTCGACCAGCGCCTGCAGCACCTTGTTGGCCGAAGTGTCGCTCTCCGTGGCGTCGTTGAGTATCTTCTGGACCTCGTCGCGCAGCGCGGTGACGTCCTGCGCGTCGTGTTCGGGGACCGTCGTCCCCTTCGCCGCGCGGTCGGGGTGGATGTTCATCGTGACGGTGAAG
The DNA here is from genome assembly GCF_053611025.1 of Streptomyces sp. NPDC054842. NCBI lineage: Bacteria > Bacillati > Actinomycetota > Actinomycetes > Kitasatosporales > Streptomycetaceae > Streptomyces > Streptomyces sp. NPDC054842. The sequence continues at coordinate 70,458 of NZ_JBSGZN010000038.1, forward strand.
CCGCCGCCTCCGGTGGTGGTCACGGTGAGGTTCTTCTTCTCGCCGCGCGAGATGGCCGCGTTGAGCTTGGTCTTGAAGTCTTCGAGTTCGGTCAGGGTGTCCTGGAGGATGTTCCTGATGGACGTCGCCTGGGTGTGGGCGTCCGCGAACTCGCCGGCGGTCTTGCCGACGAACTCCTTGGAGACGGTGGCGTTCTGGCCGGTCCAGGCGGCCTTGTTGGCGGCGCCTCGGAGGCCCTTGTCGGCGGACTCCTTGAGTTCGTCCAGGTCGCCGATCATCGTGGTCCAGTCGGTGACCGCCTCTTTGAGCAGCGTGAAGTCGGCGAAGCGGAGTGCGTCGAGATCCATCAGTCGCCCTTCTTGTCCTTCTTCTCGTCCTTGTCGGCGTATGCGGGGTTCTTGTCGCCCGGAGCGCCCACGCGTTCGTCGAAGCCCGCGTCCAGGACGTCGATGCTGCTCATCTGCCGCCGGATGTAGTGGTCGTCGCCGCTGTGGAGTTTCTTGGTGACGCTCATGTGGTTGGAGATGTGGGCGCACGCGTCGCGCAGCGAGGACAACTGCTCGTCCCAGCGGGTGGAGACGTGCTGCAGTCCGCCACCGAGGGCGAAGCCCTGCCGGGTGAGGTCACCGGCCGCTTTGTCACTGCTCGGTACGGCTCTGCGGCCCTTGTTCCACAGGTCGTTGTAGAGCGTGAACGCGTGCTCGCCGATCTTCGCCAGGTCGCCCTGATTCACGGTGAGGTCCCCGTACTGGGCGGGGTCCACGACCCGGCCGCCGCCTCCACCCGGCTCCAGCTGATTGAGCTGCGTGTGAGCCGGCCGACGCTCGGCCGCCTGCGACTTCAACTGCTCCCACTCGTCCCACACCATGCGCGAACCCTTCCCCGTTCTCCCGGCGGACCCGCCCCGGGCGCGAGGCGCACCCTTGCGTTCGGACCCGCGAGATCGTCGACTCATCTTCACGGCCACGGCCACGGCCACGGCGTACAGCCACGGCACCGGTTACCGGCCACCGCCCTCGTCAGTACGACACCTCCGGCACAAGTCCCGTCTGCACCAACGGCTTTCCGCGCTTCCTGGAGACGAAGACGCCCCGGCCCACCGGCATCGGTCGCGGCCTGACCCCGCCGAGGATGTCGCCCTCGCCCGGGTCGCCGGCCATCACGACGCCCTGCGCGCCCAGTTCCTTCATGCGCTGCATGAACGGCTCGTACGCCGCACGCCCCGCACCGGCTGTCGACCGCGCGATGATGAAGCGCACGCCGACGTCCCGGGCGAACGGCAGGAGTTCCGTCAGGCCGCCCAGCGGGTTCCCGCTCGACGTGGAGACCAGGTCGTAGTCGTCCACGATCACGTACACCGTCGGCCCCTGCCACCAGCTCCGCTCCCGCAGCTGCTGCGCGGTCACGTCGGCCGTGGGCGTCCGGCGCTGCATGAGGTCCGCGAGCGCCGTCATGTGGTGGTCCATGGCGTTGGACATCGGGATGTACTCCGCCAGGTGCGTGGACGGCGTGACGTCCAGCAGGGAGCGCCGGTTGTCGACGACGAACAGCTTGCACTCGTCGCCCGAGTAACGCTCGGTGAGCTGCTTGATGAGCAGCCGCAGCAGATTCGACTTGCCGGTCTCGCTCTCGCCGAAGACGAGGAAGAACGGGTCCTGCTCGAAGTCGACGAAGACGGGTTCGAGATTGTCCTCGTCGAGCGCGAAGGCCACCCCGCGCCGCGGGAACCGGTCACCGGGCGGCAACTGCGCGGCCGGGAACTCCCGCGGCAGCAGGCGCACTTCGGGCGCACCCGGCGCCTGCCAGTGCCGGGCGACCTCCGTCGTCAGCGCCGCGGTGGCGTCGGCGAGGTCCGTGTCCGAGGTGAGCCCGTCGATCCGCGGGACGGCGGCCATGAAGTGCAGCTTCTGCGGCGACTGGCCGCGACCGGGCACGCCGGTGGGGACGTTCGCCGCCACCTTGCGGTCCAGCTCGGAGTCCATCGTGTCGCCGAGCCGCAGCTCCAGACGGTTCATCAGGTGGTCCTTGAGGTTGGACCGCACCTCCATTGACCGCGACGCGCTCAGCACCACGTGGATGCCGTAACCGAGGCCCCGCGCCGCCATGTCGAGGACGACCTGCTCCAGACCCTCGTAATCCGCGCGGAAGTTGCCCCAGCCGTCGATGACGAGGAAGACGTCACCCCACGGCTGCTCGGTCACGGAGATCTCGCCGCGGGCCCGCTTGGTGCGGAACTCCGCGATGGAGGAGATGCCGGACGCGCGGAAGTACTCCTCGCGGCGGGTCATGACGCCGTACACCTCGGCGACCGTGCGGCGCACCCGCTCGGGGTCGAGCCGGGACGCGACGCCGCCGACGTGCGGCAGCCCGGCGATCGCCGACAGGCCGCCACCGCCGAAGTCGAGTCCGTAGAACTGCACTTCGAGCGGCGTGTGGGTCAGGGCGAACGACGCGATCAGCGTGCGCAGCAGCGTCGACTTGCCGGACTGCGGACCGCCGACGATCTGCATGTGGCCGGCCGCGCCCGAGAAGTCGACCCACAGCGGGTCGCGGCGCTGCTCGTACGGCTTGTCGACGAGGCCCACGGGGACGACGAGGCGTCCCGCTCCCTCGTACCCGGGCTGCGTCAGCCCCCGGCCCTGGACGGCCGTCAGACCCGGCAGCAGCCCGTCCAGCGACGGCGGGCTGTCCAGCGGCGGCAGCCACACCTGGTGCGCCGCGGGCCCCTGCGCCTCCAGCCGGCGCACGATCACGTCGAGGACGGTGTCGGCGAGCGCGTCGTCCGTGTCGGAGGACGCCTCGGGCCGCTGCCGGGGCACGGACACGTACCGCACCGGCACCTCGGCCGCCGTGAACACCACGGGCCGCCGGTCCACCGGCAGCGGCCCGCCCAGCGCGGCGGCCTGCGCGGAACCCGAGCGGTACACCCCGGAGACGTACGCCGCCTTGAAGCGCACCATCTCGTCCGTGCCGTACTTCAGGAAGCCCGAACCGGGCACGTTCGGCAGCTCGTAGGCGTCCGGCACGCCCAGCGCCGCACGCGACTCGGCGGCGGAGAACGTCCGCAGGCCGACGCGGTACGACAGGTACGTCTCCAGTCCGCGCAGCCGGCCCTCCTCCAGGCGCTGCGAAGCCAGCAGCAGGTGCACGCCGAGCGACCGGCCGATGCGGCCGATCTGCACGAACATCTCGATGAAGTCCGGCTTGGCGCTCAGCAGTTCACTGAACTCGTCGATCACCAGGACCAGGGACGGGATCGGCTGGAGCGGGGCGCCGGCCGCGCGCGCCTTCTCGTAGTCGTGGATGTTCGCGTAGTTGCCCGCGTCACGCAGCATCTCCTGGCGGCGGTTGAGCTCGCCGCGGATGGAGTCGCCCATACGGTCGACCAGGGTCAGGTCGTCCGCGAGGTTGGTGATGACGGCCGCCACGTGCGGCATCTGCGCCATGCCCGCGAAGGTGGCGCCGCCCTTGAAGTCCGCGAGGACGAAGTTGAGGGTCTCCGAGGAGTGCGTGACCGCGAGACCCAGCACCAGGGTGCGCAGCAGCTCCGACTTGCCGGAACCGGTCGCGCCCACGCACAGGCCGTGCGGGCCCATGCCTTCCTGCGCCGCCTCCTTGAGGTCCAGCATCACGGGCCGGCCGTCCTCGCCGACACCGATCGGCACCCGCAGCCGCTCGGCCAGCGAACGCGGCCGCCAGGTGCGCTTGGTGTCCACCGACGCCGCGTCCCCGAGGCTCAGCAGATCGGTGAACTCCAGGTTGGCGAGCAGCGGTTCGTCGTCGTCGCCGCCCGACGCCATGCGCAGCGGCGCCAGTTGCCGGGCCAGCGCCTCGGCGGACTCGTAGGAGAGTGCGTCCGGGGTGCCCTCGTAGATGACGCCGTGCCCCGATTCCAGGTGCAGTTCGTGCGGCTGGACGACGATGGACAGATCGCCCGGCGCGCCCGTCAGCTCCCCGGGCACCACCTCGATGACCGTGACGCCCTGCAGCCCCTCGGGGGAGGCGAGGGCGGATCCGGGGAGCAGCGACAGCCCGTCGAGCACGACGACGATGTGCGGCTCGTCGGCGAGCGGGGCGGCGTTCGGGTGGAAGCGCGGGCGGCCGGTGAGGCGGCCGGCGAGCAGGTCCTCCAGCTCGCGGGAGTCGCCGCCGATCAGGCGGCGGGTGCCGGCGCCGTCCACCGCGCCGGGCGCCTGGACGTGCGGCAGCCACTTGGCCCACTCCCAGTGCGGCAGGGACTCGCGCCCGGCCGCGACCACGACGATCAGGTCCTCGGGGGAGTGCAGCGAGGCCAGCGACCCGGTCAGGGCGCGCGCGGAGGCCCGTACGGACTCCGGGTCGCCGCTGACGGTCACGTGGTAGAAGGCGCGCAGCGACACGGCCATGGGGAGGTCGTCCAGCGTGCTGTGGGCGGCGACGAACCGCCGCACGGCGCCCGCGGTCAGCGGCTCCAGCTGCTCGACGGGACCGGTCTCGGGGGTGAGCAGCGGGGTGGCGAGCGACTGCGGGCCGAGCCCGATGCGGACCTGCGCGAAGTCCTCGTCGCCCGGGCGCCGTTCCCACAGCCGGCTGCCCTCGGCGACCAGCGCCCACAGCTGTTCGGGGGAGGGGTGCAGGTAGTACTGGGCGTCGCGCTGCGCCTTCGCGGTGCCGAGGGCCGCGCGCCGGGTCTGCGACAGATAGCTCAGGTAGTCGCGCCGCAGGTCGGCGAGCTGGCCCTGGGAACCGCGCCGGAAGCGGACCACCATCGCGATGGACATGGCCACCGTCGAGGCGATCATCACCATGCCCATGATCTTCATGAACGGCTGCCCGCTCGTGAAGAAGAAGACGACCGAGCCGCCCATGCCGAGGGTCGGCAGCAGCTGCATCAGGACGCTCTCATGATGACCGCGCGGCAACTCGGGCGGAGGCTGCAGGACAACCTCGTCCGTGGGCACCTCGGACGGCAGCGCCCGCGGTGGGCGCTTCACGACGATTTGGCTCACTGCTCACCAATTCCCTTGACGGCCCCAGGGTCTTCCGCCCGCCGCCCCGTGTCAGGCGGACGCAGGCCGCCGCGTGATCCTACTGACTTCACGGGGGACCGGTGGGCGGTAGGGTGCCGGATGTTCGCGTGAGCACACGCGAACGAGGCCGAAGAATCAGGGCATTTCGCGCCATGTGAAGGTGCGCGGAGTCCGCTGCTCGGCCGGACGGGCGCCTGTTCCGCGTCGCGCCGAGCGATCGGCGCGGTCCACCGTGAAAACGGGCGCAGGACCTTCACGGCGCAGTTCCACAACCATCACTGAGGGGGAGCAGCAGGTGAGCATGACGGCCTCCGCGACGACCACCGGAGCCGGCGGCCCCGGAACCGGGGCCCCTTCCGGGGCGGGCACCGGACTCGGTTTCTGCCGGGTCACCATCGTCGCGCCGGACAGCCGGATCGACGTGGCGCTGCCCGACGACATCCCCGTCGCCGACATCTACCCGGAGATCCTGCGGCTCTCCCGCCAGAGCCCCGCCGAGGGCGCTCCGGTCGGCTACCACCTCGTGCGCCGCGACGGCACGGTCCTGGACAGCTCCCGCTCCTTCGCCGCCCAGCGCATTCTCGACGGCGAACTCCTCACGCTGCGCCCCTTCTCCGAGTCGCTGCCGCCCGCGGTCTTCGACGACGTGTCCGAGGCGGTCGCCTCCGCGGTCACCCGGGAGCGCACCCTGTGGAACGGCGACCTGACCCGCGCCGCGGGCCTCGTCGGAGGCGGTGTCCTGCCGGCCCTGCTCGCCTTCGTCGCCTGGACCGCCGACCCCCGGCACGACATGCACAGCGTGCCCGGCATCCTCGCGGCCGTCACCGGCGTACTCCTGGTGGTCGTCGCCGCCGTCCGCGCACGGGTCTACGGCGACCGCGCCTCGGCGATCGCGCTCGGCCTCGGCGCCCTGCCGAACACCGCGGTGGCCGGCTCCGGACTGCTGGCCCTCGCCGAGGGCCAGGGAGTGGGCAAGCTCCAGTTCCTGCTGGGCTGCGCGGCGGTCCTGGTCGCCTCGACGGTCCTCACCCTGTGCTCCCCGCGGGGCGACGGCCCGTTCGTCGCCTTCGTGTGCGCCTCCGCCATCGGCGTGCTCGCCGTCTTCGTCTCGCTCCTCGCGCACTGGACGCCCACCGAGACGGCCGCGCTGTGCGCCCCGGTGGCCGTGGGCGCCCTGGCCTTCCTGCCCGGCCTGTCCATGCGCTTCGCCCGCCTGCCGATCGGCTTCGACCCGCCGAACAACGCCCAGCGCGGCACGTACGGCGCCGACCCCGCGCCGCCCGAGCCGGTGGACGCCGAGCGCATCCAGGCCCAGGCCCGCCGCGGGCACGAGCTCCTCGTCGGCCTGGTCGGCGGCTGCGCGCTGGTCGCCGTCGCGGCCTGCGCGGTGCTCGGCTTCTCCGACGACCTCTGGGGCCTGCTGCTCGCCTGCGCGACCGGCGTCGCCCTGCTGATGCGCGCCCACCTCTTCCGCTACACCGCGCAGGTGGCGCCCATCCTGGCCGCCGGTCTCGCCGCCCTCGTCCTGCTGGGCCTCGGTCTGGCGCTCAACCCGCCGTACGCCCTGATGCGCGACGCCATGGCGGGCGACCGCGCGGCGCTGGACCTGCGCACGGTCTGGCTCGTCGCGGTCATCGCGGCGGCGGCCGCCCTGGTCACCGCGCTCGGCCTGATCCTGCCGCGCGGCGGGGTGACCCCGTTCTGGGGCCGCTTCCTGGAGATCGCCGAGGGCTTCGTCCTGCTGACGCTGGTCCCGCTCGCGCTCGCCGTCTTCGACGTGTACGCGGCAGCGCGCGCCATGACCAGCTGAGGGCCGGCCCGCTTCACGCCACCCCTCCGGCCGGGCAGACCACGGACGGAGGGGTACCGGCGGCGCGAAGGCTTACCTGCTCCCCGTCAGAGTCCCCGGGGGTCACGAAGCGGAATCCGCGTCCGTCCCGCCGCCCGGCGCCGACTCGAGATCGAACTCCCCGTCCCGCGCGCCCAGCACGAAGGCGGTCCACTCCGCCTCCGTGTAGCGCAGCACCGTGTCCGGGTCCAGCGAGGACCGCATGGCCACGGCGCCCGCCGGCAGGTACGCGATCTCGACCCGCTCCTCCTGCTCCTCCGTACCCGGCGCGCTGTGCCACTCGACGCCCGAGATGTCGAGGGCGTAGAGCTCGTCCTTCTCTCGCTCCTTGCGGGCCCTGACATCCTCGTCCTGTGCCTCGACCATGGCGAAGCGACCCCTTCCCGACTTCCCGACGTCCGACGTATCGGCGATCCGAGCGCTCACCCTAGTGGCCGCACCCTGCCCGTCAGGGGTGCTTCGGGGACCCGGGCGAGCGGGTCCTCCCAGGCTGGTACGCTGTGTAACGGCCGTTTGTGTACGCACCCCCGGAACCATGCGTTCTGGAGGTCGCGCCCAGCGGATCCCCGCCTACCGAGTCACGGAAGCTCCCCTGAGATGTGGACCAGGGGCACTCGGTGGCCATCAGAAGACTACGAGGAGTACGCGTGCCGCTCGACGCCGCTACGAAGAAGCAGCTCATCACCGAGTTCGGTCAGAAGGAGGGCGACACCGGCTCCCCCGAGGTCCAGGTCGCCATGCTGTCCCGCCGGATCTCGGACCTGACCGAGCACCTGAAGACGCACAAGCACGACCACCACTCCCGCCGTGGTCTGCTGATCCTGGTCGGCCAGCGCCGCCGCCTGCTGCAGTACCTGGCCAAGAAGGACATCCAGCGCTTCCGCGCGCTGGTCGACCGCCTGGGCATCCGCCGCGGTGCGGCGGGCGCCAAGTAAGACGCCGTGAAGGGAGCGGTTCCCACCTCAGGAGGGGACCGCTCCCTTTGCTGTACGTGCGGAGTGTCGCCGCCTCTTTGTAATGTGGTAGCCACGACACACGACGTACGACACAGCGTGACTGCGCCTACCCGTACCGGGTAGAGCGAGATCACGACCTGAACGAGGAGAAGCGCGCCTCGCCGCCGCCGGTCCTCGGTAGTGGCCCCCGGGGAAGCAGACCCGGGTGCTTCGATCGAAGACCGGCCCGCACCAGACGGAGCGCTTCTCCGCCACCGTCCCCCTGTCACACGGGCAGGAGGGACGAAAGACGAAAAGTATCGGAGAAAACGCTAGTGGAGAACGAGACCCACTACGCCGAGGCCGTTATCGACAACGGTTCCTTCGGCACCCGCACCATCCGTTTCGAGACGGGCCGCCTGGCCAAGCAGGCCGCCGGCTCCGCCGTGGCGTACCTGGACGACGACACCATGGTGCTGTCGGCCACCACCGCCTCCAAGAACCCCAAGGACCAGCTCGACTTCTTCCCCCTCACGGTGGACGTCGAGGAGCGGATGTACGCCGCCGGCAAGATCCCCGGCAGCTTCTTCCGCCGTGAGGGCCGTCCCTCCGAGGACGCCATCCTCACCTGCCGTCTCATCGACCGTCCGCTGCGCCCGTCCTTCAAGAAGGGCCTGCGCAACGAGATCCAGGTCGTCGCGACGATCATGGCGCTCAACCCCGACCACCTGTACGACGTCGTCGCGATCAACGCCGCGTCCGCGTCCACGCAGCTGGCCGGCCTGCCCTTCTCCGGCCCGATCGGCGGCGTCCGCGTCGCGCTGATCAACGGCCAGTGGGTCGCGTTCCCGACGCACACCGAGCTCGAGGACGCCGTCTTCGACATGGTCGTCGCCGGTCGCACCCTCGAGGACGGCGACGTCGCGATCATGATGGTCGAGGCCGAGGCCACCGAGAAGACCATCCAGCTGGTCGCGGGCGGCGCCGAGGCGCCGACCGAGGAGGTCGTCGCCGCCGGTCTGGACGCCGCGAAGCCCTTCATCCGCGTGCTGTGCAAGGCCCAGGCCGACCTCGCCGCCAAGGCCGCGAAGCCGACCGGCGAGTTCCCCGTCTTCCTCGACTACCAGGACGACGTCCTGGAGGCGCTCACCGCCGCGGTCAAGGGCGAGCTCTCGCAGGCCCTCACCATCGCGGGCAAGCAGGAGCGCGAGGCCGAGCTGGACCGCGTCAAGGGTCTGGCCGCCGAGAAGCTGCTCCCGCAGTTCGAGGGCCGCGAGAAGGAGATCTCCGCCGCGTACCGCTCGCTGACCAAGTCCCTGGTCCGTGAGCGCGTCATCAAGGAGAAGAAGCGCATCGACGGCCGCGGTGTCACCGACATCCGCACCCTGGCCGCCGAGGTCGAGGCCATCCCGCGCGTGCACGGTTCCGCGCTGTTCGAGCGTGGCGAGACCCAGATCCTGGGCGTCACCACCCTGAACATGCTCCGCATGGAGCAGCAGCTGGACACCCTCTCCCCGGTGACCCGCAAGCGCTACATGCACAACTACAACTTCCCGCCGTACTCCGTCGGCGAGACCGGCCGCGTCGGCTCCCCGAAGCGCCGCGAGATCGGCCACGGCGCCCTCGCCGAGCGCGCCATCGTGCCGGTGCTGCCGACGCGCGAGGAGTTCCCCTACGCGATCCGCCAGGTGTCCGAGGCCCTCGGCTCCAACGGTTCGACGTCGATGGGCTCGGTCTGCGCCTCCACCATGTCGCTGCTGAACGCCGGTGTGCCGCTGAAGGCCCCCGTCGCCGGTATCGCCATGGGTCTGATCTCGCAGGAGATCAACGGCGAGACGCACTACGTCGCCCTCACCGACATCCTCGGTGCGGAGGACGCCTTCGGCGACATGGACTTCAAGGTCGCCGGCACCAAGGAGTTCGTGACCGCCCTCCAGCTCGACACCAAGCTGGACGGCATCCCCGCCTCCGTCCTGGCCGCGGCCCTCAAGCAGGCCCGCGACGCCCGCCTCCACATCCTCGACGTGATGATGGAAGCGATCGACACGCCGGACGAGATGTCCCCGAACGCCCCGCGGATCATCACGGTCAAGATCCCCGTGGACAAGATCGGTGAGGTCATCGGCCCCAAGGGCAAGATGATCAACCAGATCCAGGAGGACACCGGCGCCGACATCACGATCGAGGACGACGGCACCATCTACATCGGTGCCGCCCAGGGCTCGCAGGCCGAGGCCGCCCGCGCCACGATCAACGGCATCGCCAACCCGACCATGCCGGAGGTCGGCGAGCGCTACCTGGGCACGGTCGTGAAGACGACCACCTTCGGCGCGTTCGTATCGCTGCTCCCGGGCAAGGACGGTCTGCTGCACATCTCGCAGATCCGCAAGCTCGCCGGCGGCAAGCGCGTGGAGAACGTCGAGGACGTCGTCGGCGTGGGCCAGAAGGTCCAGGTCGAGATCGCCGAGATCGACTCCCGCGGGAAGCTCTCCCTCATCCCCGTGATCGAGGGCGAAGAGGGCGACGACCAGAAGGACGACACCGACCAGTGACGTCGAGCAGCTCCACGGCGACGGCCCGCACCTCCTCGGAGG
>NZ_JBSGZN010000039.1:0-78550 GCF_053611025.1 Streptomyces sp. NPDC054842
CCGCGGAGCGCCGCCGGCCACCGGCATGACCGCCTCCGCACGTCGGCGCGCAGGGCGGGGCCGTGCGAGCGGGCGCCCAGGAAGCGGTTCCGGGTGCCCGCCGCGATGCGGGGTAGACGAACCGCCACGCAGCCGACAGCGTCTCGGGCGTCCCACGCCCGACGCACCTCGGGAGGATCCGTTGGTCACCGTCATTCTGTGCGTGTTCCTGGTCGTGGGCCTGGTACAGGTCGTCCGCCCGAGACTGCTGTGGAAGGCGAACCGCCCGCTGCAGCGGCCGTTCGTCCGGGACTACGACGCCACCGAGCCGACCCGCAAGGGCTATCTGATGATGCGGGTCTCCGGCGCGGTGTTTCTCGCGGCCGCCACCTGGATGCTCGTCCAGAATCTCCAGGGACAGTGACGGCGGCCCACGGCAAGTTCGACGCCCCTGCCACGGCAGGGGCGTACATGTGAGGAGTTCTTGTGACCACCTACATCATCACCGTCCCCGGTACCTTCGTGCACGGTGTCAGCGACTCCGCGCGCGCCGACGTGGTGCGCCGGCTGCGCCCGCAGGACCCGAAGAACACGGATCTGGGCGAGAGCGAGGAGCTGAACCTGCTGAGCGTGGAGGACGGCGGCATGTTCTCCGTGCGGGTCGAGGTGGACGCCGCGGACGCGTCGAGCGCGGAGGCCGAGGCGGTGCGGCTCGTCTCCGGGGCGCTGCGGGACAGCGGGTTCACCGAGGGGGACGCGCCGCTGGGACCCGCCTCCGTCACCGGCATCGACCGCGAGTTCTAGACAGCCGCGGGACGGGTCGGCACCGGCTCGCGCGGGGGTGGCTGCGACCGCCCTCCGCCCGGTCCGCCGGGCCGGTGCGCCCGCCCGCCCCGCGGTCGCGGCGCCAGTCGAGCACGGCGGCCACGAGGGCGGCGAGCATGGCGAGGATCCCGGTGCCCACGGACACCGCCACCGCGGTGCGGTAGTCGTGACCGGTCGCTCCGAGGACGAGGTAGAACAGTCCCGGGAGAGCCGCCGTGCCCACCGCGCCGCCCAGGCGCTGACCCGTCTGCAGGGCGCCGCCCGCCGCCCCCGCCATCCGCACGGGTACGTCGCGCAGGGTCATGGTGACGTTCGGGGAGATGACGCAGCCACTGCCGATCCCCCCGACGAACAGGGCGGGCGCCGCCCACCAGACGGCCGACCCCGGCGGAGCGAACCTCAGCACCAGAGCGGTCGTGCCCAGGCCGAGCACGACACCGGTCAGGCCGAGCACCGTCAGCAGCCTGCCCAGCCGCTCCACCAGCCGCCCCGCCACCACCGCCGCGGCCGCCGAGCCGACGGCGAACGGGGTCACGGACAGACCCGACCGGAGCGGTGAGTAGTCGAGCCCGTTCTGGAAGAAGAGCGCGAACACCAGCCACACGCCGCTGAACCCCACGAAGTACAGCGTGGCGATGCCCGCGCCGGCCGCGTAACCCGGTGTCCCGGTGAGCAGCCGGGGATCGAGCAGCGGCTCCCCGCCCCGGGCCGCGACCCGCCGCTCCCACCTCGCGAACCCGGCCAGCAGCGCCGCCCCGGCCGGGAACAGCCACCAGAGCCGGCGGATCCCGTCGGCCTCGGCGAGGACCAGCGGCAGCATGATCGCCAGCACCCCGGCGCCCAGCAGGGCGACGCCCGGCAGGTCCAGGTGGCCCCGACGGCCCGGGGCCACCCGTGGCAGCAGGCGGCTGCCCAGCAGGAGCGCGAGCGCGCCCACCGGGACATTGACGTAGAAGATCCACCGCCAGCCGCCGGCGCCGTCGGCCAGGGCGAGGATGAGGCCGCCGGTCACGGGGCCCACGGCGCTGGAGATGCCGACGGTCGCACCGAACAGGCCGAAGGCGCGGCCGCGCTCCTCTCCCTGGAACATCTGCTGGATGAGGGCGGAGTTCTGCGGTGCCAGGCAGCCCGCGGCGACGCCCTGCGCGAGGCGGGCCACCACGAGCCACATGATCGAGGGGGCGGCGCCCGCGACGGCGCTGCACACCACGAAGGCCGCCAGCGCCCACAGGAAGACGCGGCGCCGGCCGACGGCGTCACCGACGCGGCCCGCCGTCACCAGCGCGAGCGCGAACGTCAGGGCGTAGCCGGACACGACCCACTGCACGGACGCCGCCGACGCGCCGAGGTCGCGCTGCAGTGACGGCAGGGCGACGGCCACGATCGTGACGTCGAGCAGGCTCATGAACCCGGCCACCAGGGTGGCCCACAAGGCCCGCCACCGGTTCGGGTCCGGCCGCTCGTCCGTCCGCCGCCCGTCCTGTGCCCGCTCACCCGCCCGCGCACCGCGCTTCACGCATGCCCCTCTCCACAGGACCGAGCCCGCACCCACCGGGAACCGGGCGCCACACCCATGTATGCGTCACCCGTACACAACGGCCCAAACAATCGCAAACGGCGGGCGGGCGAGGCGGGAACACGGCGCTCATCTGCGCCGGGCCGGCGGGGGCCGGCGCTCGCGGCGTCCCGGCGGGGGTACGGTTGCGGTACCGAGCGCACCTCGCACGCCGTCATCCGTACCGGCGTCGCCCTCGGGGAACGGCAATCGCCGGACACCTGTGGTCCGGCCGGAAATGAGCCGCCCCATGCTCACCGGCTCGTACTCCCGCCCCGCCCTCCGCAGCCCGGCCCGCGCCCGTCTGTAGCGGACCCCCCTGCCCGAGGCGGACCGCCCGACCGCCCGCGGCGACCGTCCGCGGACCGGTCGCCCCCCGCCGCGCCACGCCCTCGGGCCCGCGCGTACGGCACCGGCATCCGCGACCGCCCGAAGCCACCACGGCCGACCGCTCACCCGCAGCGGGGACGCGCCGCCCCCGCACCGACGACAAGTGAAAAGACGAGAACGACATGAGCCTGATGAGTCTGGGAGTACTCGCCACCTCCCGCAAGGAGAACGAGTTCCGGCTGCCCCTGCACCCCCGTCACCTCGACAGGGTCGACCCCGACGTACGCGAGAGGATGTTCCTCGAAGAGGGCTACGGCCGGCGGTTCGGCGTCGACGACGAGGCCCTGCGGCCGCTCGTGGGCGGTCTGCGGACGCGTGAGCGACTCCTCGCCGACTGCGACGTCCTGCTGCTGCCCAAGCCCCTGCACGAGGACACCGACGCGCTGCGGGAGGGCCAGGTGCTGTGGGGCTGGCCGCACTGCGTGCAGGACGAGAAGATGACGCAGATCGGCATCGACCGGCGGCTGACCGTCATCGCCTGGGAGGCCATGAACCACTGGACCTCCACGGGTGCCTTCAGCGTCCATGTGTTCCACAAGAACAACGAACTCGCCGGCTACTCCTCCGTGCTGCACGCCCTCCAGCTCGGCGGCCTGACCGGCAGCTACGGCCGCAGGCTGCGCGCGGTGGTCATCAGCTTCGGCGCCACGGCGCGCGGAGCGGTCACCGGCCTCGGCGCCATGGGCGTCTCCGACGTCACGGTGCTGACCCAGCGGGCCGCGGCGGCGGTGGCCTCGCCGATGCCGTCGGTCGTGATGGGCCACTTCGAGGAGCGGGACGGCGATCCGTCGCACCTCCAGGCACTCACCCCGGCCGGGCCCGTCCCGCTCGCGCGGTACCTCGCCGAATTCGACATCGTCGTCAACTGCATAAGGCAGGACACCGACGCGCCGCTGATGTTCGTCACCGAGTCAGAGCTCGACGCCTTCCGGCAGGGCACCTTCTTCATCGACGTCTCCTGCGACGAGGGCATGGGCTTCGAGTGGGCCAGGCCGACCACCTTCGACGACCCCATGCCGACGGTGGGCCCCGGCTGCCACTACTACGGCGTGGACCACAGCCCCTCGCACCTGTGGAACTCCGCCACCTGGGAGATCAGCGAGGCGCTCCTCCCCTATCTGCGCAAGGTGATGAGCGGCCCCGCGGCCTGGGACGCCGACGTGACGGTGAGCAAGGCCATCGAGATCCGCGACGGCGTCGTGCAGAACCCGAAGATCCTCTCCTTCCAGCACCGGGCAGCCGCCTACCCCCACACCACCGCGACCGCGGCACCCGCCGCGGTGCCGCAGTCCCCCGCGCGGCCGGCCTGACCGGACCGGCTCCCGCCGGGCCGGCCGCGCGCCGGACGCGTCAGGCGGCGGGATACGGCAGCAGCCGCGCGTTCACCTTCTCCCACGCGGTCTTCAACTCGGCCAGCAGCGCGGGCTCTTCGGCCGAGAGGTCGGCCTGCTCCCGTGCGTCGCGGGACAGGTGAAAGAGCTGGTCGGTGCCGCCCTTGCCCCGGTAGTACTTCCACGGGCCGCGGCGCACCGCCCGCTCACCCCGCACCCGCCAGAACAGGTCCCGCTCCGGCACGGTCTCACCGCGCAGCAGGTACCCGGCGAGGCTGACGCCGTCCAGCGGGTGGCCGGGGTCCGGGCGGGCGCCGGCCAGTTCCAGCAGCGTCGCGGTCCAGTCGGGCGAGAAGACCGGCACGTGACTGACCTGTCCGCCCTTCAGACGTGCGGGCCAGCGCACGATGGAGGGGACCCGGATGCCGCCCTCCTGGAGGGACGACTTCTCGCCGGACAGCGGCCACTGGTACGAGAAGCGTTCACCGCCGTTGTCCGAACCGAAGAACACCAGCGTGTCCTCCTCCTGTCCCGACTCCTTCAGGGCCGCGAGGACCCGGCCCACCGAGCGGTCGAGGTCCTGGACCATCTCCGTGTACTTCTCCACCGACCCGCCGTCGGTGTGCAGCAGGGCCTTCAGTCCCTGGCCGGACTTGATGCGGCGGACGATCTCGGCGCTCTCCTCCTCGTCGCCGTCGGCGATCCACGGCCAGTGCGGGGTGGTGAAGTTGAGGTTGAGCAGCCACGGTTCGTCGTGGTCCCGGCGCACGTACTCGCCGGCCCGCTCGGTCAGGATCCGCGTGTAGTAACGCAGGTCCTTGTACTCGGCGTCGCCCTCGTACAGGTCGTACTCACCGCCGAGTCCGAGTTTCGAGTAGTACTCCAGCGCACCGCCGAAGTTGCCGAAGAACTCGTCCCAGCCGGACTTGGTGGGTGAGTGGTCCGGCAGGTAGCCGCAGTGCCACTTGCCGATCAGGGCGGTCGCGTAGCCGGCGCCCTTGAGGAGCGAGGCCAGCGTCGGATGGGTCGGGTCGAGCCCGACGGACCGGTCGGCGATCGGCTCGGCGAGGCCGCCCTTGGTCCGTCCCGGATAGCGGCCGGTGTACAGGCTGAAGCGCGTCGGGGAGCAGGTCGCGGAGCCGGCGTAGGCGTCCGTGAAGCGCACTCCCTGCCGCGCCAGCCGGTCCAGGTGCGGGGTCTTGATGTGGGGGGCGCCGTAGCAGGACAGGTCGGCCCAGCCCAGGTCGTCGCCGAGGATGAACAGGATGTTGGGCCGCCGCGCGTGCCGGCCGGTCACGGCGCGGAACGGCTGCTCCTGGTGCTGTCCCGCCTCGGCGGGCTGCGCGTGCGCCGCGGTGGCCTGCAGACCCACCGCGGCGGTGGCTGCTCCGGCGCCTATCGCGCCGCCGAAGGCGCGTCGTGACAGGGCTGACCGGTCGGACGAAGGGGAGGGCATGGTGACGGCAACTCCTCGGTGCGGGCAGCGGCGCAGGCCGGCACGCGGGCGTGACGGCGGCCGTCCCGCGCGGGTCGGCGGAACAGAGGGAGGAACCCGGGCGGGCGGCACGGGGCGGCCCGGAGCGGGTGAGGAAAGACGTACGGCGGTCCTGGCCGGACGGCACGGCCGCCCTGTGCGGGAGGGTGCCGCCCTACGCGGGCCCGGTGCTGTCTAGCGAAGGCCCGGGCGGGCGGGACCTAGAGGGCGCAGCAACAGATGGCGCTCGCCAGGCGACCGAGGTCGACGTGACGGCGCCGCACGAGCGTGACGCTGAGGCCACTGGCGAGCTGCATGATCGCGTAGCCTGCCGAAGTCCGACAACACGTGTCAACGGGCGGTCCACAGTGCGGACGGCGGGCCGAGCACCGGCGGATGGGCGGTCGGCAGACCCGCCCCGCGTACGGCGGGACGGGTCCGGCCGGCGACATCACCTCACCGCGTCCGGGCCCGACGCGTGACCCGGCGGAGGGACAACTGTGTGGGCACGCCGACGGGCAACTCCGCACACTGCGGCGGACTACTCCGCGGACATTCAGGCGGGCAACTCCATGGGTACGGCGACTCACTCACCGGGCCGACCTGTCAACTCAGCTGATATGCATAGCAGTTGTCATGGAGCGGCCGAACCGCCGTCAATACGCGGCCGGTTGCCTTGTGCCCGGGTGGGAGCCAGGTGACTTGGCGTGCCGAAACCGCCGTGAGCGCGGCGGGGTTCCGCTAGCGCCGGGCGGGCTCGGCGAGTGCCGGGCGGGACCGCAGGCGCCGGAGCATGCGGGCGTCCTCGAAGCCGACCTCGCGCGCCGCCGTCTCCAGCGTCGACCCGTGACTGATCAGGTACTCGGCCCGCTCCAGACGCAGGGTCTGCTGGTAGCGCAGCGGGGTGAGGCCGTTCGTGGCGCGGCCGAACAGGCGGGTCAGGGTGCGTTCGCTGACGCCCGCCGACGCGGCGAGGGTGCTCAGGGGCAGGGGTTGGGCGAACCGGTCGTCGATGAGGTCCTGGACGCGGTGGACGGTGTCGTCCAGGTGCGAGCGGTGCCGCAGCATGGCGCTCGCTTGGGGCTCATGGCCGTTGCGGCGGGCGTACACCACCATCTCGCGGGCCACCTGCGCCGCGACGCCGGGGCCGTGCCGCACGGCCAGCAGATGCAGGGCCAGGTCGATACCGCTGGCGATGCCCGCCGAGGTGACGACCCGGTCGTCCGTGGTGAACAGGACGTCCCGCACGACGAGGGCACGGGGGTGGCGGGCCGCCAGTTCCTCCTGCACGTCGTGGTGGGTGGTGCAGCGGCGCCCGTCCAGCAGACCGGCCCGGCCGAGCGCCTCGGCGCCCGCGCAGACACTGGCGACGGTGCCTCCGCGGGCGTGGTGCGCGCGCAACTGCCGCAGGGTGGCGTCCCCCGGAGTGGGGCCCCCGCGCAGTGTCGGTGCCCGCCAGCCCGGTACGACGACGAGGTCGTCCCGGGTCAGTTCCGGCCACCGGGTGCGGGCGGTCAGCGGCAGGCCCTGGGCGCTGACGACCTGCTCCTCCTCGGCCACGTAGTCCAGCGCGTAGGAGCGCCCGAAGTCCGCGGCCGTGCTGAACACCTGGGCCGGCCCGGCGAGGTCGAGCAGGTGGACGCCGGGCAGGAGGACGAAGACGACGCGGGTCACGCAGCCGGTGCCTTCCGCTCGGCCTCGAGTTCCGCCACCGTGGCGATGCGGGCGAAGCGGTCGCGCAGGACCGCCTCGGTCCGCTCCACGATCGCGGCGGCGGTCAGGTCCCCGATGGGATTGGTCGCCGTGGCGTCGGTGACGAACACCATGCGGTACCCGAGGTCGCTGCCGAGCCTGGTCGTGGTCTCCACGCACTGCTCGGTGCGGATGCCGCACACCCACAGCTCCGTGACCCCCGCCTCGGTCAGCACCTGCTGAAGGTTCGTGGTGGTGAACGCGTTGTGCGACGTCTTGTGGAGCACCGGTTCGCCCTCGGCCGGCGTTCCGAGCTCCTCGAAGAGGCGTACGTGTCCCGAGTCCGGGTCGAACACGTCGCCGCTGCCCGGTTCGGTGTGCAGCACCCACACCACGAGGTCCCCGGCGGCGCGTGCCAGCGCGACCAGCCGGTTGACCCGCTCGGCGATCGCGGGGTTGGAGCTCTGCGCCCACAGCGGGCGCGCTCGGAACGACTCCTGGACATCGACGACTAGCAGCGCTCGGTTCATGTCACCCATTCTGACCTGGTCCAAGCTGCCGTCCCCAGGCTCGATCAGGGCCGCCACCGGAACGATCCGGTCACCGACTCCCCGGCGGCGGGTGGCGAAGACGCGCCGTCCACGCCTCCGCCACCCGCGCCAGGAGACGTCCCGTCCACGCCTCCGCCACCGCGACCCGCCGACAAGGGGCCGCAGTTCAGGCGCCCGCGGAGACCGCACCCGCGCCGACCGGGCACCCGGCCACCCGCACGGCGGCGGTACCCGCGTCCGCCGGGCGACCGTCCTCCGCGTCCGCCCGGGAACCGGCTGCCCAGCCCGCCGGGTCGCCCAGCGACACGGGGAGTTCGCGGTGCCCGTTGGAGATGAAGGACTCCAGGGGCCGCAGTTCCTCGGCCGGCACGGCGAGCGTCATCTCCGGGAACCGGGCGAACAGTCCCTCCAGCGCCACCTGCGCCTCCAGCCGCGCGAGCGGCGCCCCGACGCAGAAGTGCGTGCCGAAGCCGAACGCCAGGTGGTCCCGGCGCGTCGGGCGGGTCACGTCGAAGTCCCCGGCGTCGGCGCCGTGAACGTCCGCGTCGCGTCCCGCCGACAGGAACGAGATGACGAGCGCGTCCCCCTTGCGGATCACGACGCCGCCGATCTCCACGTCCTCGACGGCGTAGCGCAGGATGCCATTGGCCCCGGGGGTCTCCACCCGGAGCGCCTCCTCCACGACGTCCGCCCAGGAGGCCCGGCCGGCGCGCACCAGAGCCAGCTGGTCGGGGTTCCGGAGCAGCAGTGCCACGGCGTGGTCGAGCAGGTTCACCGTGGTCTCGTATCCGGCGGTGTAGAGCAGGATCAGGTTGTCGACGAGTTCCTTCTCCGACAGCTGGTCGCCGTCCCCGTCCCGCACCGCGATCAGCGCGCTGGTCAGATCGTCCCCGGGGTTCTGCCGCTTCAGCTCGACCAGCGCGCTCAGCGTCCGGTAGAGGTCCACGCCGTTGCGCTGTGCCTCTTCGAGGGTGACGCCGGTGTCGAAGAAGCCCGCGATGATCCGCGCGAGGGCCTCCTGGAAGCGGCCCGGGATGCCGAACAGTTCCGCCAGGACGCGGACCGGGAGTTCCTGTGCGAACGTCCGCCGCACGTCCACGGGCCCGTGCGCCGCGCGCTCCGCCAGCTCGTCGAGGAGTCCCTCGGTCATCTCCTCGATCCGGCCCCGCAGGCCCTCGACCCGCCGTGCCGTGAACGCCGAGGCGACCAGCCTGCGCAGCCTGCGGTGGTCCTCCCCGTAGGCCGTGACCATGTTCTGCACGGACACCCAGATCGCCAGCGGCCACTCGGCGCCGACCTCGCCCTGCTGCCAGGCGGGCCAGTGCCGGTAGGCGTCCTTGGACACGCGGGGGTCCCTGAGCAGTTCCTTGATGGTCTCCAGGCCGGTCACCGCCCAGGCCTCGACCCCGCCGGGCAGCGTCACCCGTACGACGGGGCCCGCCGCGGCCCAGCGTGCGGCCTCCCCCTGCACGTCCTGTCCCCGTGCGTCCACCGCGAACGGGCACCCCACGACACCAGACATCACAACCCCCAAGAACAGCGAAGAACCACCGGAGAACACGGAAGAACGCGAAGGACACGCAGGAACAGAACAGCCGAAGAACGCGAAGAACCACGGACGGATCGAACGGCGCGCACACGGCGCACCCTGGTGCGGTCGAGCCAAGGACGATCACGAGCACGGGACGCGAGCCCCGCGAGAGCGGCAGGGCCACGGCAGTCCCGGAAGCCACGGCGTACACGCCGGCCGGACAGGAAGAACCTCGTTCTCAGGGGCCCGTGCGGGCCGGCGGGCAGCACGTGGAGAGCGATACGGAGAGATGTGCCCGCGGGTCGGTCGATGCCCCGGCGGGTCGAGCCGTGGAACTCCGTAAGAATAAAACCGGATAGCTGGTTTTTACAACGCCCCCTCGCTCCCGGATCCGGAACCGATCCGGCCGACCGGTGGGTGCAGGCACGAGTAAGGGACAAAAACATGTGGACCAACCGGTTTCCTTCAACCGCCCTGCATCCTCGCCGCATCCCCGCACAGCGGACGAGGGGGCACGGAAAATGGGCTGCGCCCGCTGGCCGTTCCCCTGTTTCATGACCGCATGGTGTCTACCGACCGACTGCTGGCCTTCGCCGCCATGTCGTTCCTGCTGATCGTGGTTCCCGGTCCCAGCGTGCTGTTCGTGATCGGCCGGGCGCTGGCCCAGGGGCGCCGCGCGGCGCTGACCACCGTGGTGGGCAACACTGTCGGCGCGTACGTGCTCGTGGTGGCCGTGGCGCTCGGAGTCGGCACCGTGGTGGAGCGCTCCGTCCTCGTCTTCACCCTCCTGAAGCTGGTGGGCGCCGCGTATCTGGTGTACCTGGGCGTCAAGGCGGTGCGGCAGCGCGGGTCGCTCCGGGCCTCGCTCACCGGTGACGGCCCCTCGCACGGCAGCCTGCGCACACTGTGGGACGGCTTCGCGGTCGGGGTGGCCAACCCGAAGACCATCGTGTTCTTCGCCGCCGTACTGCCCCAGTTCGTCGACCGGGGGCAAGGACACGTCACGGTGCAGATGCTGGTGCTCGGCCTCGTCTTCAACGCCATCGCGCTGGCGTCCGACAGCGTCTGGGGACTGGTCGCGGCCACCACGCGGAACTGGTTCGCGGACTCGCCGCGGCGGCTCTCCATGATCGGCGGCGTCGGCGGGCTGACGATGATCGGCCTCGGCGTCACCGTCGCGGCGACCGGCCGCAAGGACTGAGGCCCCTACCCCGCCGATGTGGACCGGCGGGGCTCATCGGCTGACGGGGTCCCGTCCGGCGTCACAGTGCCGCTGCTGCCACTGCCGCGGTGAACGCCGCCCGGGCAGACGGGCACCATGGCCCCGCCCGGTGGCCGTCACCCGTCGACTCCGTCCGCGCCCGCCAGGCGTTCCTGTTCGTCCGTCGCCTTCTGGGCCCGGGCGCGGGCCGTACGCAGCCGGTTCCGGGCCGCGCGTTCCCGCTCCCGTGCCACGCGTCCGTCGGCGCGTGCCCGGCGCTGCTCGTCCTCCGTGCGGTCGAGGTCCTCGGTCAGCTCGCCGATGCGCCGCCGCAGCTCGCCGACCCGCTCTCGCAGTGCGTCGGCCAGCTCGGCGGCCTCCCGGGCCGCTCGCTCCGCCTCCGGCGTCTCCGTCTCCCGGGCCAACAGGTCGCGTTGGGCGTCCTCGGCGGCCCGGCGGGCCTCGGCGAGCTGCTTCTCCCGCCGCTGCCGGGCCGCGTCGTCCGCCCGGTCGGCCTTCCGCGGCTTCGTGGCCTTCGCCCGCGGTGCGCTTTCCCGGGGCGGCGCCTTCGGCGGTACCGCTGACGCCTGGGGTACGGCGGGGAAGCCCACGGCCGGGCTCAACGCCTTGGTGAGCCGGCCCGCGGCCCATTCCCGGGCCGCGTCGGGATCGCCGAGGACCGCCTGGAGGGTGTCCCGGACCTCCTGCCGGGCGCCCTCGCCGATGGGGTGCCCGGCCTCCGCGGCGAGCCGTTCCGCCTGCTGGGCGAGTGCTCCGATCAGGGCCTGCTGCTGACCGGCGAGCCGGCGCAGCTGTTCGCCGTCCAGCTCCTGGTGCGCCTGCCGCAGCGCCTCGCCCAGCTGGACGAGGGGCTGGATCTCGTCCGGCCGCTCCCGCACCAGGAGGTTGCAGCACCAGGCGGACAGGCTGGGGCGGCGCAGCGCGCTGATCCGCCGGGCCAGCTCCCGGTCGCCCGCCGTGCGGGCCGCCGCGGCCCGCTGGGCACGTACGGCGGTGAACTGGTCCGGCCGCAGCCCGTAGAGCTCGTCGGCGACAGTGTCCGCGTCCACCGGCGTCCTTTCCTCCGTAATGGGCGGATTACTACCGATAGTCTCAGCCCCGCCCCTGTCGCGCGGATCGTGCCGCTGCCTCCGGGGCGCCGGAGGCAGCGCTTCCACCGGTACCGGACCGGCGACCTGGCCGGATGGTGTCCGTCCGCCTTTCCAGGGCAGGCGGAACGTCGAAGGGCAGGCAGCCGCGCCGACCTCAAGGACGAGTAGTGAGCTTCGAGCAGCAGCGTGAGAGCACCGGGGACCCCGCGACGACCGCGGACGGGCCGAGCGGGGACGAGCGAGCCGCGTGGGAGGACGTGCGCCGGCGCGCCACCGGCATGTCGCACCACGAGTCGAAGGCCGCGCGCGACGCCGCCCGGCACGCGGCCAGGTCCCACACTCTCACCGACGGCGAGGCCGTACGCGCGGAGGCCGAGGTGGAGGAGTGGGAGCGGGTGACCGACGCCCTGGCCGACCACGCCGGCACCTACGACCCGGAGATCGATCCGTTCGTACAGGGCGAGAAGGCCGCCCGGACGCGTCACGCGTCAGGCCCGCGGAGGGCCGGGTAGCACCCGGCACTCCCCCGCCGCCTTCAGCAACCCCCCGCAGAGAGAAAGGCCGCATCACGTGCGCACCGTCGGAGTCGAGGAAGAGCTTCTCCTGGTCGATCCGGAGACGGGAGAACCGCAGGCTCTGTCCGCGGCCGTACTGGCCCGTGCCGCCAGGGAGGACCCGGACGAGGAGACGTTCGAGAAGGAACTGCACCAGCAGCAGCTCGAGTTCGCCACGCATCCGCAGTCGGACATGGGGGAGCTCGCGGCGGAGATCGTGCGGTGCCGCAAGGAGGCGCAGCGGCTCGCCGAGGAGACCGGGGCGGCCGTGGTGGCGCTCGCGACGTCCCCGCTCCCGGTGAGTCCGTCGGTGAGCATGAACAGCAGGTACCAGTGGATGGCGCGCGAGTTCGGGCTGGCTTCGCAGGAGACGCTCGTGTGCGGGTGTCACGTCCACGTGTCCGTCGAGTCGGACGACGAGGGTGTCGCCGTCGTGGACCGGATCCGCCCGTGGCTGTCGGTCCTGACCGCGATCAGCGCGAACTCGCCCTTCTGGCAGGGCAGGAACAGCCAGTACAGCAGCTACCGGAGCCGGGTCTGGGGGCGCTGGCCGATGGCCGGTCCCACCGAGCTGTTCGGGTCGGCCGAGCGGTACCACCAGCGGGTGGCCGACATGGTCGCCACCGGTGTCGCTCTGGACAAGGCCATGGTCTACTTCGACGCCAGGCTCTCCGACCAGTACCCCACGGTCGAGCTGCGGGTCTCGGACGTCTGCCTGGAGGCGGGCACCGCCGCGCTCATCGCCACCCTCGCGCGCGGGCTGGTGGAGACGGCGGCGCGCGAGTGGCGCGCGGGCGTCGAGCCGCTGGACCACAGCGTCGAGCTGCTGCGGCTGGCGGCGTGGCGGGCCGCCCGTTCCGGGCTCGACGAGGACCTGCTGCATCCGCTGACCATGAAGCCCGCGCCCGCGGCGGAGGTCGTACGGGCGCTGCTGGACCACGTCGGCGCCGCGCTCGACGACAGCGGTGACGCGGAGCGCGCGCGGCAGGCGGTCGTGGAGCTGCTGCGGAACGGCAACGGCGCGCGCGTGCAGCGCGAGCTTCTGGAACAGACCGGAAGCCTGGGCGCCGTGGTCACGGAGTGCGTGCGCCGCACCCAGTCCTGAGGCTCCGCGCGCCCGCCCGGTCACCGGAGCACCGCGGGGACGTACGCGCTCGGCGAGGGCCCGGCGCGTACGCCCCCGTGCTCATGCCTCGCGGGCCCGGGCCCCCTCGCGGGTGCGGCCCGCCGTCACGGCCCGGTCGGGGTTGCGTCGCAGGTACTCGTCCTCCAGGGCCGCCGTCCTCCGGTTGTGCGCGTCGAGGGCGTCGGGCGAGCCGTGCAGAAACGTGTCGTGGCGGGTGCGGTGCACGCTCTCCAGTTCGCGCACCAGCTCCTGGTCGTCGAGCAGCGTGGGATCCAGCCCCTCGGCCGCCCCGCTGCCCTGCTTCGGCGTGGACACAGTGAACTCCTCACGGGTCGGGTCCGTGGCGCACTCCCGGCCGGTACGTGCGCCTGGGTTGCCTCGGGTCACCCGATCACCGGGGAGCAAACACCCCGGACGTCCGCACGGGGGCCGCAACGGGCGCAGTGGGGTTCGGTCAGGGTGACCGGACCGAGGCGGCGGGAAGCAGGGGCGTGGTGTGCGGCGTACCTGCCCGGGTGCCGTCAGAGGCGGCGCAGGACGCCGACGACCTTGCCCAGGATGACCGCCTGGTCGCCGGGGATCGGCTGGTACGCGGCGTTGCGGGGCATGAGCAGGACCTGGCCGTCGCGTCGGTGCAGCTGCTTCACGGTGGCCTCGTCCTCGATCAGCGCCGCGACGATGTCGCCGTGGTCGGCGCTGTCCTGACGGCGGACCGTGACGATGTCCCCGTCGCAGATGGCCGCCTCGACCATGCTGTCGCCGGCCACGGTCAGGGCGAACAGGTCGCCCTCGCCGACGAGTTGGCGCGGCAGGAGGTAGACGTCCTCGATCGCCTCCTCGGCGAGGACCGGCACACCGGCGGCGATGCGGCCGATGAGCGGCACCTCGGCCGGCGGCCTGCCCGCGGCGGCACCGCCGAGGTCCGGCGCCCAGGTGGGCCGTACGCGGTAGGCCCGCGGCCGGTGCGGATCGCGGTACAGGACGCCCTTGCGTTCCAGGACCATCAGCTGGTGGGCGACGGACGAGGTGCTGGCCAGGTCCACGGCCTTGCCGATCTCGCGCATCGAGGGCGGGTAGCCCTGGCGGCGGACCTCGTCCGCGATGAACTCGACGATGGCGGCCTGACGGGCCGTCAGCTCGCCTTCGACGGAGCGGACGCCCGCCGGCCTGCCCCGGCGCGCTGTTGCCGTCTTCTCCATCAGGACCACCTCGACTCAAGATCTCACTGAGCGCGACCCTAACCCGCCATCCCGCCCAAAGGGAACGCCCCTCCCGAATCACGGCATTCGCCCGCCGGGCGTCCGTCCCCCGGTCACCCTCACGCGGACGACCGGGGTGTGGGCCGGGAAGCACCGGCCGCGAGGCCGTCGTACCGCGCGGTCTCGCGCAGCGGGCGCTCCGCCCCCGTGGGCCGATGCGCCCGTCAACGCGTCGCGGATGTCGGTCTCTTCCTGGCCTGCACCGACAATTCCGTCAGGAGGTGAGGCCAGGCCGAGAGCGGCGATGCGGGCCGCGCCGGTGCGGTCGCGTCGACGGCCGGCCCCCGCCGGGTCAGGCCCCCGCGACGCTCTCCTCGTAGAACACCGCCACGAGGCGGTCGCTGAAGCGGCCGGGGTCCGCGAACCCGGCTTCGGCGGCCCGGTGCAGCCGCACCGCCTCGTCGGCGAGCGTCACCGCGACGACCGGGCAGTCCTCGATCTGGTTGCTGCCGGGGTCGCACTGGCCCACGTCGGCGAGGGACCGCCCCGGGCAGACCGCCCGTGCGGGCAGCTCTATTTCCAGGGCCAGTTCACCGGCGTGCGCGAAGCGGTGGACACCCGACGCGGCCGGGGGCGAGGGTTTGCCGTCGGGGCCCCGCACCACCCGCGCCGTCAGCCCGCGCGCGGAAGCGATACGGCCCTCGCCTCCCGGCCCCTGGATGTCGACGGTGGCCTGTCCTCTCGCGACCGTGCCCTTGCCCGTCTCGGGCAGGAGCAGCGGACGGGGACCGGGGTCGACGCTCACCGTGACGGTGAAGGTCGACGACTTGTCGACATGCGGGCCCTTGCCCCAGTAGGTGTAGGACGAGATGGACAGCGAGGGCCTGGCAGCGGGCTCCTCGCCCTTCCCCTTCGGCACGGGCCGGGGAGAGCGGGAGCTGCCGCACTCGGAGAGGGCGGCGGTCACGCCGCCGGGCAAGGACACGTCCTTCAGTGCCCCGCCCAGCGCGTGCAGGCGTCCGCTCCGCCCGTCCGACAGGGTGCCTGGCGCAGCCAGCATGAGCAGGAGGAGGACGAGCGGTACCGCCAGCACGGCCCACGCCCGGCCGGAGGGTCCCGAGATCCGGTTCATGTCAGAGAGAGCCCCGTCCCGCGATCGTGCCCACCAGGCTCACGCCCCACCCGTCCCTTTGCCGGTCTCCTGCCTCTGTGTACTGCGTACCACGTCCGAAGAACGTCACAGCGGCCCACCGGCGCATCACCCCAGGCCGGCGCGCTCCCGCCCCTCTGCCCCACCCGACGCACCGACGCACGGACGCTCACCCGTACCAGGACGACGAGCGCCCGTCCCGGTCACGCGCGGCGGCGATCCCCGACGCGCCGTCGAAGTGGTGGTACGCCTGCACCCGCCTCCGAACCTCCCGCAGCTGCCCGGTCGCGGCCGGCCCGACGGCGCGGGCGTCCGCGTCCGTCCGCGACCGGCGACGGTCCCTGCGGAGGAGCACGGCGACCGCGGAGCAGACGAACGACACCAGGACCGTCAGGGTCACCAGGAGGGCGGACATGACGGCGACGGTACGTCCCCCCGGCCGCTCTGGACAGTGTCGCCGTCGGCACCGAAGCGGGGTGGTTCCCTTCCGGCGTCCGGCGACAACGTCCTTGTGCAGGGCAGGTGTTGGCCGTCGCCCGACTCCAGGCGACGGTGCGCGGCGGGGTGACCGCTCGTCACGTCATGGGCAGGCGGAGGGCGAGGAGTGCCACGTCGTCGGTCGAGTCGGCGGCGAGTCCGGTGAGGAGTTCGTCGCACAGGACGCCGAGAGGCCGGCTGTGCAGGGCCGCGGCGTGCTGGCGCAGCCGGGTCAGGCCGTTGTCGAGGTTCTCACCGCGGCGTTCCAGAAGGCCGTCGGTGTAGAGCAGGATCGTGCTGCCGGGCTGGAGCGGGTGCTGGGCGTCCGCGCGCTCCGCGGCGGGGTGGACGCCCAGCAGCAGGCCGTGGGCGTCGTCGAGATAGCGGGTGTCGCCCTGATGGGTGATCAGCAGCGGCGGCGGATGCCCGGCGGTGGCCCAGTGCAGCTGCCACGGCCCGCCGGTGGGACCTTTGAGCAGGGCGTAGATGCAGGTCGCCGTCGTGTGCTCGGACAGCGTGTTCACCGCCATGTCGAACCGGCGCAGGATCTTGCCGGGCGGCTCCTGCCGGTCGCAGGCGATGCCGCGCAGCATGTTGCGCAGCTGGCTCATGGTGACTGCGGCCCGCAGGTCGTGACCCGTGACGTCGCCGATGATCAGTGTGGTGTCGCCCCGCGGCAGGAGGAAGCTGTCGTACCAGTCGCCGCCGACGTCCGCGCCGGTGGCGGCGGGCGCGTAACGAGCGGTGATCTCCAGGCCGGGGATGTCGGGCAGCTCGGGCAGGAGGGAGCGCTGGAGACGCTCGGCGATCCTCTGCGTCTCCTTGTGGAGGCGGGCGTTGTCCAGCGCCAGCGCGATCCGGTGCGTCAGGTCCTCCACCAGGGCCAGGTCCGCCTGCTGGAGTGGCGGACGGCCGGCGTGGCGGACGATGGTGAACGCCCCGAGCACCCGCCGCCGGGCACGCAGCGGCGCGACGATGAGGTTGTCCCCGCCCAGCCGGGCGAACAGCGTGAGGTTGGCCGCGTGCAGCGGATCGCCGGCCTGATCGGCGGCCGGCACGTCCTCGGCCGACAGAAGGAGCGGTCCGGCGCCCATCAGGACCCTCGACAGCGGACCGGACGCCACGGCCGGCACCTCCGGCAGCGCTCCGGTCAGGTCCGCCAGGACGACGTCCGGGTCGTGGTGGGTCAGGCAGATCCGCTCCAGCCGGCCCTCCTCGTCGAGCAGGTCCGCCATCACCCAGTCGGCCAGCTGCGGCACCACGATGCGGCACACCCGGCGCAGGCCCTCCACCGCGTCCAGGGTGCTCGACAGCGCGTCGGCGATGTCGTTCAGGAGGGTGAGACGGTCCAGCGCCTGCTGAAGCGCCTCATCCACATCGAAGTCGTCCACCCGCCCAGCCTTCCCGCCGGGGCCGCTTCCCTATCAGTCACCGTCCGCCGTTCACCTCGCGCGGACGTTCGAGTGCGTCGAGGGCCCTGTCCGTTGCATGCTGGACGCGCCCCTCCCGCCGCGGCGGGCAGGGCCGCGCCCGCGTGTCAGGCACGCCGATCGGGAGAATCGCCTTCCCCGAGGCATGCGGCGCGTATTACGGGGAAGGAGAGCCGCGGTTCCGCCGGCAGGCCGGAAGGAGCCATGGCCGTTGGGAAAGCAGCGGCCGACTGCAGTCATGACCGGCTCAGCCGGTCGGAAAGTGACGGGTGTGCGCCGGGAGACGGTACGGCGACTGCAGGTCCGCCAGGCCGAACAGGGGCCGGGCGGCATTCTGCTGCGCGTCTCCGGTGAACTCGACGTGCACACCGGCCCCCAGCTCCGGGAGGCCATCGGGCGGGCCGTTCCCGAGCTCACCGGCGGAGACCTCGAAGTCGACCTCTCGGCGGTCGCCGTCTGCGACGCGGGCGGCCTCTACACGCTCCTCGGGGTCAGCGACGCCCTGCACATGATCGGCGTCAGGATAGTGATCACGGGCACCAGCCCCTGCGTCGAAGCCGTCCTGGACTCGACCGGTCCGCTCACCCGCCTGCCCCTGCGCGACACGGCCCGCGACCGGCCGGCCGGGCACGCACGCGACCCCCACGAACCGGGGCGCCAGTCCCACGGACAGGGGCAAGTGACCCACGCGCAGGAACACGAGTCCCACGGACAGGGACGCGAGACGCTCAGGCCGCCCGGACACGGGCACACCACGCACGGGTACGGGTACGGGCGCGGCTACGACCGGCCGGATTCGCCCGCCTCCTGAAGAAACCTTTCTGGCCCGGTCGCGGGTGGCGGGGCGCGCTCACTCGCGGTTGTGCTCGCGGGCGGCTGACCGCTTGTGCGCGAGGGCGCCTGATCGCCGGCTCGATCACTTTCGGAGGGGCGCAGTCGGCCCCGTGGGTCTCGGCCGCGGCCTCGGCGCCGGGCATTCCGCGGAAGGCGGCGGTCCATGGCCCCTGCACGGCGACGGCGCGACCGCCCGCCGTACTCGGATGCCGGAGCCCGGCGAGCTGAAGGTGACCGCCCAGGTGGCGGCGGTGCCTCGGGCGGGGCTTTCCGGGCCCCCGCACCCTTGCCGCGGCGGACACCGGAGACCGGCGGACACCCCTTCCGCCGGGGAACGGCGGAGGGGTCCGACCGCCCCGCACAGGAAACCGACCAGCGCAGGAACGCGGCCCGCACAGAAACCCGGCCCGCGTAGGACCCGACCCTGCGGCGGGCAGAGGCGCCTAGTGATCTGGTCTTGAGTTCACGTCTCGCCACGTGAGTCGTGGTTCGTTTCAGATTCGGCTCGGGCGGTGACAGCGGCTGGCGGCTGCGGTCTGCTGAAGGAATGGGGGACAGCAGGCTGCAACCGCTGGTGTTATCCGAGGACGAGCGGCTGGTGTTGCAGGGGTGGGCCAAACGGCGGACAACCGCGCAGGGTCTGGCCAAGCGGGCACGGATCGTGCTGGCCTGCGCGGACGGGCTGAACAACACTGCGGTGGCCGCGCGGCTGGACACTGATCGTAGGACCGTGAGCCGGTGGCGGACCAGATTTCTGCAACGCCGTCTCGATGGCCTGTCCGACGAGCTGCGTCCCGGCGTGCCCAGCACCATCACCGACGCCCAGGTGGAAGAGGTGGTGGTGCGCACGCTGGAAGAGGTGCCCGAAGGCGCCACCCACTGGTCGAAGCGGGAGTTGGCCCGGCGGGTGGGGATCTCACCGACGAGTGTGCTGCGGATCTGGCGGGCCTTCGGGCTGCAGCCCTGGCGCACGGAGACCTTCAAGATCTCTCCGGATCCGCTGCTGATCGACAAGATCCGTGACGTGGTCGGGCTGTATCTCGCCCCGCCGGCGAACGCAGCCGTCTTCGCGGTCGACGAGAAGCCGCAGATCCAGGCCCTGGAACGCACAGCTCCGGTACTGCCGATGGTCCCGGGCATCCCCGAGCGCCGCAGCTTCGACTATGTCCGGCACGGCACCGTGGACCTGTTCGCCGCCCTGAACACCGCCACCGGCAAGGTGATCGGCAAGCTGTCCGCGCAGCACCGGGCCGTGGACTTCCGCGACTTCCTCGACGAGATCGACCGCCAGACCGATCCCGGCCTGGCGGTCCACGTGATCTGCGACAACCTCTCCGCCCACAAGGCGCCGGTGGTCCACAAGTGGCTACTGGCCCATCCCCGGTTCGAGCTGCACTTCACCCCGACCTACTCGTCCTGGATCAACCAGGTCGAGCGATGGTTCGCCGAACTGCAGCGGCGCTGCCTCGAACGCGGCGTGTTCTGCTCACTCGACGAGCTCAGGACCACCCTCGCGGACTGGATCAAGACCTGGAACAAGCAGGCCCGGCCCTTCAAGTGGACCAAGACAGCAGACCAGATCATCGACCGCATCTGCCGCTACTGCGACAGGATCTCCGGACCCGGACACTAGGACGCCTTGCCGAGCAGGGCGGCCGGCCCGATCGCGTCGGGGCCGAACTTGTCGCGGATCCGGTCGCTGACCGCCTCCGCGACCAGACGGGCCTCCCGGGCGCCGTCCAGACTGATCTGTTCGGCGACCTGTTCGGCGTCGACGAGATCCTCGGCCCTCAGCGCGACCCCCGTGAGCCGGCCGCGCTGGAGTCCGGCGGCGTCGATGAGGCGGTAGGCGGCCATGCGCAGGTCCTCGTCGTGGGCCGAGGCGGCCGGCAGACGACGGGTCCGCTCCCACGACGTGCCCCCGGCGAACCGGAGCGTCAGCGTGAGGCCGCGGGCCGCCTGGCCCCGTCGGCGCAGCCGGTGACCGAGCTCGACGACGAGGTCCAGCAGGGCCGCACGGACCGCGGCGCCGTCCAGGGTGTGCTGCGTGAAGGACCGCTGCACGCGAGCCGAGGCGGGGAGGGCGCGGGGCGCGACGGGACGGGGGTCGATGCCGCGGGCCCGGTCGGCGGCGAGCCGCCCCGCACGACCGCCCAGGACGCGTTGCACGGTCGCCGGCGGTACCGAGGCGAGCAGGCCGACGCAGTGCACGCCGTAGTCCCGCAGCGCCGCCGCCTGGCGCGGCCCGATGCCGTGGAGGGCTTCGACGGGCAGGGGCCCCAACCAGTCCGTCACCTGTTCGGGCGCCACCGCGAGGACGCCGCCGGGTGCGGCGACCTGGCCCGAGGCGGTGGCGGCGACGGTGATCGTCGGGCCGATGCCCACACGGACGTCGACGCCGAGCCGCGAGATGGTCCGGATGCGCAGCATCTCCCCCAGCGCCCGGGCATCCCTGCGGTGGTAGCGCAGGGCGCCCTTCAGCTCCACCAGGGCGGCGGTCGGCGGCAGGGCCTGCACCACGGGAGACAGTTCCGACAACTGCTCCAGCACCTGCCGGTAGACCTCCTCGGGCAAGGCGTCCGGGCAGCGCACATGCATCACACTCGCCACCTCCGACGTCCGGCGCGGTTCCGTACCTGCGGTCATGACAGCCACCTCCTACCCCCAGAGTATCGAACATGAATTCGAACACGCGAGGTGGCGAGACCCGGCCGGTCTCGATCTAGAATCGGATACATGTTCGATGACCTACCGCCTGACCTGGCGCGCCTGCTGACCCTGCGGGTCTGGCACGCCATGTGGCTGGAGCGCATCGACCGGAAGATCGCGGCCGTCCGGAGCATGGAGGCCGAGCGGGAACAGGGGCGCCGCAGCCGTCCCGCCGCGCCGGACTGGATCGTCGAGCTGGGCATCGGGGAGGGCCGCCTGCCCGTGGAACTCCATGCGGGTGACTGCTACGCGGCGGGCAAACGGCGCCGTCCCGTCAGCCGCGAGGAGGCGCGCAGCCTGCTCGCCTCGGGGCTACGGGCGTGCACCCACTGCGAACCCCAACTGGAACTCGGCATCCTGGAGTAGGGCGCACCGCCCGCGGCGCCGACCGGGCCTTCGCGGTATCGCGTCGCGCAACACCGGGTGCCGATTCGACCTTCGCGGTATCGCGCCACTCAACACCGGGCGCCGCACCCGCATCCACGGCATCCGCATCCCCGCAACACCGGGCGGGAAGCGGCATCCACGGCAACGCGCCCCACTGTCACGCCTGGCCAGGGTGCGCCTCCGTCTTCAGCGCCCAGTACTCCCCGGCGCAGCCCGCGGGCAGCGGAGGGAAGCGGTGGCCGCGGACGTCCGTGCTCCAGTGGTGCTCACCACCGCAGTCGCATTCGTAGATGCCGCTGTCCGGCACGATCTGGCCGGGGTGGTACGTCTCACGCTCGCTCATGCCCTCTGTCTACGACGCCGGTCCTCCGCCCGCGACCCGGTGCCACCCCGGCAGCCTCAGTTCCGAAGTTCCGACGCGCCTGCCGGGGCGGGGGCGACAACGCCGGAGGCGGCGGAGCGGGTGACCGACTGTCGTCCCGGCGGCACCGGGCCCAGGCCGCTGCTCCGCAGGCCGCCGCGGGTACGTGGACTTCGGGACGGCCGTCATCATTTGGTGCCGGGGCGTGGGCGTCCGTGCCCGCATCGGTAGCGGCGTCGATGTCGATGCCCGTACGAGCGTCGGCGGCCCCGTCGGGGGCGCAGGCGTGCGGCACCGCGTCCGGCGCGGCAGGGCCAGGCATCGGCTCTGGCTCCCCGCCCGCAGGACGTGCGGCACCGGGATCCGCGTCCGCCGCGCCACTCCCGCCGGACCTCTCGCCCTCACCCGCACGGGTGAACAAGGGCGCGGTGCCGGTGATCGAGAGAAGCCTGTGCAGGGCGGCACCGGGCGTCCGGACGACCACCGTCCTGCCGTCCTCCAGGGCCCGTCGGCGCAGGCGCAGCAGGACGTTGAGTGCGGAGCAGTCGCAGAAGCCGACCCCGCCCATGTCGACGTCGACGCCGCCGACCGAACCGGCGAGGGCCGCAACCAGGTGCTGTTCGAGCGTCTCCTCGGTGTCCATGTCGATGTCACCGCTCACGGTGACGACCGTCCGGTCGCCGGCGGGGACCGCCCGGACCGTCGGCTGCGGGGGGCCGCCCGCGCGCGGCGGCACGGCGGGACCCGCGGAGACGTGGCCGTCCCCGGTCATGAGCTGCGCGGGATGCGCACGTCGTTGCATGGCAGTCGCTCCCAAGGCATCCACCGTCTCCGCCCTTCAGACTCGGCCCGGCACAGCGTATACGTCAAGAGATACAGGAAATCTCTTTCACCCTTTTGTTTACGCGAATCGAACGTCCTATCCTGGCGGTATGGGAGGAGTATCTGAGACGCGCGTCGGCTGGACGTTCCTCACGAATCACGCCCGCGTACTGGCCGCGATCGCCGACGACAACACGACGCGCATCCGCGACATCGCCGCTCGCTGCCGGCTGACCGAGCGAGCCGTCCAGAAGATCGTGTCCGACCTGGAACGGGACGGCTATCTCACGCACACCCGGCAGGGGCGCTCCAACTCGTACCGCATCGAACGGGGCACCGTCCTTCGTCACCCCGCCGACGCCGGGCTCACCGTCTCGGATCTGCTGACCCTCATCGCACAGCAGGACGGGCGGCCCCGGGAGCTGCAGACGGCGGTGACGCGGGGGCAGGCCCGGGAAGCCGAGCGATGACCACGACACCACCCCACGAGAGCGCCCGGAGGGACGGGCGACCCGCCGGGCCGCAGGACGGCGACGCCGCACGCGACGCACTCGGACAGGAGTTGAGGGACCTGCTGACTCCCGGCACCCCGACCCCGGCGGCGCCGGAGCCGGCCGCCGGACAGCCGTCCCCGCGGGCGGTGCGGGACGCGGTGCGCATGTCGCGCCTGGAGGACGAGAACCATCAACTGCAGGAGGCGGTGCGCTCGCACGCCGTCGTCGACCAGGCCATCGGCGTCGTCCTGGCGGTGGGCCGGCTCTCCCCCGACGCGGGCTGGGAGGTGCTGCGGAGCATCTCCCAGAACACCAACATCAAGCTGCGGCACGTGGCCGAACTGATCGTCGACTGGGCGCGCACCGGCCAACTGCCCGCCGACGTACGCGGCCGGCTGGAGCACGAGCTGGCCACGCGCGGCGACCGGGACGCGACCTGACGGGACCAGGCCGCCGCCGTGACCGACGGACGTCTGCCGAAGAGAGTGAGAGTTGATGCGTGAGAGGCACCGGCCGGGGTATCCGGGCTGTGCCCCCACCGCGGACACCGCCTGTCCAAGGCGTCGTTGTGAAGGAGAACGACCATGCTGATGGCCCACCCCGCCGTCCTGGCGAACCTCATCTCCCAGTACGAAGCCCTCAGCGCGCTGCACGCCGAGGACGGAAACGAGGACGCCCGCCGGCGCCTCGAGGACGTCACCTACACCCTGTGCGTCGCGACCGGCACTCGTGACGTCGACGCGGCCCTCATCGCCGCCCGGCACCGGCTGCCCGGGGCCCGCCCGTTCGACGACTCCGTCCTCACCGCGCCCACGGAAACCACCCGCACCGCCGACAAGGAGAGCCTGGCCGCTCTCTAGCCCTCCAACCACCCCCGTGGGGCACACGGCGCCGGTGGCGGAAGTCCCGTGAAGAGGTGTGGTCCGAAAGCCCGGAAGGGCTCGGACCACACCTCTTCCGCATGCGACGGCACATGACACATCACACGCCGCCGAGTACCGGGGACAGCGCGTGCCGTCTCCGACGGGGGTGACTGACACCTCTCCCTCCCCCAGCTTCCGGGCACCCACCCGCATCCCCTCGCTGTCAGGCACATGAGTCTCGCCCGTGCCGGCAGCCGTGTCGCACCACCGCCCCTCCGAGGCTCTCCCGGCCCGTCCGGCCGCCGTTTCGCCTGCTCTCCCCCGGGTACTGCGACAGCCCGTTCCCCACACATGTACGGCCGTGACAGCGGTGGCCGGTGGCAGCCGGCCAAGCGTGCCGCGGGCACGGCCGCGAGGAGGCATCGATGAGCGCGTCCCCCGTGTCACCCGCCAAGGCGGCCATCGTCACCGGCGCCGACTCCGGCATCGGCCGGGCCACCGCCGTCCGGCTCGCCGAGGCGGGCATGGACGTCGGCATCACCTGGCACAGCGACCACAAGGGC
The DNA here is from genome assembly GCF_053611025.1 of Streptomyces sp. NPDC054842. NCBI lineage: Bacteria > Bacillati > Actinomycetota > Actinomycetes > Kitasatosporales > Streptomycetaceae > Streptomyces > Streptomyces sp. NPDC054842. The sequence goes on from NZ_JBSGZN010000039.1 coordinate 24,611, forward strand.
GCCGAGAAGACGGCCGACGAGGTGCGCGCGCTCGGCCGGCGCGCCGCCGTGGCGCAGCTCGACCTCACCCGGCTCCCGGAGGCCGCCGACACGATCGACGAGCTGGCCGACCGGCTGGGCCGCCTCGACGTGCTGGTCAACAACGCGGGCACCGGCACCGCCACGCCCTTCCTCGACCTGCGGCTCGACGACGTACGAAGGGTCCTCGACATCGACCTCGTGGGTCCCTTCCTGTGCAGCCAGCGCGCGGCCCGGCGCATGATCGCCCAGGGCGAGGGCGGGCGTATCGTCAATGTCACCTCCGTGCACGAGCATCAGCCCCGGGTCGGCGCCGCCCCCTACTGCGCGGCCAAGGGCGGCCTGGGGCTGCTCACTCAGGTGATGGCACTGGAACTGGGTGAGCACGGCATCACCGTCAACGCGGTGGCGCCCGGTGAGATCGCCACACCCATGACGGGGCAGGAGGACACCGACGTGCACACCGAGCGCCGTCCCGGCATTCCCCTGGGCCGTCCCGGGGACGCGCGCGAGATGGCTGCCGTGATCGCCTTCCTCGCCGGTCCGGACGCCTCGTACGTCACCGGGGCGTCCTGGGTGGCGGACGGCGGCATGGTGCGCATGGGTCCGCAGGCCGGCTCCCACCTCCAGAGCGACGACTGGCGGCGTCCCTGAGTCAGGGCACACATCATGGGCGCCCATCACATCACCGGTCGTCCGCGACAGCTGACCGCACCGCCCGGCACATCAACTTGCTTGTGCAGCGCGCGAGTTGAGAAGTAATACAGGAGTCGCACACAAGAGGCGCCCCTTCCCTCCGGCACCAATGGAGCCGGCTCACCCGATGACTCGGTCACCGGTTCGGGAAGGCGCGCCTCTCGCATGTCGTCGGGGCCGGCACTCAGCCTCTTCACAGCCTCTTCCTGAGTCGAAGGCGGGTGACTCACCGGAGAAGGGTCACTTCGACATGGGTACTTCTGTTCACCCCGGCGGGCCGGTCACTTCACACACAGTGGGCCCCCGGCTTTGCTAACGGAATATGACCGACTCCCCGTCACATCAACTGACTTCGCAGGTCAGGGGGGTTCATGGACACGTACGGAAGTCGACATGTCCCACCTGCCGACAGCCCTGTGGGCCGCCTCCCCCACCTGGCTTGTGCGGCAAGTGAATTGAGCTGGACAGCACTGAGCAGGGAACATTCCCTTCCACTCATGCGTACTATCTCTAGGCTGGTGCCCGCAGCAGTAGTTGCGACTGCAGCCGAGTCCAGTCATCGCAAACGGGAGACAACCCCCATCCCTTCGCGAGCCCGGTGCCCTCATTCTCCACGCCGTGGCCGCGAATTCGAGAAAGGCCGCCGGCATGACCGACACCCAAGCCCGTTCCACCGAACTGACTTCGCAGTACATCGCCCAGGTGACGGGTGACCTCGAGCGGAACGTCAAGGAGCAGGAGCGCATCGGCACCGAGATCGAGGCCCTTCAGGAGCAGCTCCAGGCCCTGCAGCACGACCACACCGTGCTGGTCACCATGCAGCAGGCGCTCAGCGCCGGGAACATCGCCGCCGCCGAGTCGGCCGCGCGACTGGACACCAAGGCGACGCCGACCGTTCCTCACCAGGCGACGGCCGAACCGAAGCAGGCCAAGGCCGAGCCGAAGCAGAGCAAGGCGAAGAAGGCGGTCTCCGCGAGCGCCAGGAAGTCCGCGGCCAAGAAGCCCGCCACCAAGGCCCCCTCCAAGGCGCCCGCGGCCAGGAAGTCCTCCACGTCCGCGAAGACCTCCACGGCCTCGAAGACCTCCTCAACCTCGAAGAGCTCCTCGACCGCGAAGCCGGCCGCCGAGACCGCTGCGCCGGCGGCGGAGAAGACGGACAAGGCAGCCGCGAAGCCGACCCTCGTCGAGCTGATCCGCGGCCACCTGGAGCAGCAGAGCGAGCCCCGCTCCGCCGCCGAGATCGCCACCGCGCTCACCGAGGCCCACCCCGACCGCAGCATCAAGATCACGGTCGTGCGCACCACGCTCGAAGGTCTCGTCGCCAAGAGCCACGCCCACCGCAGCAAGCAGGGTTCGTCCGTCTTCTACACGGCCGCGACCTCTCCGGAGCAGGCTTCGGACACCCCGCAGACGGAGGCCGCAGCCGGCTGAGCACCGCCGACCGCTCACCGCCCCGGCGAAGGAACGGCGGGTCAGCGGCGGAGCACGCGGTGCGGCACCGCCTCGGTCATGCCGGTCAGGTGCGGTGCGGGAGCTTGAGCGCACGGGTCGGGCGCGCGTCGTGGCGTCTGCGGCGAGGACGCCCGACTCCGTCCGGTGACACAGGTCCGGGCGGGGTGCTTCATGCCCCGGGTGCCTCGGAGTCGGCTTCATGCCCCGTGCGCCTCCGAGTCGGCCAGCCCGCGCACGCCGTTCCGGGCGTCCGGGTCGTGCCGCACAACTGCCGTAGTGCGATGGGCAGTTCAGCCCAGCCATGGTCACCCATGAGACGACCGGACCCGTCGACCCACCTGCACATCGCGGGGACGCTCGGTTGGCCGGGTCCGCACTCCTCTTAGGTGTAGGCCGCCGAACGCGCGAACCCGGCGCGCGGACGAGCACGACATGAGGGTGCGCCCCAGCGGACGCACCCTCAGACCATCGACCTGCTACCCGGCATGTCGTCGACGCGGGTCAGGCAGGCGCTGACTCCAAGGCGATGCGCACCCTGACGCGCTTGCCGACGGGCTCGCGCCGGACGTCTATGTCACCGCAGAGCGCGGTGACGATCTCCAGGCCGTGCCGTCCGATCCGGCCTGGATCGGGCACGTCCGGGACCGGCACCCTGAAGCTGCTGTCCCACACCCTTATCTCCAGCGACCGGCCGACCACCACCAGGTCGAGGGCGCAGGGCCCCGGCGCGTGTTTGCACACGTTCGTGACGAGTTCGCTGACGACCAGCTGCACCGCACCGACCACCTTGGTGGACAGCGCGATGCGGTACGCCCGTTGCAGCCGTTCCATGAAGTCGGCGGCGAACTTCCGCGCCGCCCTTATCGATTCCGAGGCGCCGTCGTAGACGGCTCCGGCCCACGGCGACAGCCCTGGCAGCACCATGTCCGCGCCGCCCTCGCCAGCAACAGCTTCCACCATCCCGGTCCCCTTGCCCGGACCGGCACGCTCGGTCCGACTCCGCGCGTCTACCCCCGATGCGCCACCGAACACCCGTCTGTGCCGCGCCCGTTGGCCTGCCGGGTGCCGGGGCGGCGGCACGGCGCCCCGGCTGTCCGTAAGGGAACGTCGTCTGCCCGGCGCCGTGTTGCTCAGCCCGGCTTCCACGGACGAGGCACCTGCGACCGGGAGGGCATGCGCCCCCCCCTGCTCCCCCTGGCCCCGGACAAGTCGCCTGGTCAGGTCGTGATCACGCGTTTGCCGGGTACAAGGACCAGACCACCGAGCAGGTTCCAGGGAGAGGAGCGGTGCCTTGAGTCTGACGGACCAGAGATCGCAGGGGGCGGACGAGGCGGGCGCGTCCACCGAGCACGCGAGGGAAGCGCTGCAGGCCGGACAAGCCTCCGCCGCCGGTCAGGGCGAGGAGTCGGAACTCGAGCGCGTCAACCGGCGCTGGAACGAGATACTTCAGGAGACACGCGTCGCGCAGACGGGTGTGCAGATCCTGTTCGGCTTCCTGCTGAGCGTCGCCTTCACTCCGCTGTTCCGGCAGTTGGGGACCTTCGACCGGACGGTCTACGTCCTCACCGTGGTCCTGGGAGCGGCCGCGACCGGCGCCCTCATCGCCCCGGTCTCGATCCACCGGTTCCTCTCGGGCCAGCGCATGAAGGACGAACTGGTCGCCGCCGCCGGTCGGTTGATGATGTGCGGCATCGTCCTGCTGGCGCTCACCATCGGGTGCACGGTGCTCATCATCCTGCACGTGGTGCTGCCCAGCCTGCTGGCGGAGATACTGGCCGGCGCGGTCATGCTCTGGTTCGGGTTCTGCTGGTATCTGCTGCCGTGGATGCTCAGGCGGCGCTCCGACAAGGCGAACGGCGGTGCTTCGCGGTGAGGGGGCGCGTGGGCGTCGGCACCGTCATCGGATGGCCCCTCCGTCCCCGGTCGGCGGCACCACGGCGCTGATCGCGTCACCACGGACCTGCTGGCGGGCCGCCGTGACCAGAAGCACCGACGTGAGAGTGCTGTCCGGACCGCCAGGGCCCTGATCCCCGAGCAGCCGGTCCACGCGGGTCGTCGCGGCGGCCCGGGAAGGCGCCCCCGGCGCCCGGCCCACCGCACACCCCGGCGCCCGGTCCACCGGGCGCCGGGGTGTCCGCGGTGACGGGACGGACGCACGTCACCGCGCGTCTCCGTCGAGCGGAAGGGCCATGGCCGCCTGCACGTCGTCGGCCGGCACGAAGAATCCCGCGGTCCCCGTCACGTCGAAGAGCCTTCTGACGGTGTCGCTGAAGGGCCCGGTAACGATCATGAGCCGTCCGCGGGCCCGGTGGGCGCGCTGCGCCGCGAGCAGTACGTGCAGGATCGAGGAGTCGGCGAAATCCGTGCCGGAGAGATCGACGATCGCCCGGGAGGCGTCCACCCGGTGTGCGAGGTCGAGCGCCTCCTCCAGCACGGACGCGCTCGCGTGGTCGATGCCGCCCCCGGCCCGCACCACGAAGGAGTCCTGGGCCGACCCGTGCGTGACGGTGGCCTCCAACTCGTCGGACACGGTGGCTCTTTTCCGTTCGCACGACGCTCGGGCACTCTCGTGGACGGGTCCCGGAGACATCGGGTGCCCGGTGTTGCTTCCGGGTGTGCGGGGCCTTCGGCGCCGCCCCCGCGGACACCGCGCGGTGCGGGTCAGGCGGGCTGCCTCGGCGGCAGGCTCTGGTAGTAGCTGCCCACCCGCTCCAGGAAGGCGGGATCCAGCGTCTCCCGGTCCGTCTTGAACAGGGGCGCCGACTTCACCTCGTCCCTCGTGCACACCACGGTGATCTTCTGTGCCTGCGTGTCGACGCCGGTGACCACGCCGACGGGCACCAGGACGCTCTTGCCGAAGACCCAGACACCGGTGTCCACGATCAGGTGGCGCATCCCGGAGTCGTCGGCCTGCCGGTCGACGTGCCCTATCGTCCCGTCGGTCGCCTCGACGACGTACCCGGTGAGGTCCTGCCCCTCCGAGTAGGCGCACTGCGGTGGATACGACCAGATTCTTTCGGTGATCACGCTGCTCCTCTCCTCCTCCGCCACGGTTGCGGTCCGCCGACGACCGCCCCGCGGCGGGGAATTGCCAGGTGGAACGCGAGAGGCGGAGAGACTGCTCCGCCGCGCTCCACAGCAGCCAATACCCCCCGAACGGAGCCGCATTCGGCGGGGCGTCGGGGCTCGCGTGACGACCCGTCAGGTGCCGGGGCGGCCCGCGACCTCGTCGAAGCCCCGGCCGCGCTCACCGGGCGGCGCGGTGAGGTGGCCGCGCGTCCCCGTCACGTCGAGGATCCGCTCCAGGACGTCGGGCCGTCCGTCCAGGTGGAGCCGGGTACGGGCCGCGTCCGTACGCCTGCGGATCATCAGCAGGGCAGACAGGCCCATGGAGTCGATGCCGTGCAGCTCCGTGAAGTCCAGGCGCAACGAGGCAAGTTGGAGCGGACCGGACGGGGGCGTGCCGAGGACGGAGTCAACGGCGGCCAGCAACTCGTCGCAGGTCTCGTGGTCGAGGTCTCCGGCGATGCGGACGACGGCCTCGGTGGCGTCGGTGTCGACGGTGTCGACGGTGACCGAGAAGGGCGGTGGCTGAAGGGTGGTCATGCGGGCTTTCCGGTGCCGGGGCTCTTCGATGCCGGGGTGCGCGTCCCGAGTGCCTCCCGTGCCACGGCCAGGGTGCGGCAGGCGCGCGGGAAGTCCTTGAGCTGCCCGGCGAGCAGGTCGAGGGCCGGGTCGAGACTGCGAACGGGGACGTGGCGGGCGGCGAGGATGTCGGCGGTCCAGACGATGAACGTCGTGAACAGTTCCGGGTCGCCGACGTACAGGGCGGTGGCCAGGTAGTCGACGATGTGGGCGAGGTCCTCGGCCGTGTGCTCGCGCTGCTGGTCGGTGTAGCGGCGCATCGGGCTGAACCGCTCCTCCAGCTGCGTCAGCGTCTCCCGCACGAGGTGCCGGCGGGTCCGTACGACCATGGTGTATTCCTGGTCGGCCAGGTGCGGCAGGGCGTCCACCGGCTGGTGGAGGGCGAGCGGATCGGGCCGGGAGAGACCGCGTTCGAGTGCCGCCGCGGCCTCCCGCGCGTCGAGGGCCCAGGCATCGGCTCCCACCGCGCGGGCGTAGCGGCCGTCGGGGCCGAAGGCGGCGCCGCCCACCATGACGGGGACGCCTGCGGCCTGGCAGGCGGTGACGGCGGTGTGCGCCGTCGGCAGGTGCGTGGGAATGGACGAGGAGAGGGCGACCGCGTGGGGCCCGGTCCGGTGCAGGTGCGCGATGAGGTGCGGGGTGGGCACCTGGGCGCCGAGGAAGTCCACCTGCCATCCCCGGAGCCGCAGCACCTCCGAGAGGAGCCTCGCGGGCAGCGCGTGCCACTCGCCGTCCACACAGGCCACGGTGACACGGGGCCGGTTCGGGGCGCCGGACGGCTGCGGGCGGGGGCCGGTGTGATGGGCGAGCGCGGCGATGACCCGGTCGTGGATCGCGGTCGCCGCGTGTTCCTGGGCGACGGTGATCCGGTTGGCGGCCCACTCGGCACCCACCTTGGCCTGCACCGGGGCGATCAGGTCCAGCAGGACCGATTCGGCATCCGCCGCCGACGCGTCGAGGGCGTCGAAGACCACGGCGGAGGCACCGAACTCGTCGCCGTCGCGGACCGCCGCCCACAGGCGTTCGCGGGCGGACTCGAAGACCGCGTCGCCGGTGGCGCGGACGGAGGAGACAGTCATGCGGTGTACCTGCCCCGTGTGTGGCCGTTCACCGCGCTGAGGTGCGCGTGGTGCGGCGCGGTGACCGCGACCACGGCCATGTCGTCGTGGGCGCCGCGGCCGACCCACTGCGAGGCCAGCATCTGGACGTGCTCCACCAGCGCCTCGGCGGGCATCGCCGCGCACTGCGTGAGCGCGGTCGTCAGCCGCTGGACGCCGAACAGTTCGTCGCCGAGCGGTCCGCCCCTGGCCTCGGTGATGCCGTCGGTGAAGAACAGACAGGTCTCGCCGGGGGCCAGCTCCACGTCGGCGGTGGTGGAACTGATGTCCGGGAAGGCGCCGACGAGCGTCCCGCGGGTGTTGGCCGTCTCGACCCGGCCGTCGGCCCGGACGATCAGCGGTGGCGGATGTCCGGCGCTGGTGACCCTCAGGTGGACCGAGCCGCCGCGGCGGACCACCGAGGCCAGGGCCAGCGTGGCGAAGCGGGTGTGGTGCGAGTTGATGAGCGCGCCGTTGAGCAGCCCGAGGAGTCGCTGGTGGTCACCGGCGAGCGGGAGCAGCGCCTGCACGGTGTTGCGGATCTTCCCGGTGAGCACCGCAGCCTCCAGGCCCTTGCCGCACACGTCCCCGAGGACCACGAGGGACTCCTGGTCCTCGTCGGCCCCGGGGTGGACGTCGTAGAAGTCGCCGCCCACGCGCTCGGACTGCCCCGAGGGGCGGTAGGCGCCGGCGAACTCCACGCCGTGCACGTTCCGCAGTCGCGGCGGCAGCAGTTCGCGCATCAGGGTGCCGGTGATGGCCGCCTGCTCCGCGTACATGCGGGCGGCCGACATCGCCGCACCCGCCCGGGCCGCGAAGAGGCGGGCGAAGATCTCCTCGCTGTCGGTGAAGGCCGTCTGCGCGCTGGAGCGGAGCAGGACGAGCGCGCCGGCCGGTACTCCGTGGCCGGGCAGCGGGGTGACCACGGCGGAGCCTACGGGGCCGGTGAAGTCCGCGGGGACGGCCCACTCGGGCACGGCGGCGGGGTCGATCCACCGGGACGGCACGGGTGGGAACCCCCGCAGGGCGTCGCTCAGCCCGGGAACCTCCTCGGGGTCCGCCTGCACCACCCTGTGCTCGACCTCACCACCGGTACCGCAGAACGTCAGCGGCAGCCGGTGGCCGCGCGCGGGGGCGACGATGACGGCGGCGTCCGCCAGGTGCTCGGCGGCCATCCGCGCCGTCGCCTCCATGCAGCGCTCGACGTTCAGCGAGGACAGCAGCGTGCTGGAGGCGCCGGCCAGCACCGCGGTGCGCCGGCGTTCGGTCGCGAGCGCCTCCTCGGCGAGCCGCCTGTCCGTGTCGTCGACCAGCCACCACACCACGTCGCCGTTCCCGGTGCGGGTGGGATGCGCCTCGAACGAGCGGTCACCGACCCTGCCGTGCGCGGGCGGCCGTCCCCCGGGGGCGTCCGCGCCCCCGGCCCGGTTCCCGACGCGGACGTGGGCGTCCGCCATCCAGACCGGGACCACGTCCTGGAGCCACGCCCCGCTCACGGCGTCCGGGAACAGTGCCGCCGCGGCGGCGTTCACGTCGAGGACACCACCCGCCGGGTCCGCCACGACGACGGGACAGGGGGCGGCGTCCCACATCGCGCCCAGAAGTGCGCCACGCGAGCTGACAGGGGTCTGCTGGGGAGTGTCCACATTGAAGGCGCGCGTCCGCGAGCCCACCGCCCTTCCGGCGACGACGACTGTTTCCGTCCGACAACCATCTCCTGCCGGACGGCGCAACTGCAAGTCGCATCCGCGGACTGGTCCCCACGGGAGGCCGATGGCCACGTGAGCACGGTCACGGCCAGGGCGTCCCGGGACGACCCGCCTTCCGGAGCCGGGCCCGCCCCGGGAGCCGGGGCGCACACAGCGAAGCGGCGGGGCGCGGACCTACTGCCGCACCCCGCCGCCGCGCCAAGTCACCGTCTGCGGCCGGCCCAGCCGCTGCCGATCCCCGCGACGTGCAGGGCCAGCAGAGTGAGCCCGATCAGCATGAAGTTGGTCGAGGTGAACACGTCGTTCGTCGAGATGTCCGCCGCGTTGATCAGGAACGCGATGAAGAACAGGACCGCTGCCACGATGCCGAGCATTTGGATCTCCTTTTCGAAGTGGTGAACTCCGGATGCCCCCAAGTCGGCGCCCGACACTGCCCGTTCGGACCCCGTGATGCCGGACCCGGACATCACGCGGATATGCCCCCGGCGCACGGGGTCGCGAGGCGTACGCGAGACACGGGAGGGAGCAGGGCGACCGATGTGCGCGGAGGCGGCGACCGACGCGCGTGCGGGAGCGGGCGGCATCCGTCACCGGACGCCGGTGTGCGGTGCCCGCGGGGGCCCGCCGACGCGGGGCGGGCCCGTCGCACCGGCCGGACCGACGCAGCGCCGGACCGCGGCACGCCACGCGCGCCGCCCCGCGGACCGGCCGCCGCACTAGGACAAGCGGCTGACCTCGACCGCGAACTGCGCCCCGGCCAGCAGGGCCAGATGGGACACCCACAGCCAGATGAGGAAGACGACGACGCCCGCCAGGGAGCCGTAGAGGCGTCCGTAGTCGCCGATGCCGGAGGCGTAGAGGGAGAAACCGGCCGAGGCGACCAGCCACAGCACCGCCGCCACGACGCCTCCGGGCAGTGCGTGCCGGCGCTGCCGCGCCACCGGCGGCCCGCTGCGGAACAGCACGACGACCAGCAGCGCCACCAGGCACACCAGTGCGGGCCACCGCAGCAGATACCAGGTGGCCTCCCCCGTCCGGCCCGTACCGCTGCGTTCACTCAGACCCTCGGCCAGCGGTCCGGTGAGCACCAGGGCGAACGCGCTCGCGACCAGCAGGGCGAGCAGGGACAGGGCGGTGAGCACGATCCGGGGCACCTTGCGCCAGAGCGGACGCCGGTCGGGGATCCCGTGCATCGTGTGCAGCGCGCGCCGGAACACGGCGAGGTAGCTGGAGGCCGACCAGAGCGAGGCGATGCCTCCGGCCACGGCCACCGTCAGGGCCGCGGAGCGCTCGTCCGCCATGTCCCGCAGAGCGCTGTGCAGTTGGGCGCCGGACTCGCCCGGCGCCCAGGTCGTGACGTGGTCGATGAGCCGGTCGGTGAGATCGGGACTGACCAGTCCGATGAGCGAGACGGTCACCAGCAGGGCGGGCACGAGCGCGAGGACGGCGTAGTACGTCAGGGCCGCGGCCCAGTCCGAGACGTTGTCGTTCCACATCGCCGCCGGGACCCGGCGCATGGCCGTCGGCCAGACCGCTCTGGCCCGCGTCCAGGCCGGAATGTGTGTCGCGCTCGTGCGCAGGGTCACGCGTCCTCCTGGGGGTGCGCCTGCAAGGGCTAGTACCCCCTTTTACCGGCTGGGGGCGTCCGCGGCCGTCACGACTTCAGGAAGTCCGCCAGCCCTTCCAGGAGCCGGTCGACGTCGCTCGTGTCGTTGTACGGCGAGAGGCCCAGGCGCAGGCCGCCGGTCTCGCCCAGGCCCAGGTGACGGGAGGCCTCCAGCGCGTAGAAGGACCCGGCGGGCGCGTGCACGCCGAGGCCGCCGAGGAAGTGGTACGCGTCGACGGCGGGGCGGTCCTCGAAGGTGACGAGCAGCGTTGGCGTACGGTCGGCGGCCCTGGAGTACAGGGTGATGCCGTCCAGCCGGGAGAGGCCGCTCTCCAGCCGCTCGCGCAGCCCCGTCTCGTGGTGGTCGACGGCGGCGAAGGCGGCGCGCAGGCGCTCCCGCCGGCCGCCCTCCTCCGCGGCCCCGGGGGCGAGGTCCGCGAGGAAGTCGACGGCGGCCCGGGTACCGGCCAGCATCTCGTAGGGCAGGGTGCCGAGTTCGAAGCGCTCGGGGACCGCGTCCGTGGACGGCAGCAGCTTGTCCGGGCGCAGGGTCTCCAGCAGGTCGGGCCGCGCCGCCAGGACTCCGTGGTGCGGGCCGAAGAACTTGTAGGGCGAGCAGACGAAATAGTCAGCGCCGAGTCTCTCGACGTCCACGAAGTCGTGGGCCGCGTAGTGGACCCCGTCGACCCAGAGGAGCGCGCCGGCCTGGTGGACCAGGCGGGCGATCTCCGCGACGGGCGGACGCGTGCCGATGAGGTTGGACGCGGCGGTGACCGCCACCAGCCGGGTCCGCTCGCCGAGCAGCTCGCCCACGGCGGAGGCCGGCAGTTCGCCGGTGTCGGGGTCGAAGTCCGCCCAGCGCACCACGGCGCCGGCGCGTTCGGCGGCCTGCACCCACGGGCGGATGTTGGCGTCGTGGTCCAGCCGGCTGACCACGACCTCGTCGCCCGGCTCCCACGTCGCGGCCAGCGTCCGGGCGAAGTCGTACGTCAGCTGCGTGGCGCTGCGCCCGAAGACGACGCCCGACGCCTCGGCGCCCAACAGGTCGGCCATGGCCTGCCGGAACTCCCGGACGGCGGTCTCCGCGTTCATCTCGCCGGGGACGGTCGCCCCGCGGATCGACAGGGGACCGGCGAGCGCGTCCACGATGGCGGCCATCACCGGTTGCGGCGTCTGCGTGCCGCCCGGCCCGTCGAAGTGCGCGGTTCCGGCGCGCAGGGCGGGGAATCGGGCGCGCAGGGCGCCGACGTCGTACGTCACCAGGGTCTCCTCACGGGACGGGGCCGCTTTCCCGTCGCGGGACGGCACGGGCGGGCCTCGTCCGACGGTCGCGAACGGCTGCGGACATGCACCGCGGTCGATCATCGCAGGGACCGCGTCCGGGGCCGGGACCGAGGCCCCGCACCGCGGGAGCGGGGGCGTGTGCCCGCCATCGCCAGAGACAAACACGCACGTCAGAGGCGTGTTCCGGTGATCGTGGGGCACCAGGAGTGGCGGAGGTCGATAGATATGGTTCCCCTGCTTCTCGTACTGCTTCTGGCCCTGCTGCTCTTCGGCGCGGGGTTCGCCCTGAAGGCGCTGTGGTGGATCGCGGTCATCGTGCTCGTGGTCTGGCTGCTGGGCTTCGTGATCCGGCCGGGGGCGAGCGGCGGCCGACGCGGCCGCTGGTACCGCTGGTGACGTTCCCCGCGCAGAGAAGAGGCCCCACCGTCCGACGGTGGGGCCTCTTTGCGTGTGGTGCCCGTAGCCGGGCCGCGTGGCGGCCGGCGGGAAGGCGTCCCGCCGGCCGTCCGGTCAGCCGTGCTCGCCCTCGGGGTCGAGGTGGGGCAGGGCCCGGTCGAGCCATCGCGGTGTCCACCAGGCGCGCGGGCCCAGGAGCGTCATCACGGCGGGCACCAGGAGCAGCCGTACGACGGTCGCGTCGATCAGCACGCTCACGGCGAGGCCGAGACCGAGCATCTTGACCACGATGTTGTCGCTCACGATGAACGCGGCGAACACGCTCACCATGATCAGGGCCGCGCACGTGATGACGCGGGCGGTGATCTCCAGGGCGTGGGCCACGCTCGCCCCCGCGTCGCCGGTGCGCAGCCAGATCTCGTGGACGCGCGACAGCAGGAAGATCTCGTAGTCCATGCTCAGTCCGAAGATGATCGCGAACATCATCATCGGCACGTAGCTCTCGATGGGCACCTTGCCCGACACGCCCAGTGCGGGCCCGCCCCAGCCCCACTGGAAGACGGCGACGACCACGCCGTAGGAGGCGGCGATGGAGAGCACGTTCAGGACCGCCGCCTTGAGCGCGACGAGGAGCCCCCGGAAGACGATGAGGATGACGAGGAAGGCGAGCGCGACGACCACCGCGATGATCAGCGGCAGACGGCTGGAGACGATGTCGCGGAAGTCGACCTGGGCGGCCGTGGTTCCGGTGACGTAGCCCTTGGCGGCGGTGCCGGACACGGCCTGCGGCAGGGTCTCGTCGACCAGGCGGTTCGTCAGGTCGGTGGTCACCGAGCTCTGCGGGGCCTCCTTGGAGTAGACGGTGCCCACGAGCACGTCCCCGTCCTTGGTGGCGGTCAGCGGTGTGGTGGTGGCCGCGCCCGGTACGCCGGTGAGCGACTTCTGCGCCTGTGAGGCCAGGGTGGACCGCTGGTCGGAGGGCACACCGGTCTGGTCGATGACGACGGTGAGCGGGCCGTTCGACCCGGGTCCGAAGGCCCGCGACATCGTGTCGAAGGCGCGCCGGTCGGTGAACGACTTCGGATCCGCGCCGTCGCCGATGTGCCCGAGCTGGATGGACAGCACCGGGACGGCGAGCAGCAGGACCACGGCGGTGCCGCCCGCGAGGAACCACCAGGGGCGCCGCTGCACCCGCTGCGCGTAGCGGTGCCAGGTGCCGTGGGCCGGTTCGCCGGCGGGCGCGTCGGTCTCCGCGACGGGACGGCGCACCCGGTAGCGGTCGATGCGTCGGCCGATGAGTCCGAGCAGGGCCGGTACCAGGGTGAGGGCGCCGAGGACCGCCGAGACGACGGTGACCGCCGCGGCCACGCCCAGTTTGGCGATGAAGCCGACCCCGGAGACGGACAGTCCGGCGAGGGCGATGATCACGGTGCAGCCGGAGACGAGCACGGCCCGCCCGCTGGTGGCGGTGGCCCGTCCGGCCGCCCGCACCGGGTCGGCGCCGTCGATGAGGTGCTGCCGGTGACGGGTGATCAGGAAGAGGGCGTAGTCGATGCCGACGCCCAGTCCGATCATGGTGGCGAGCGTCGGTGACACGGTGGCGAAGGTGAAGGCGGCGGCCAGCAGTCCCAGGCAGGCCAGGCCGCCGACGACGCTGATGAGGGCGGTCAGCAGCGGGATGCCCGCGGCCAGCACACTGCCGAAACCGACCAGCAGGACGACGATGGCCACCGCGAAGCCGATCAGCTCGCTGACGCGGTCGTCCGCGGCCGGCCTGGCCAGTTCACCGAGCGGACCGCCGTAGTCCACGCCGACGCCGGCCGCGCGCAGGGGCTGCACGGCTTTGTCGACACCGTCGAGGTAGGAGTCCCCGAGCGTCGACGGCTGCACGTCGAACCGGACGGTGATGTAGGCCGTCTTCGCGTCGCCGGACAGCGGGCCGACGTTCTGCTGGGACGCGGGCGGGGTGGAGCCGGGCGGCGGGAGCGGGTTCTGCGCCGACAGCACGTGCGGCAGCTTCCCCAGGTCGGTGACGGTCTGGCTCATCTGCGAACCGAACGAGGTCAGGGGCGTCTTGGCGTCGTTCAGGACGATCTGGCTGCTGTAGCCCCCGGCCGCCGGATCGTGCTTCTGGAGGACGTCGAGGCCCTTCTGCGACTGGACGCCGGACAGCGAGAAGTTGTCCGAGTACTCGCCGCCGAACGAGCGGTCCAGGACCTGGAGGGCGACGATCGCGACCAGCCAGGCGACGATGACGACGGCGAAGTGCCGGGCGCACCACTCCCCCAGCCTGCGCAGTTTCCCGGCCCGTGCCTGTCCTTGGCCGGGAGTGGTGCGGCTGGACGGCATGGGCTGCTCCCCTGGGCGACATGTCGGACTCGTTCATTAGACGTCGCCGTGATCAGGACGTCATCCGCAGGTCCCGGCGCCGCCGGGTGCCGTCCCGCCCCTCGGGGAGTTCTCCTGATGCGGTGGCAGGACCCGCGTGGCGAAGGCGGCGAGGTCCCGGGCGACCAGCTCGGGCCGCTCCCAGTACAGGAGGTGGCCGGCGTCTTCGTGGACGGTGAGGGCCGAGCCGGGAATCGTGTCGAGGATCAGCTGCTGGTCGGCGCGCGGCAGCACGGCGTCCCGCTCGCCCCAGAGCAGCAGGGTCGGTACGAGGATGCCGCGCAGCGTCGCCGCCAGGTCCGTCTCCAGCAGGCCCCGCAGCGTCTCGCGCCAGACGCGCGCGGGCGGCTTGAGGCTCTCCTCGATCATCGTCGCCCTCAGCCCGCGTCCGACCGGGCCGTCCACGAGGCCGTCGAGGAGCTTCTCGGCGAAGTCGCGCGGGACGGGGTCGCGCAGGTCCCGGACGGTCTCCCAGAGCGCGGCGGCGCCCGGCTTGTCGTCGAGGGTGGCGGGTACGCCCATCAGGACGAGGCCCGCGACCCGGTCCGGGTGGCTGCCCGCGACGATCCGCGCGGATACGCCGCCGCTCGACGCCCCGGCGAGGACGGCGCGCCGGACGCCCACGGCGTCGAGGAAGCCGACCAGGTCCCGGGCGAAGTCCTCCGGGCGGTACCCCTCCTCGGGGCGCTCGGCGTCGCCGTGCCCGCGCTGCGTGGGCGCGAAGGCGTGCACAGCGGCCGGGAGCTGTCTGAGCAGGGGCTCGAACGTCCACCACGAGTCCCCGACGCCGTGCACCAGGACGACGGGAACCCCCTCCGGGCCTCCCGCCTCGGCGTACGGCAGCAGCGGCCCTCCCGCCAGTTGCGCGGACTTCACCGCGACCGTGCCCACGGCGGCCTCCTGACTCCGGTGGCCCCCCTCGTCCGCAGGCCGGGAAGGCGCGCGAAGATCACTTCCATCGTAGCGACGGGCGGCGGGGCGCGCCCGCCGTACCGCCCGTCGTCACGGGCCCCGGCCCACGTCCCGAGGTGCGGACGCTCCGACAAGTGCGTGCAGAACACAGCTACCCTCTGGCGCGCGGGTTCCCACCCGTACGGCTTCCGCTCGCGGTGAGCGCCGGCCGTCGCAGGGGTCACGACGCGGGAGGCCGGACGGGTGAGTGCGCGGGCGACGGACAGCGGACGGATCGTGGCCGCCCTCGACGGAGTGAGCGTACGGCGGCACACCACGGGCCAGGTGATCCTCGACGGCGTCGACTGGCGGGTGCGTTCCGGGGAGCACTGGGCGCTGCTCGGGGGCAACGGGGCCGGCAAGACCACCCTGCTGCGGCTGATCGGCGCCCTGGCGCACCCCACCACCGGCACGGTCGAAGTGCTGGGACACCGGCTCGGCCGGGTCGACGTGCGCGAACTGCGCGCCCGTATCGGTCTGGTGTCCTCGGCGCAGCGCGTACCGCAGGACGCCACCGGGCTCACCGTCGTGCTCACGGGGCACAGCGGCACGGTGCAGCCGCTGTGGCGGACCTACGACGCCGAGGTGCGGGACCGGGCGCACGCGCTGCTCGCCGAACTGGAGATCAAGGAGCTCGCCGACCGGCCGTACGGCGTGTGCTCGGGAGGTCAGCGGGCCCGGATCCTCATCGCCCGTGCGCTCATGGCCGATCCGGCGCTGCTGCTGCTCGACGAGCCGTTCAACGCGCTCGACCTGCCCTCGCGCGAGGACCTGATCGACTCGCTGCACCGACTGGCCGACGGGCGGCCGGAGTTGGCCACGATCACCGTCACCCACCACCTGGAGGAGCTGTCCCCAGCGATCGGGCACGCCCTGCTGCTCCGCGAGGGACGGGTCCAGGCCGTGGGACCGGTCGAGGAGGTGCTGACCGGCGAGCGGCTGACGGCCTGCTTCGGCCGGCCGATCGACGTCGGCCGTCACGGCGGGCGCTGGGCGGCGCGCTCCGGCCGGGCGCTCTGACGGAGGACGGGCCGGGAGCCCGCCGCGCTGACCGGACCGGCCGTCGGCAGGGTGTGTCCGGCCGGCCCGAGCCGGTTTCGGTGCGTTCGGGCGCGGAGCGCGGGCGCACGGGGCGGGAGTGAGCCGGCGCCGGGCGCGGGCCCGGCGGCAGGCCCACGGCTGTGCGCGCGTACTGGCGTCCCACCGGACCCCGCGACACCCCCCGCCTCAACGGCGGGTTCTGGCCGCCGGGTCAGTCGTCGAGGGCGTCCTTGACCTTCGCGAGGTCGACGAACTTGAAGTTGGTCGACTCGCGTTCGCCGTCGGCGGGGGTCTCCTCGCCGTCCTGGACGACCAGCAGGCCGTTCGGGTACGCCGAGCCGAGAGGGGCGTTGAGCACGGCGGCGCCGTCGCACTGCTCGGAGCCGTCGAGCCGCGCCGAGGCGGCGACCCGGAAGCCGCCCTCGTACTCGTTGGCGTCCTCCACCTCGCGGTCGTAGGCGGCGAAGGTGTTGTCGCCCTGGCTGGAGGCGAGGAGGTAGCCGTCGCCGTCGGACTCGGTCAGCAGCGTCAGTCCCTCGACGTCGGCGGTCAGCCGCGTGCCGCCGTAGCCGGGGTCGGTGCCCGCGGCGCACTCCTCGGTGGCCTCGTCGTAGGTGCCGGGGATGCCGTACTCGCGGACCTTCTCCACGAGGACCGGGGTGCCGGTGAGGTCGGCGGGCAGGCGCCAGATGCCGACGTCCTCCTGCCCCGCGTACAGCACGCCGTCGGCCGGGTCGACGACCATGCCCTCGACCTGGGGCAGTTCGCCCGGCTCCGCGCACGGCGACCAGGACCTGCCGTCCGGCAGCCGGAAGGACGAGGGCAGGTCGAGGCTGCGCACCTTGCGGTAGCCGACCGTGCCGCCGCTCTTCGGGAGCAGTTCGAGCAGGGCGACGGTGGTGCGCTCGCGGCGGCTGACGAGGGCGTAGGACTTCCCCGTCGCGCGGTCGGTCCAGGTGGCGAGGCCGTACGCGGTGCGCTGGTCGTTGATCTCCGCCTGGTCCGCGGAGAAGACCGGCGGGGCGGCGGGGTCGGTGACGTCCTTGAGCGGGCCGCCGGGGGCGTCGCGGTCGATGCGGTAGAAGCGCAGCCGGTCGTTTCCGCGGTCGCTGGTGACGGCGAGGTCGGCGCGCCCGGAGGACAGCTTCAGACCGTTGACGACGTCGACGTTGTTGAAGCGTCCCGGGGCGTCGTCGGGCGACGGGGACGACGGCGCGGGGACGGACTGCACGGTGCGGGCGTCGAGGTCGTACACGCGCAGGCCGCCCTGCTTGGCGGTCGCGATCACCAGGCTGCGGCCCGGCTGGGCGTTGTTGCGCCAGATGGCGGGGTCGTCGGCGTTGGCGTCGCCGCCCGCCTCGTCGTCGTACAGCGCGGCCGTCTCCGCCCGGGGCGTGATCGCGCGCAGCGCCTCGTCGTCCGCCTGCGCGGGCAGCGTCGCGCCGAAGGCGACGCACACGGTGGACAGGACGAGGAAGACCGGACGGATGGGCCGGGACCTGGTCACGCGACAACTCCCTATCGTCAAGAGCATGACAGTCGAGGACACTCGACCCCGCGATCTTGGAAGCGGGCGGCGACCCCCGGGCGTCACTCGCGCGAATCGGGCATGTACACGGCGTGAATGCCCGTTCACGGGCGGCGGGCGGTCGCACCGGCATCCACGCGGCCCCTCCGCCCCTGCGTGACCGGACCTCCCGCCAGGCCCACCCGGCTCGGCACCCCGGCCCCCGCCATACTGGGACCGGCGGGAGCGGAGAGGCGGAACGGTGACACAACAGCAGGCGGAAAACGACGTGTTGGTGGTCGGCGGCAGCGGGGTGGACACCATCGTCCGCGTCGACTCCCTGCCGGTGCCGCTCGCCGACTCGGTCCACGTCGGCCCGATCGAGGAGTGGCCCGGCCACACGGGAGGCAACGTCGCCCTGGGCACCCGGGCGCTCGGCCTGAGGGTGACGCTCCTGGACTGCGTCGGCGACGACTGGATCGGCGCACGGGTGCGTGAGCGGCTGGCCGAGGGCGACGTCGACTTCGTCCCGCTCATCTCACCCGCGGGCACACGCCGCGCGGTGAACCTGGTCGACGCCACCGGCCGGCGCATGTCGTTCTACGACTCCCGCGACCCCGACGACCTGCGGATGCCCCGGGACCTGTACCTCCCCCGGCTGCGGAAGGCCCGGCACGTCCACCTGTCGATCACGAACTTCACGCGCTTCCTGTACGACGACATCGAGGACCTCGGCGTCCCCGTCTCCACCGACCTGCACGACTGGGACGGACTGGCCGAGCACCACCGGGAGTTCGCCCTCCGCTCCGACCTCGTGTTCCTCAGCGCGGCGGGCGCGGGTGAGGGCACCCCGGCCCTCATGCGGGAGATCCTCCGCTCGGGCCGCGCCCACACCGTCGTCGCGACCGCCGGGGCGGACGGCTCCTACGTCCTGACACGGGACGGAGGGCCCACCCCGCACCACGTGGCGGCGGTCGCCCCGCCGGCGCCGGTGGTGGACACCAACGGCGCGGGAGACGCGTACGCGAGCGGCTTCCTCTACGGCCTGCTCGGCGGCCGGGACGTGCTCGCCTGCGCGCGGCTGGGCGCGGTGGCGGGCGCGTACGCCTGCACGGGTCCCGGCTCCACCGCCCTGATCACCGAGCGCGCCCTCCTCGCCGCGGACGGGACGGCGGCCGGCGTCTGAGGCACACCGAGGGCACGCTTCCCCGGGTCCGCCCTGTGCCGGGCGGCCCGGGGCGGGACTCGGTCGGCACGGCCTCCGTGCCGCCCTGCTGCCGCGGTGCCGTCAGGGCCGGGGGTTGACGCGCTGCCACGGGGTCCGGGCGAGGCCGCCCCGGCGTCCGGCCACGGCCGCGCAGCGCGGGCACAGCCGCTTGACGCGGTCCGCCGCCCCGCCCGACTCGGGGAAGGTGTCGGTCCAGGCGATGTGGGCGAAGCGGCCGAGCTGCGAGCGGCTGAGGGACAGACCGCACACCGTCTGGTTCAGACCTTGCTCCCAGGCGTGCACCTCGCCCGCCGGCAGCCGCCGGCCCTCCTCGTCCACCCACCGCCCGGAAGCCGCCACCGCGTAACGCTTTGTCGTCGCCATGCGCCCCGGGTTTCCCTTTTGTCCGCGCCCCATGCGTGAGCCCGCACGAAGTGGGCCTCCCGGCGGGGCGGAGCTGTCACCGGAGGGCGTGCGGGCACCGGCCCGCCGCTAGGAGGAGGTCACGGCCCGGCCGGGCCGGAGTCGGTCGAAGAGGCCGGCGCGGTGCAGGTCCGCCACGGGGGCGAGCAGGTCCGGGTGCCGGAGCAGCGGCGCCGCCCTGACGTCCCGCTCGTCCGGGGCGACCAGGCGCCGGAACTCGACCGGCGTCCCGCCCAGGTGCTCGACCCCGGTCAGCGCCTCCACCGCGAGCTCGGCGAGGCCGGGGTCGCGGAGCAGGCTCGCCGCCCAGCTCGCCACCACCTCGTCCACCCAGGTGCGCCACGCGTGGGCGTCCGCCCCGTCGCCGTCGTCCCCGGTGTCGTACGCGGCCGTCTCGTTGCCGGCGACGCCGTCGAGCCGCCCGGAGCCGCCGGGGCCCGCCACGCCCACCAGGGCGGCGTCCATCAGGGTCGGGTAGCGCAGCCACGCCGCGACCGTCACCGCCTGCCGGGCCTGAACCTCGCCGAGCGCGGTGTCGAGCGCGCCGCCGCCCGCCGGATAGGCACGCGTGAGCCACTGGGTGGTCGCCGCTATGAGCGGGGAGAGGTCTGCGTGCACTGCGGATCCGTCCGACGTCCTGGGGAGCGTGACCGGACACGCTAGCCCTCGACCTCGCGGCGGCACATGACCCAGGCCACGTGCGGGTGGTGGCCTCGGCCACACCCGCGCGCCCGCCACGCCCTCGGGTGCGGCAATACGCCGGACCCGGCCGGGGATGGGGCTTCACTTGCGTCCGGACGGGCCCCGGGACACCGGCAAGCCGCGAGACCGCACGAAGGAGCGACACGATGGGCCACGGCGGAGACGTCATCAGGGAACTGACCACGGACCACGAGGAGGTCGAGGAACTGTTCACGAACATCGAGGAACTGCCGTCCGGCGACCCGCAGCGCAAGCAGTACGCGGACCAGGTGACGATGGAACTGGTCCGGCACTCGGTGGCCGAGGAGGCCTACCTCTACCCGGCGGTCCGCCGGCATGTCCCGGGCGGCGACACCCTCGCCGACCGGGAGCTGGAGGACCACGCGGTCGCGGAGCGCACCATGAAGGACCTGGAGGGCTGCCAGGCGGACGACCCCGAGTTCGACCGGCTGATGAGCCGGCTGATGACGGAGATCAGGACGCATGTCGCGGACGAGGAGAACAACCTGTTCCCCCGTCTGCGCGAGTCCTGTTCGCAGGAAGCACTGGACGAGCTGGGCGACAAGGTCCGGCAGGCCAAGAAGACCGCGCCGACCCGCCCCCACCCCTCCGCCCCCGACAAGCCGCCGGCCAACAAGCTCCTCGCGCCGGGCGCCGGGCTCGTCGACCGGATGCGTGACGCCCTCTCCGGGCGCGGCAAGGACTCCTGACCCGCGCCGCGATCCGCCGGACGCCGGGTGAACCGCCTCGGGCCGCCGACCACCGCACCGGCCCGGGGCTCCTTAGCGCCGGGCCGCGCGGGCCCGCCTGCCGGGTGGCCTGTCGTGAGGTGCCGCGCCCGCACCGTGGTGACACCCCGGCGGACACACCACGTGTCGCGGCAGGGCTTCGCGATCGCCCGCCTAAGATCCGTCGCTGTGGCAGACACCTTCGACGAACTGGTCGTCAAGCAGCAGGTAGCCGACGAGGCGCACGCGAAAGTCCTGGAGCTGCGGGACAGGTTCGGGCCGCCGACGCAGCAGGGAGGCTGGACGCCTCTGCAGACGGAGACGTACGAGACGGCCTGGCGCGCCTGGCGCGACCTCACCCGGGACGTGCACGCCGCGTTGGCCGACTTCGCGAAGAGCACGGGCCGGGAGCGTACGGAGGTCGAGGCGGAGGTCCGGTGGCGCGCCGGCTCACCCGAGACCCCGGATCAGTGACGAGGGGCTCGGCCCAGGCTCCGGGCCAGCGAAAACCGGCTCGGCCTGAGCCCCGGATCAGTGAAAACCGGCTCACCCCAGGGCCTGGACCAGTGACGACCGGATCGGCCTGAAGGGCCCCGGACGGTGAACCGGCTCTCCCGAGACCCCGGACCGGTGACGCCCGGGAACAGCCGGACCGGCGAATGCCGGGCCGGTCCGTTTCCCGTTTCCCGCTTCCCGCCTCCCGCCCCCGCCCGGGTGACGTCCCGTGCCCCCCGGATCACCCGGGGCGGTGGGCGGCGACCCCGAACATCGTCACGGACATGTGCAGGGCGCCCCGCTCGGCGGCCTCGGTGAGGTCGGCGTACAGCCGGTCCCGCTGGTCGCCCGTGATCAGCTCGCGGCGCACGGCCGACTCCGCCAGCATCCGGATCAGCGGCCACGTCACCGTCCTGTGGTCCTGGAGCAGCGCCTGCGAACCGCGGTCGTCGATCACCAGACCGGCGGCCGCGAGCTGGCCGAGGAGCAGCCGTCCGGCGTACGGACCGGCCGCCGCCGCGATCGCTCCGGAGGTCAGCGCGGCGACGGTCGCGGGGTCCCCGGGGTGCAGGATCGTCGTCGCCCAGTCGGTGTCCAGCAGCACGACCCGGCCCCCGGGCCGCAGGACGCGGGCGAACTCGTCGACCGCTCGCTGGGGCTCCGCCAGATGCTGGAGCACGCGCTCGCACCACACGACGTCCACCGACGCGTCGGCCAGGGGGAGGGCGCACGCGTCGCCGTCGGCGAAGCGGGCCGTGCTGGCGGCGGCGGCCGCCCGCTGTTCGGCGACGGTACGCAGCCCGGGGTTCGGCTCGATGCCGAGCGCGTCGCCGTCCGCGGTGACCGCCGCGGCCAGCGCCCGGGTCTGCGATCCGGTGCCGCAGCCGACGTCCAGGGCCCGCTCGCCGGGTCGTGGCGACACGGCCTCGTGCGCCCAGGCGCGCAGCCGGCGCACCCCGTCGGCGGCGTCCTGGCTGTCCAGTGCGGCGACCAGTCGGGCCACCGCGGCGTTGTCGAAGTTCCCGGCGTGGAAGTGCGAGGTCGGTCGGCTGTCACCCATGCGCGCCACATTAGGCGCCGCGCCGCGTCCCCATCCGGGCTCACGGGCTACGCCACGGGGTTCTCGATCAGCGTGACGCGGTTGCCGTCGGGGTCGTGGACGGCGGCGAACCGTACCCGCTGTCCGCCCGGCTGGACGTCCCCGGCCGTGATCCCTCGTCCGGCGAGTTCCACCAGCGCCGCGTCCAGGTCGTCGACCACGAGGTTGAGCAGTGCTCCGCCGGCGTGCTCGGGTGACCGGAAGACCTGGACCCAGGCCGTCGCGTTGATGTGCCAGTCGGCGAGTCCTTCCATCGGCCGGGTGTCGGCGGGGCGGCCCAGGAGCCGCTCGTACCAGGCCACCGCGGCCTCGATGTCCCGCACCGGGGCGACCGCGAGAACGTGTGTGAAGGCCATGAGCGACCCCTTCCGTAGTGACTTCTCGTGCGACTGCCTTCCCTCGTACGACTCCGCGGCGGCCGGAAAGTCATCGGCCCGGCGACCGGTGCCACCTCCGGAGCGACGCTGCGTCATGTCCGTGGGTCGGCCGCAGCGTCCTGTCCGTGGACCGTCCGGCCGGTACCGGGTCCGTCCGGCCCATGGATACCGGCGGCCCCCGGGAGGACCCTGGGCGGCCGGGACGTCCGTACGGCCGGAGGATGAAGTGCCATGGGACAAGCGATCGTTGTCGGTGTCGACGGTTCCGCGGGCAGCCGGATCGCGGCCGACTGGGCGGCCGGCGAGGCCCTGCGCGGCGGGTGGCCCCTCCAGGTCGCGCACGTCTCGCCGGTACCCGACGGGGAGCAGCTGACGACCTGGCCCTACCGGCTCGAACCCGGCGCGGCCCCGTGGGCGAGGCTGCTCGCGGAGCTCCACCCGGGGCTGCGCGTGGAGGACGTGAGCCGCACCGGCCCGGTCGTCCCGGCGCTGCTCTCGCTCGCCGCCGGGGCCGGTCTCCTGGTGCTCGGGACGCGGGGCGCGGGCGGTCCCGGCGGACCGGCCGTCGGCTCGGTGGCGCACGACGTCGCCGCGTCGGCCGACGGACCGGTCGCCCTCGTGCCGGACGGCACCGGCCGCGCCCATGGCGCCCACCGCCGCGACCAGGTGGTGTGCGGGTTCGACGCCCGGGACCCGGCGGGTGCCGCGGCGGAGTTCGCCTTCCGGGCGGCGGAGCGCCACAGGATCCGCCTGCGGGTGGTGCACGCGTGGCGCCTGCCCTCGCCCGCCGCGCGCTGGATGCCGTACGCCGTGCCGGAGGAGGACCGCGGCGCCTGGGAGGACCAGGAGGTCCAGGTGCTGTCGGACGCGCTGCGGCCGTGGCGGGAGAGGCATCCACGCGTACGCGTGCAGCCGGACGTCGTCCTGAAGAGTCCGGCGGCGGCTCTGACGCACGCCTCGGCCGCCGCGCGGCTCCTGGTGGTGGGCCGCGGGCGCGGCTCCCTGGGGGCGGTGCGGCACGCCGTGCTGGAGCACGCCGCGTGCCCGGTGGCCGTGGTCCCGGGGTGAGGCGTCAGCCCTCCGGCAGGGGCGACGTACGGAACTCCCCCGGTGCCACGGGCCACGGACCGTTCGTCCGCCAGGGGCCCCGGAGGGCTCCTGGTCGGAGTCCTGGGGCCCCGAGTGCTCCTGGTCGGCGTCCTGCCTGCCCCGGAGACGGCGATCGGTGCCCGGAGGTGCCGGTACGGCAGTACAGCGGGCGGCGGTCCCAAGAGAGCCGGTCGTGTGTCAGGCGTTCCAGGTCCAGTCGGCGACCTCGGGCAGGTCGGTGCCGTACTCGCGGATCCAGGCGTGGTGCCGGGTGCGGGCGTCGGCCATCCGCTGGCGTACGCCGGCGGCGCGCACCGCGAGTCCGGGGACGCGGTCGATGACGTCCATGACGAGCCGGTAGCGGTCGAGGTCGTTGCGGACGACCATGTCGAACGGTGTCGTCGTGGTGCCCATCTCCTTGTAGCCGCGCACATGCAGGTTGGCGTGCCCGGTGCGGCGGTAGGCGAGGCGGTGGATGAGCCACGGATAGCCGTGGTAGGCGAAGACGACCGGCTTGTCCTTGGTGAACAGCCCGTCGTACTCGAAGTCGCTCATGCCGTGCGGGTGTTCCTCCCGCGGCATCAGCCGGGTCATGTCGACGACGTTGACCACGCGGACGGCGAGGTCGGGCAGATGCCGGCGCAGCAGGTCCGACGCGGCCAGGACCTCCTGGGTCGGTACGTCGCCCGCGCAGGCGAGGACGACGTCCGGTTCGCGGTCGGCGCCCGCGGAACCCGCCCACTCCCAGGTCCCGGCGCCGCGCGCGCAGTGGGCGCGGGCCTGGTCCATGGACAGCCAGTCGAAGCAGGGCTGCTTGCCCGCCACGATGACGTTGACGTAGTCGCGGCTGCGCAGGGCGTGGTCCGCCACGGACAGCAGGGTGTTGGCGTCCGGCGGCAGGTAGACGCGGACCACGTCGGGGCTCTTGTTCAGCACGTGGTCCACGAACCCCGGGTCCTGGTGCGAGAACCCGTTGTGGTCCTGGCGCCACACGTGGGAGGTCAGCAGGTAGTTGAGCGAGGCGATCGGCGCGCGCCACGGCAGCTCGCGCGAGGTCTTCAGCCACTTGATGTGCTGGTTGACCATGGAGTCCACGATGTGCACGAACGCCTCGTAGCAGGAGAACAGCCCGTGCCGGCCGGTCAGCAGGTATCCCTCCAGCCAGCCCTGGCAGAGGTGTTCGGAGAGGATCTCCATCACCCGCCCGTGGTGGTCCAGGTGTTCGTCCACCTGGAGGGTCTGCGCCTGCCATGCCTTGCCGCTGGCGTCGAAGACGGCCTGGAGCCGGTTGGAGGCGGTCTCGTCGGGGCCCACGAGACGGAAGTCGCGGCGGGCGCCGGTGTCCCGCATGACCTGTTCGAGCAGGTCGCCGAGGACCCGGGTGGGCTCGTGCAGGGAGGCGCCGGGCTTGTCGACCGGCACCGCGAAGCGGTCGAGCGGGGCGATGGGCAGGTCGCGCAGGAGGAGACCGCCGTTGGCGTGCGGTGTGGCACCGAGCCGGCGGGTCCCCTCGGGGACGCAGGCGACGACGTCGGCGACGGGCCGCCCCTCGGCGTCGAACAGCTCCTCGGGGCGGTAGGAGCGCAGCCAGGTCTCCAACTGCCGCAGGTGGTCCGGGTTCTCGCGCACGCCGGGCAGCGGGACCTGGTGGGCGCGCCAGGTGCCCTCGACGGGCAGGCCGTCCACCTCGCCGGGACCGGTCCAGCCCTTCGGCGTGCGCAGCACGATCATGGGCCAGCGGGCCCGTTCGGCCACTCCGTCCTCGCGGGCCGTGCGCTGGAGCAGCGCGATGCGGTCGAGTGCCTGGTCGAAGGCGTCGGCCATGGCCCGGTGGACCTGGCGCGGGTCGTCGCTGGTCACGTGGATCGGTTCGTGGCCGTAGCCCCGCAGGAGTTCGTCGAGTTCGGACTCCGGGATGCGGGACAGCACGGTCGGGTTGGCGATCTTGTAGCCGTTGAGGTGCAGGATCGGCAGGACCGCGCCGTCGTGGACCGGGTCGAGGAACTTGTTGGAGTGCCAGGAGGCGGCGAGCGGGCCGGTCTCCGCCTCGCCGTCGCCGATGACGCAGGCGACCAGCAGGTCGGGGTTGTCCAGGGCGGCACCGTAGGCGTGCGCGAGCGAGTAGCCCAGCTCACCGCCCTCGTGGATCGATCCCGGGGTCTCCGGTGCGACGTGGCTCGGCACCCCGCCGGGGAAGGAGAACTGGCGGAAGAGCCGGTCCATCCCGGCCGCGTCCCGCGAGACGTCCGGATAGGTCTCGCTGTAGCTGCCCTCCAGCCAGGAGTTCGCGAGCACCGCGGGGCCGCCGTGGCCCGGACCCCACACGCACAGCGCGTCGAGCTCACGCGTCCTGATCACCCGGTTGAGGTGGGTGTACACGAGGTTGAGGCCGGGCGAGGTGCCCCAGTGGCCGAGCAGCCGCGGCTTGATGTGCTCGGGGGTGAGGGGTTCGGTCAGCAGGGGGTTGGCCAGGAGGTAGATCTGGCCCACGGCGAGGTAGTTGGCCGCCCGCCAGTGGGCGTCCAGCCTGCGTACCTCCTCGTCGGTCAGTACGGTGCTCTCCTGGCGTTCGGCCTTGGTCATCGTGACTCCGTGGGTCAGGGGCGGACGAGGCGGCGTGGCCGGCGGGACGGCGACGGTGCCGCCCCGTGGTGCGTCCAGCATCAGTCGGGCGCCTGCCCGCTGACGGCGAGACCGTGCTTCGTGACCGGAACGGACCGTGCCACGGCGTCGCGCGGCATCGAGGATCCGGGCCGGCCGGTGTTGCCGGCTGTGCGGGACGGTTCCCGTCCCCGGTGCGGCTGCGGTCGCGCGTCCCCGGCACGTCGTCACGCCCGGTGGGGTACGACGGCGACGGGACACCGGAGCACCCCGTGCCTGACGGGGCCGAGCCGCATCCCGACGTGCCCGTGGCGGCGCCGCGCGCCGACGACCGGCAGGTCGGCCGGGGCGGAGGCGTCGAGCAGTACTTGGGGCGCGGACCCCTCGGCGGTGCGCCGGTGCGGCCGCACGGCGGGGTGGTCCGTCGCCGTGCCGGGCCGGTGGGCGCGCCGGGCGGCGGCGTGGACGATGTCGTCGGCCCGCACCTGTGCCACGGACCTGCCGAGGCCGGGGGCCAGGGCGGGCCCTTCGTCGTGCTTCCGCAGCGAGCACAAGGAGGCGTACGTGAGCCGCAGCGGTACCCCGTGCAGCGTTGCCTTCTCCGTCGCCCGGTCCACGGCGCGCGGGCTGGGCTCGGACCCGTCCGCGCCCACGACGAGGGGCAGCTCCATGACCTCACCCTCCTTCCGGGCGTCCGGGGACGGTCCGGGACCGCCGCGCGTCCTGAGGGAATGGGTTGACCGGGGCCGGGGTGCGTGAAACGGAGACCACCCGGGTGCCCGCGCCGCCCGCACCGGCAGGGGCGGGCCGCCGGCCGTCCGCATGGCGGAGCCGGGTGCCGTGCCCGGCCGGTAGGGCCGCCGCTTCCATGGTGCCTCCCCTCACCCGGATCAGCCGTGCAGGAGTTCGACGGGCCGGTACGCGGTAACGGCGGACCGCATTCCCCTGGGGCCGGCCGGCCACGCGTCGCCGGCCCGGCTCTCCGAGGAGCCGTCCGGGCCGGCGGTGGGGGTGCGGGACACGGTGTGCCTCCTGAGGGCGAGCCGACGTCGGTGGGTGCGGGTCCAGCTTGGCGGCGGTAACGGAACCGGGTGCAGGGGCCGGAGGTCCCTCTCCTGGGCCGGTCGGCCCTGCGCCTGGGGGGGGGCGGAGTCGGTGCGGGTGGGCGGGGCCCGCACCGACGCCCGGCGTCGGTACGGCGGCGCCGTCTCCCGGCACACGGTGCGACTGGGACCGGGGGCGCCACCAAGTGCCGACGCGCCGTCTCCCGGCGCAGGGTGGCGTCGAGGCAGGAAGGGTGCCGGTGGCTCGGAAACGAACGGGCCCTGACCGCCATTGGAAGTACGGCGCCCGCCCAGTCCCCTGCCCGCGCCGCCACCGAGGGACGCGAGGGCCACGGGTCGGGGCCGGTCGGCCCTGGTGAGGACGCCGGGCGGCGCGGGACGCTGAGCACGGCGGGCCGCCGCCCGCCCTCCGGAACGACGTCAGCCCTCGCGGGCCGCGGTCCGCGCGCCGAGAACCGAGGTGGTGTCATGAACACCTGTCCCACGCCGAGCATGCTGCGCGCGCTGCCCGCGCCGCACCGGGAGCGGTTGATGCGCGTCGCCCGGGAGGTGTCGTTCCCGCAGGGGACGCGCCTGTTCGAGGAGGGTGGCCGGGCCGACCGGTTCTGGATCGTGCGGACCGGCACCGTCGCTCTGGACATGCGGGTGCCTGGCCGCCGGGCCGCCGTCATCGAGACGCTGGGGCACGACGAACTGGTCGGCTGGTCCTGGCTGTTCACGCCGCACGCCTGGCATCTGGGCGCGGAGACGACCACCCCGGTACGCGCCTTCGAGTTCGACGCGACGGCCGTGCGGGCGATGTGCCAGGACGATCCCGAGCTGGGGCGGACGATGGCCCAGTGGCTCGGTGACGTCCTCGCCCACCGTCTGCTGTCGGCCAGGACCCGCCTGCTGGACCTGTACGCGCCGTACGGCAGCGGCAGTCCGCGGTGATTCCGGCCCTGTCGGCCGGGCGGTCCCGGCCTGGCGGTCAGGCGGCCTCCGTGTCCGGCCGCTCCGTCCCGGTGGCCGGGCGCCCGGACCCGGTGTTCGTCACGAGCGACAGATGGCCCCGGCGTCGCGCGTGCCGCGCGACCTGAGCGGGGGTGAACATCTTCTCCTCGTACCTGTCCAGGAGAAGCAACAGGCCCAACAGCAACGGCGGTACACCGACAGCGATGAAAACCACGACAAGTCCCCTTCGGACGCCCTTCGGTCCGGGTAGCCCGCCTCGCGCCGACGGAAAGTCGCGAACAGTGAAGGACGCGTGACCATTTCATGGAGACGGCGATTGCCGCGGGCGGGGCAGGGATCTGACGTGTGATCAACTCCGGCGAAGGCGGCGGCGCGGCGGCAGGAAGGGGGACGGGCTCAAGCCTGCCCCCGGACGCGTCCGGGGGCAGGCTTGAGTTCGATCGGCTCCTGCTCGTGGGTGGATGCGCCCGCCCGGCGCCTCGGGGCACCGGGCGGTGCGCGACGGCCGGGTGTCCTACCTGCGCGGGCCGCCCTCCTCGTCCTCGTCCATGACGCCTTCGGTGGCGATCTCCTCGTGGCGGACCTGACCGGTGACGGTCTCGTTCTCGGTCTGCTCCTCGGTGGTCAGGCGTACCCGCTCCACCGGGACCGCTTCCGTCTCCACCACGGGCCGTTCGGCGTGCAGGGTGACCTCGTGCTCGGCCTCCGTGATCTCCGGGCCGGAGAGGGCGTCGTCGAGGTTGGCGTCCGTGATCGGCTCACGCACGACGCGGACCTCCTCGTGACGCAGCGGAACGGTGCGCTGGACCTCTTCCGTCACCACGTACTTGCGCAGCCGGGCGCGGCCGGTCTCGTACCGCTCGGCACCGACGTGCATGCGCTCCTCGGACCGTGTCATCGCGTCGTCGCCGGGCATGCCCGGCGTCTCGTCCATGCCGGTGTCCGTGGCGACGAAGCCCTCCCCCTCCATGCGCCCGGTGCCCGCCATGCCCCCGGTGCCCGCCATGCCCGCGGTGCCGGCCATGCCCGCGGTGTCCGCGGTGTCGGCCATGCCGGCGTCCGTCGCGTCGGCCGTTCCGGCGTGGGCCCAGCCCTCGCCGCCGGGCTGGTTGGCCTGCTGCCAGGCGTCGTCCCAGGCGATGCCGTAGTACTCGTACAGGCGGTGCTCCTCCGCTTCGGACAGGTGGCCCCCACTGTCGACGTCGACGTGGGGCGCGTCCTTCACCATGCTCTTGTCGTACGGCACCTCGAGGTGCTCCTCGACCACCACGGCCTCGCGGATCGGCACGAAGGACTCACTGGTGCCGAACAGGCCCGTCTTGACACTGACCCATTCCGGACGGCCGGTGGCGTCGTCGTAGAAGATGTGCTTCGCCTCGCCGATCTTGTTGCCGTCGGCGTCGTGGACGGGATGTTCCAGTACCGCCGGGATCTGCTCCTGAGTGATCATTCCTCAGCACCTTCCTCTGGAGTTCTGCCTTCGGCTCCTTGCCCGAGTCACCGTGACGAATAGCGCGAAACACGATGAAAGGATCGAATGCGACCTAATGGGCGGATAGTGCCTGTTGACGCTTGAAGCGGCCTCGGACTTCGCAACGGGTGGCGAGAGGTCCACAGGGCGGCATTGTCAGTGGTGGGAGGCAGGATGGCGGACATGACCACACCCGCAGCAGTGATCGTCGACGCCGCCGCCTACGCCCAGGCCGTCGAGCAGGCAGTCAAGGCCTCGGCCGCCTATTACACGGGCGGCACGTCCGCACTGGACGACGACGCGTACGACCGTCTGGTGCGCGGCATCGCGGCGTGGGAGGCGGAGAATCCGGACCTGGTGCTGCCCGACTCCCCCACCGGGAAGGTCGCCGGCGGCGCGGTCGAGGGCGATGTCCCGCACACCGTGCCGATGCTGAGCCTGGACAACGTGTTCTCCGCCGAGGAGTTCACCGCGTGGACCGCCTCGGTGACCCGCCGGATCGGCCACGAGGTCACCCGGTTCAGCGTGGAGCCCAAGCTCGACGGACTGGCGATGGCGGCCCGGTACCGCCACGGCCGCCTGACCCGACTGATCACGCGCGGCGACGGCACGGCCGGGGAGGACGTGTCGCACGCGATCGGCACCGTGGAGGGACTGCCCGTCCGGCTGGCCGAGCCCGTGACGGTGGAACTGCGGGGCGAAGTCCTCATGACCACCGCCCAGTTCGAGCACGCCAACGAGGTGCGCACCGCGCACGGCGGCCAGCCGTTCGCGAACCCGCGCAACGCCGCCGCGGGTACCCTGCGGGCAAGGGACCGCGCCTACACCGTGCCGATGACGTTCTTCGGATACGGCCTGCTGCCGGTCGCCGACACCGACTCCGGCCTCGCGGCACGCCTCGCCGAGCTCGCCCACAGCGACCTGATGGCGGAGGCCGCCCGCCTCGGCGTGAACACCCCCGCGGGGACGGCGGTCGCGGGCGTCACCGCCGAGACGGCCGAGGAGGTTCTGGCTCGCGTCCGGGACATCGCCGCGCTGCGGGCGGAGCTGCCGTTCGGGATCGACGGGATCGTCGTCAAGGCGGACCTGGCCGCGGACCAGCGAGCCGCCGGATCGGGGTCGCGTGCTCCCCGCTGGGCGATCGCCTACAAGCTGCCCGCCGTCGAGAAGATCACCCGCCTGCTGGAGGTCGAGTGGAACGTGGGCCGCACCGGCATCATCGCCCCGCGCGCGGTCCTCCAGCCGGTCGAGATAGACGGCTCCGTCATCACCTACGCCACCCTGCACAACCCGGCCGACATCACGCGCCGCGACCTGCGCCTCGGCGACCACGTCATGGTCCACCGCGCCGGTGACGTCATCCCGCGCGTCGAGGCCCCCGTCGCCCACCTGCGCACCGGCGAGGAGCAGCCGATCGTCTTCCCCTCGGTCTGCCCGCGCTGCGGCTCCGCCATCGACACCGGCGAGCAGCGCTGGCGGTGCGAGAACGGCCGCAACTGCCATCTGGTGGCCTCGCTCTCGTACGCCGCCGGACGCGACCAGCTCGACATCGAGGGCCTCGGCGCCACCCGCGTCGTCCAGCTCGTCGAGGCGGGCCTGGTGGCCGATCTGGCCGACCTGTTCACCCTCACCCGGGAGCAGCTGCTGAGCCTGGACCGCATGGGCGGGACCAGCACCGACAACCTCCTCGCCGCCCTCGACGCCGCCAAGGCCCGGCCGCTGGCACGGGTGCTGTGCGCCCTGGGCGTACGGGGCACCGGGCGGTCCATGTCCCGGCGGATCGCCCGGCACTTCGCCACCATGGACGCGCTGCGCGCCGCCGACGCGGAGGCGATGCAGCGGGTCGAGGGGATCGGCACCGAGAAGGCGCCGTCCATCGTGGCGGAACTCGCCGAACTGGCACCGCTCATCGACAAGCTCGCCGCCGCGGGAGTCAACATGACCGAGCCCGGCGCCACCCCGCCCGTCGCCGCGGGCGGCGATACCGACGGCGGGCAGGCGGCCGCCGAGGCGGCGGGACCGCTGGCGGGGATGACCGTCGTCGTCACCGGCGCCATGACCGGCGCCCTGGAGAAGCTCAGCCGCAACCAGACGAACGAACTGATCGAGCGCGCCGGCGGACGCTCCTCCTCCAGCGTCTCCAAGAAGACCTCCCTGGTCGTCGCCGGTGACGGCGCCGGGTCCAAGCGCGCCAAGGCGGAGGCACTCGGCGTACGCCTGATCACTCCGGCCGAGTTCGCCCTCCTCGTCGCCGACCACCTCCAGTGATCCGGGTCGGCTGATCCGCCTGGGCTCTCCGGCTCGGGGGTCGGGCCCGGCTGGTTGGGTCCGGCTCATCGGGCTCGGTC
Organism: Streptomyces sp. NPDC054842; assembly: GCF_053611025.1. NCBI lineage: Bacteria > Bacillati > Actinomycetota > Actinomycetes > Kitasatosporales > Streptomycetaceae > Streptomyces > Streptomyces sp. NPDC054842. Next base: position 56,959 of record NZ_JBSGZN010000039.1, read on the forward strand.
GGTCGGCCTCGGTCGGACGGCCTCGGTCGGACGGTCGGGTTCACAGGTCGGGCTCACGGGTCGGGCTGGACTGTTCCGGGTCGCCCCGTGAGCCCGATTCGGCCAGTGGCACACGTCACATCGATCCAGGGGTGGCGCAGGAACAGCCGGAGACGGTTTATCGTTCATCTATACGTGGCTGCGGAGGGGACAGTGTCCCCGGGCCTCACCTATAGCCCATGGGGAAGATCGTTCGGCTGAAGCCCCATGGAGCCTTTCGCCGCGAGGCGACCACCCTCCGCACGCCACCACCTACGGCCCCGGCTGGTCTCCCCCGTCCAGTCGGGGTCTTTGCTGTCCGCATGCCGCCCCGAGAGGCGTGAACTCCGCCCGACCGGGGACCCAGCGGGGGCGGGGGCTTCGATTCCCCCCGCCGCGGTGCCGCCACGACAGCCGGCCGGGAGAAGCGGAGCAGGGCATGTCGATCGACCTCATGGGATTCCTCGGCGTCGTCATGCTCGCCTATCTGATCCCGGGCCCGGACTTCTTCGTGATCGTCAGAGCGTCCGCCCTCCGCCCCTCGCTGGGGCGGATGGCGGCCCTCGGCGCGCAGACCGGGCTGTGCGTCCACATGCTGGCGGCGGCTCTCGGGCTGTCCGTCGTCGCCGCTCGCTCGCCCGCCGTCTTCACCGCCGTGAGACTGGCCGGCGCCGCCTACCTCGTGTACCTGGGCGCCCGCGCGGTCGCCGCCGCCCGCCGCGCCGCCGCCGAGCGCCGGGAGCGGGAGGCCGCCGGGGCTCAGGAGGACGGCGGCCCCGCCCAGGGCGCCTCCCGCGCACCGGAGAAGCGGCACGTGCCGAACCGCCGTGAGGGCTTCACCCAGGGTTTCCTGACCAACGTGCTCAACCCGAAGGCGGCGCTGTTCTTCCTCAGCGTCGTGCCGCAGTTCGTCGACGGCCGGGGCTCCATGACCGGGCAGATCTTCCTCCTCGGCCTGCTGGACGTCGCGATCGGTGTCCTCTACTGGCTGGTCCTCGTGAGTGCGGCGGCGCGGCTGCGGGCGCTGCTGAACCGGCCCGCCTTCCGCGACCGCTGGGACCTGACGACCGGCTGGCTCTTCATCGCCGTCGGCATCGGGGTGGCGGCGGCCGACTGAGCCACGAGGGACGCCCGCCCTACGGAGCCAGGGCCACGCCGAGGGTGTCGGCCCCCATGGGCTTCGGGGCGCCCTTCTCGTAGAAGACGTCCATCTCCGTGATGGTGAACCCCGCCGCCGTCAGCAGGTCGGCGGTCCGGCGCGTGAGGTGGCAGCCGCCGAAGAGCCGCTTGTTGACCGGCTCCAGACGCTGCTGCCAGCGCCGTACGCCCGGATCCCCCTCCGGCGCGAGGCCGTGCTCCAGGAAGTGCAGGGTCCCTCCGGGCCTGAGCACGCGCCGCACCTCCCGCAGGGCGGCCCCGGCGTCGGGGATGGTGCACAGGGTCCAGGTGGACAGGGCGGCGTCGAAGCTGTCGTCCACGAACGGGAGGGACTGGCCGTCCAGGCCCGCGCGCCGTACCGGGACGCTCGACGCGTGCACCCGTTTCCCGGCGAGGCGCCAGCCGAGGTCGGACGGCTCGATCGCGGTGACACCGGTGACGGTCGGCGGGTAGTACGGCACGTTGTGGCCGGTGCCGAACCCGATCTCGACGACCTCGCCGGTCAGCCCCTCGCAGACGCGGCGGCGCAGCGGTGCGGCCGTCTTGACCCCGCACGCGACGTCGATGATCCGCGGCAGCACTCGGTCGGCGTAGCACCCCATGGCAGCCTCCGTGTCCTCTTCCAGGATGGCACCGCGAACGGGCCCGTGCAGGCCTGCCGGGAAGCCGGCACGGCGGGGACGGCTCTACAACGGTGCCATGGCGGTGAGAGCCGCGGCGATCACGAGGACGGCCAGGGTGATGCCGAGCCCGAGACCGCGCGCCCCGGCACCGCGGGCCCGGCGGCCTCGGCCCGTCGGGAGCGCCGGGCTCTCGCGGCAGACGCACTGGTCGTGCGGGAGGACGGGCGAGTCGAGCCAGTAGGCGCCCAGGAGGCGGGCGTGGCGTTGCGGCGACGAGGCATCGGTCATGACGGGGTGAACGAGTCTCCTCTCCCGCCGCCACGCCCCGGTCAACCAATTCGGCAGACCTTCATACATCCGGGCAATGTCCCGGACGGGGAGGTTTACAAGGCCGTTTTCGGGGCTCACCTTCCCCACGACGGCGTCCACCGGGCGACCGTCCGGCGGACGCCGAAGCACGTACCCGCGATGGCACGGAGGCCCGCCATGACGCCCCACCCACGCCCGCCGTCGAGCGAGATCCACGCGTCGCGCCGCGCCCGCCGGACGAACGCCCCGGACACGCCCCGGCGCCCCGGACGAGGAGTCGGCCGCCGCACCGGACCGAGGCCCGCCGCGCCCGGGACCCGTCCCACGGCTCCTCGCGCACAGGGTTCGTCCGACGCCGCGGCCGGCCGGTGAGCGCCGCCCGGGCAGTCGGCCTGATCCTGCCCCTCGTCTTCCTCGTCGCACTCGTGATCGGCGTCGTGTGGTTCTGGCGCCATCGCGGCGAGTAGACGCCCCGGAGGGCTCGCGGAGGCGGTCCGGAGTAGGCCGACTCTTTTCGTTTCGCCCGCCGGGACCGAGAAACCCGGATCGCGTTCCGAAGTCCCCACAGCCGAAGGGAGAAGACCATGGCAACGGGAGAGACCGGCTTCAGCGACGTGACGTTCGACCTCATCTCCGTGCAGTACCACTCGCTCAAGGCGGGGCACGACTACGGCCAGTACGTGCGCGACGCGGAGAACGCCGGCAAGAAGGAGATCGCGGAGTTCTTCCGCTCCGTCATGGAGCAGGACTCCGAGCGGGCCGCCCAGTGTCACCGGTTCCTGGCCGAGCTGTCCGGCACCGAGGACGCCGGACCGGCCGCCGGCGGCTGACCCGGCCCGGCGGACCGCGAGCGGAGCGGATCGCCAGCACGACAGGACACCGGGCCGTACGCCCGCACGGCGGGCGACCGCCTCAAGCCGGACGGCCGAGCCTGCGCCGGAGTTCAGCGCGTTCGACGTCGTTGGCGCTGAGCGCGATCGCCCGCCGGTACGCCTCGGCGGCGCCGGCCGTGTCGCCGCTGCGTCCGAGCAGGTCGGCGTGGGTCGCGTGCAGGGGCGGGTACCCGGACAGCGCGGGGTGCCGGAGCAGCGGCCCGAGCAACTCCAGGCCCCGCTTAGGCCCTTCGTCGAAACCGACGGCGGCGGCGCGGTTCAGGGCGACGACCGGCGACGGGTCGAGGCCGGCGAGCACGCCGTACAGGTGAGCGATCTGGTGCCAGTCGGTGGCGCCCTCCTCGGCGCCCTTCATGTGCAGTGCGGTGACGGCCGCCTGGAGCTGATACGGGCCCGGCGGTCCGAGCCGCAGGGCACGGGTCAGTGCACCGACTCCCTCCACCGTCCGGTCCCGGTCCCACGACGAGGGGTCCTGCTCGGTGAGAGCCACCCAGTCACCGCCGTCGCTCACCCGGGACGCGCGCCGGGCGTCGTGCAGCAGCATCAGCGCCAGCAGTCCCCACACCTCGGCCTCCCCGGGCAGCAGCTCGGTCAGCAGCCGCTGGATCCTGATCGCCTCGGCGCACAGCTCGTCACGCACCAGGACCGTGCCGCCGCTCGCGCTGTACCCCTCGTTGAAGATCAGGTAGGCGACGCGCAGGACCGCCTCCAGCCGCTCGGGCAGCTCCTCCGCCGTGGGCACCCGGTACGCGATGCCGGCCGCCGCGATCTTGCGCTTGGCGCGCGTGATCCGCTTGCCCATCGTCGGCTCGGGCACAAGGAAGGCGCGTGCGATCTCGCCCGTCGTGAGTCCCCCGACGACCCGCAGCGTCAGCGCCACCCGCGCCGGAAGGGCCAGGGCGGGATGGCAGGCGGTGAAGACCAGCCGCAGCCGGTCGTCCGGGATGCCGCCGCTGCCGTGGGCCACCGCCGTGTCCTCTCCGCCGAGCCGCGTCAGTTCCGCCAGCCGCCCGGCGCGCTCGGACTGCGAGCCCTCCCGCCGCAGCCGGTCGATCGCGCTCCTGCGGGCCGCGACCGTGATCCACGCCCCGGGTCTCCTCGGGACCCCGTCGCGCCGCCATGCGCCGACCGCGGAGGCCAGCGCGTCCTGGAGGGCGTCCTCGGCGAGCTGGAAGTCACCGCCGACGTGCCTGATGAGGGTGGCCAGCACGGCGACGCGCTCCTCCGCGAAGAAGCGCGTCACCGCCGAGGTCACCGGGTCGTCCGCCGCCTCCCGGCCGGGCGGACGGTGCGCCGCGGTCACGGGTTCGCCGCGTCGCTCACCGGCACCTCACCCGCGCCCATGACCGGCCGCACCTCGACCGATCCGTAGCGTGCGGTGGGCAGCCGGGCCGCGTGCCGGAGCGCCTCGTCGAGGTCGGCGCACTCCAGGAGGTAGAAACCGGCCAGGATCTCCTTCGTGACGGCGAACGGGCCGTCGGTCAGGTCGGTCTCCTCGGCCCGTACCCGCACGGTGGTCGCCGTCTCGGGCCCGTGCAGCGGGGCGTTGGCGACCAGCAGCCCGGCCTCGCGCAGGCTGTCGGTCACCGCCGTCCACAGCGGCATCTCGGACCAGCGCCGCGCGCTTTCCGCCTCGTCGGCCTCCGGCGCGTACAGCAGGAGCAGGTACTGCGGCATGGTGCCTCCTCACGGTCGTCGCCGTCCTCGATCAGCGTGCGGGACGGTCGTCGCCGGTGTCCCGGTTCCCGGCGTAGCGGAGGGACACGACGCCGGTCGCGCGTGGCCGCGCCGACACCAGGCGCAGCCGCCTGAGCTGTCCGGGCCGCAGCAGCGGTGCCCCGTCGCCGAGGACGACGGGGTGGATCCAGAAGTCGAGTTCGTCGACCAGGTCGTGCTCCAGGAGGGTCCGGGCGAGCTGTCCGAAGCCGTAGATCACGAGGTCGGCCCCGTCCTGCCGTTTCATCTCCTCGACGGCCCGCACCGGGTCCCCGGGGACGATGGCCGTGTTGTTCCACTCCGCCGTCGTCAGTTTCGAGGAGAACACGAATTTGGGCATCGCGTTGAGGCGGTCGGGGTACGGCCCGGTCTGCGCGGACCAGGCGGGGGCGAAGTACTCGTACGTGTGGCGGCCCATGAGCATCGCCTCGCAGTCCAGCAGCTTCCGCAGGGACAGCTCGGCCGCCTCGTCGTCGAAGTACTCCGAGGCCCAGGCCCGGGGGTCGCCGTAGACCCCGTCCAGTGACACCAGACTGCCTACGTGGAGTTTGCGCATCATGCCTCCCGTGCTCACCCGTCCTGTGGACGGTCCGTGGGACCGCTGGAGCGTGTGAGAACGCGCGGTCCATAGGACCGACGCACGCGGTGAGGCGTTTCGGACACCTCGGAGGCGAAGAGTTTCATGCAGGGCGCCTGGGGCGCCGTACGGGACGGGGTGTACGGCGCGGCACCGGGCTTTGGGCCGGTGACGTCGGCACCCGGGAGGGGGCGGACCGGTGACGTCGGCACCCGGGGGGCGGACCGGACGCGGCGGCGGGTCGCCGGGCCGCGTCCGGCCCGCGCTCACACGCCCGGTTCCGGCAGCAGGCCGGAGCCGGGCGCCGTCAGGGGCGGATCCGCCGGAGCGTGCGCCTGGAAGGCGTCGGCGCGCACGTGGTGCATGACACGGCTCGCCACCCGGTAGCGCCCGTTGGGCAGGTGGCGGGACCTGGTGACATGCACCGCGAGCGGGCCGGCCCATTCGTAGCCCTTGCGCTCTCCGTGGCGGGCCAGGCTGTCGGTGAGCAACTGGTCGACCCGGTCGCCGTTGCGTTCGAGTTCCGCCACGGCGAACTCGGCGAGTTCGACGTCGTAGGCGTTCGGTACGACCACGCGGCTCTCACTGCACACGACGGCGTTGTCGTCGCATTCGCGGTGCAGGGCGCCGAGCAGCTCGACCGGTTCCTTGTGGCGGATGTGCGCGAGCAGCGTTCCTCCGAAGCGCTCCAGCGCGCGTTCCAGACCGGTGAGGGTGCTCACGCTCTACTTCTCCTCCCGCTCCGCGAAGTCGTCCGGGCTCACCCGCGCCTCCTCCAGCGCCTCGCGCAGCGTCCGCCCGGTGCCGCCCTGCTCCTGCGGCTGCGGGGCGGCGCCGTCCAGCACCTGGTCGGTCGTGCGGGTCTTGCCGCGGTTCTCCTCGGGCACAGTCATGACTGAAGACTCCTGGGGTCGGTTCGGTCGGTTCGGTCGGTGCGTTCGTCGTGCTTCTCACCGGCGGGTTCCCGGACAGCGGAGGTCGACGCCTCCGGTGCCCGACCTACAGCAGGTCGCGCGGCACGGTCTCGTTCCAGGTGCGGGAGAAGACCCGGCGGTCGCCCTCGTAGCCGTCCAGGGTGGCGTCCACGAAGAAGTCCCGCTCGTCGCAGCTGAGCCGGGTGCGCGTCTCCACCCGCACGTCCCAGTCGCCGCGCCGGAACCGCATGGTCCAGGCCGACTCACCGCTCGCCGAGGTGAAGTCGTCGGCGACGGCCGTGTAGCGCTCGTAGGCGCGGCGCCCGGCCTCCAGACCGATCCCGTCGAAGCGGACGAGTCCCTGGTCCTTCACGATCTCCAGTTCCGAGCGGTAGTCGACGAGGTCGCGCTTGACCTCCCAGCGGGACTCGGGGGGCGTCAGCCGGGTCACGTCGAGCGGCGGTGTCCCCTCGGGCTCCGCGAACGGTGCCGCGGAGATCTCGTCGGGCTCCTCCGTGGGCCGGACGGGCAGCGTGAGCGTGCTGGAGCGCTCGTGGACGCCGAGCAGCGCGGGCTCCGGGGGCGGCCAGGCCAGCGGCCAGTACGACGTCGACAGCGAGAGACGGACGCGGTGGCCGGGCGGGAACGCCTGCGCCACCCCGTTGAGCTGGACGGTGGCCCGGTAGCGGCGCCCCGGCTCCAGCGGTTCGGGGTGTTCCGTGTCCTCGCGCCGCGTGAGATTGAGCAGGCCGTACGTCACCCGGGTCGCCGCGCCGTCCGGGCTCACGTCGGACAGCCGGGCGGCCACCATCGCGACGGGCCGGTCGGCCGAGAGGTCGAGTTCCACGGTCGGCGAGCCGAGGATCTCCAGCCGGTCGGTCAGCGGCTCGGTCTCGAAGACGAGGGAGCCGCCGTCCTCCTCGCGCTGGTCGTAGGGCAGGTCGGGCGGCGCGTTGTAGGAGGCCCACTTGCCGGCGAACTGGCCGACCGACAGGGGCGAGCGCACCGTCATGGCCTCACCGGCCTCGCCGGGCCCGTCCGGGCCGGGGGGTTCGATCCGGTGCCGGGTCAGCGGGTACGTGACGGGCCGGACGTGCGGGGACGGCCAGGAGGGCTCGGCGACCCAGCGGCCCGGGCGCTCCTCGTACGACGTGGACGGGGGCACGCTGTCCTGCATCCAGGTCCGCAGCATGGGGCCGTCCATGACGCCGTTGTCGACGCCCTTGAGCCAGTGGTCCCACCAGCGCACGACCTCCTGGAGGTAGCCGATGGCCGGGCCGGGTTCGCCGAGGTGCGGGAACTTGTGCGACCAGGGGCCGATCAGTCCCTTGCGGGGCACGTCGAGGTTTCCGAGCAGCCGGGTCACGGCGTTGGAGTAGCCGTCGGCCCAGCCGCTGGAGGCGAGGACGGGGCACCGCACGTCCTGGTAGTGCTCGGCGACCGAGGCGTGGCGCCAGTAGTCGTCGCGGCGCTGGTGGCGCAGCCACTCCAGCACCCACGGGTCGGTGTTCTCCAGGCGTTCGCGCCACATGTCGCGCCAGCGGTCGCCGACCACGGCGGGGTCGGGCGGGAGGGTGGCGTAGGCGAACATGGTGCCCGCCTCGGCGAGGTTGTCGGAGAGCATGGCGCCGCCCATGTAGTGCATGTCGTCGTGGTGCCGGTCGTCGGTGAACGAGGCGATCACGATGGCGCGCAGGCTCGGCGGGCGGCGGGCGGCCACCTGGAGGGCGGCGAAGGCACCCCACGAGAGGCCCATCATCCCGGTGGCGCCGTCGCACCAGGGCTGCTCGGCGAGCCAGGCGAGGACCTCCTCGGCGTCGGCCTGTTCGCGTTCCAGGTACTCGTCCTTCAGCACGCCCTCGGACTCACCGGTGCCGCGCACGTCGACGCGGACGCAGGCGTAGCCGTGGCCGGCGATGTACGGGTGGTGGACGGAGTCGCGTACGGAGGTCAGATCACGCTTGCGGTAGGGGATGTACTCCAGCACCGCGGGCACCGGCTCCCGGTCGGAGGCCGTGGGACGCCAGATCCGCGCCGACAGCCGGACGCCGTCGGACATGGGGATGACGACGTGTTCTTCTTCCTTCGTCGCGTACGGCAGATCGCTCACGTAGCGCATGAGGTGCCGCGCTCCTTTCCTTGCGGGGGCCGTTCCGGGGGTGCGGCGGTCAGCGGTCGCCCACCGGGCCGCCGGACGTGTCCCCGTCGTGCTGCGGCGGAATGTCGTCGAAGGCGAGACCCAGAGCGGCCACGCAGTGGTCGTACTTCTCCCGCAGGTCCTCCTCGCTGCTGCCGCCGGTGAAGACGTGCGCCAACTCGTAGCTGTAGCTGTCCTGTTGGGTCAGCTCGGACAGGCGCTGCCCCTGCTTCGGCACCACGTCGAGGCGCACCCCCGGGGTCTCCCGCTCGATGCGCTCGATGTCCTCGGCGGAGGGCACGCGGGTCACGACGCCGTCGGTGAACCAGCGGTGGTACCACTTCGCGGCCGTCGCGTAGGAGCCCTCGCCGTGCGGCATGCGCGGGTCCTCACCGAGGGCGAGGCTGATCATGCAGTGGTGGTTGGGCACGCCGTCGACGAACTGGAACAGCTCGGCGTGCGACTGGGAGTGCCGGGGGTTGATCTCCAGGAGGCTGATCTCCTGGGTCTTCGGGTCGTAGAAGTACTCCACGCTGAACGTGGCCGAGTCGAAGCCGATCTGGCGCATGACGCGCGCGGTGACGTCGTGGAGTTCCCGGATCACCGGCGGGGGCAGCGTCGAGGGGTACTGGTGGCGCAGGAAGCACGGGGAGTCCGGGTACTGGATGGAGTCCAGCGCTCCGTACACGGTCACCTCGCCCTGGTGGACATAGCCCTCGACGGCGACCTGGATGCCTGTCAGGGCTTCCTCGGCGAGACACACCTCGCCGCCGACGCCTTCCATCTCGGGCGGCAGTTCGACCTGGCCGAGGATGTACTCGAAGGGGCGGCCGATCCTGGAGATGCCCTCACGGATCTGCGCCACGGCGTCCCGGAACTCGTCCATGTCCTTGACACCGAAGGCGAGTTCGGAGGAATACGAGAGGGCTGGTTTGACCCACATCGGGAAGCGCACGCCTTCGGGGGGCTTCGGGTCGTCGGTGTCCAGGTCCACCCTGCCGAACCGGGGGTGCCGGTCGGTCACCTTCTGCTGCTCCAGCCGGCTCCAGTACTTGTGCTCGCACTTGACCACCGACTCCAGGCTGGTGCTGCGGGTCCCGTAGCGCTCGGCGAGGATCGGCACGAGGGTGCTGACCGGGAAGTCCCAGTAGCCCACGATCGCGTCGACGGACCCGTCGAAGGCGTCCAGCACGGACTGCGCCCTGTCGAGGATCTCCGGCACCGACACCTCGCCGTCCTGCAGTTCCTCAACCGACAGCAGGGGGTGCAGATTCAGCGACCCGGCACCCGGTACGGCGTGCAGCGTCGGCAGGTTGGCCTCGTCCAGGCCGATCACGAAGACGTTCTTGGTGTTCTCGTCCGACACCGGTCACCTTCCTTTTCGTTGCGCGGCTCTGTCCGGAAGTCGTCGCTCCCGGAAGATCGTCGGGGTACCCGCCGACGACGCCGCCAACCTTCATCTGGGCGAACGCCGGTTGGACGCGATCGCGAACAGAGGGCTCCGGCGGCCGAACGGTGACGGGTGGGCGGCGGCCGGCAGCTGAGCGGCGGCACGCGCAGGTGTGACGGCGGGGCCACGGGAAACCCGTAACCGCATGTTGCCACCGAGGCGATCCCCGCTGACGCCCGTGCCCGCACGCGAACGGAGGTAGACGTGCTCTTCCTTGTCGTGGCCCTTGTCGTCCTGGCCGTCGTGGTCGGGTCGGCCGCGTACCTTCCGTGGCCCGTGACCCTGGTGGCCGGTGTGGCCATCGTCACGTGGCTCGCGGTGTTCGCCGTCCGTGAGCGCCGTCGGCGCGGCCGAACCCGAAAGGCGTGACCATGAGGCTCACAGCACCCCCGCGGCGTGAGACCGGCAGGCGGGACACCGAGGGAATGGCGGTCGCCTCCTTCGTCCTCGGCCTGGTCGGACTGCTCGTCATGAACTTCGTCCTCGGCCCGATCGCGATCGCGCTGGCAGTGATGGCCCTGCGCCGGGACACACCGCGCCCCTTCCGGGCGCGGCTCGGACTCGCGCTCGGTATCGCGGACATCGTGCTGCTCGCCGTCCTGATGGCGGTGAACGGCACCACGTCGTGGAGCATCCTCGGCTGAACTCCTTCCCTGATCACCCCAGTCCACGGCATTCTGGACATCACGTCGGACGGCCCGTCGCGCACCGCGGCGGGCCGTTCCGTCGTGCACGAGCGCGCGAGGTGCAACCGCACTGGCCGGAAACGTGTCTTCGAGCACACGACTGGAAGCGCGTGGGCCCGCGGTCGCCCCGCGCGCACCGCGTCTCGGGGGGATGGGCATGAACACTTGGGCAGTGCCGGGCTACACGGAAGCGCGTGAGCTCGGCTCCGGAGCGAGCGGTCGGGTCGCCCTGGCCGTCCACGAGGAGACCGGGCTCCCCGTCGCGGTGAAGTACCTCAACGAGTCCCTGCGCACGCGTCCCGGTTTCGTCGCCGAGTTCCGCGCCGAGGCCCGCCTGCTGGGCGGCCTCGAAAGCCCGCACGTGGCCGGTCTGTACGAGTACGTCGAGGGCCCGGACGGCGCGGCCATCGTGATGGAGCTCGTCGACGGCCTCTCCCTGCGCCGGCTGCTCACCCAGGAGGCGCCCCTCGCGCCCGAGGCGGCGCTCACCCTGCTCAAGGGCTCGCTGCTCGGCCTCGCCGACGCCCACCGCCTCGGCGTGGTGCACCGCGACTACAAACCGGAGAACGTCCTCGTCACCGCCGAGGGCACCTCCAAACTCGTCGACTTCGGCATCGCGGCCGGCGACGGCAGCACGGCAGGCATCGCGGGCACCCCCTCGTACATGGCCCCGGAGCAGTGGACCGGCGCTCCCGCCTCCCCGGCCGCCGACGTCTACGCGGCCACCGCCACGTTCTTCGAGTGCCTGACCGGCCGCAAGCCCTACCGCGGCGACAACATGGCCGAACTCGCCCTCAAGCACGTGGACGGGGAGATCCCGGCCGAGGAGGTCCCCGAGGCGCTGCGCCCCCTCGTGCTGCGCGGGTTGGCCAAGTCCCCCGGTGAACGGCCGCCGAACGCCGATGACTTCGTGGCGGAGCTGGAGGCCGCCGCGCACGGTGCCTACGGAGCCGACTGGGAGGAGCGCGGACGTGGCCGGCTCGCCGCGCTCGTGGCCCTCTCGCTGCTGCTGCTCCCCTCGGCGCCCCGCACTCCGCACGGCACCACGGACACCGCCCGCACGGTCCTCGCCCAGAACCCGGGCGTCCTACGCTCCTGGCTGCCCGGCCGCGGAGCCCTGCTGGCCTCGGCCGCCGCGCTCGTCGTCGGCCTCCTGCTGGCCTACGGCACCGGACCGGACACGCCGGACGCCGCGGGGCAGGCCGCGCAGGCGCTGGCCACCACGAGCACGCAGCCGGACGTGACCTCCGGGCCCACGAGCCCGGCGCCCTCCGGCTCGCCGACCGCGTCCGCACCGGACGGCACTCCCCCGCCCTCGCCGTCGGGACCGGACGACGCCGAGACCACCGCGCCGCCCTCGGTGTCCGCGCCCGCCGGGACCGCGTCACCGACGGCGACCGCCCCCGATCCGACCACGACGCCGACCGTCGCTCCCGCCGCGGTCAAGGAGGTGACGCTCACCGGCTTCCGGCAGACCGGGCCGGCGACGGGTACGGCGACGGTCACCGTCACCACCGACGGAACGGGGCCGGTCGGGCTGACGGTCGCCTGGTTCACCGGTGACGCCCGCGGCCGGTCGGGCACCCAGGACGGCGCGGCCGTGACCTACGAACGCAGCGGTTCGACGACGTACACGCTGTCCGTCGACCACACGTTCCTGGGGACGGGCTGCTACTGGGCGGTGCAGGCGACGTCCGATCCCGCCGCGGCGTCCGGGGTCGCGTGGCAGCAGCTGCTGACGCGGGCGTGTGACATCCGGTGAACGACCGCACCGGTGTCCCCGGCGACCGCGGCGAGGGGGACGACGACTACAGCGCCACCGCCCTGGCCAGCCACTGGATCCAGCGTCCGGACCCCGAGGAGGTGCCGGCCGGCGGAGACACCCTGGTGCTGCCGCCGTCCGGCTCCGGGGCCACCCTTCTCGACCCCGGCACCCGTCCCGACCGCGTCGACGGCACCCTGCTGCGCTTCGGTCCCGGCGTGAACGCCGACACCGTACGCCGGGCGCACGTCATCCTCCCCGCGCCGCCGGCGGCCTCCGGGCGGCGGCGCGGCTCGCGCAGATACGCACTGCCCGTGCTGGTGCTGCTGTGCGTCCTCGCCTTCCTCGCCTGGGACCGGTCCGGCCCGCCCGTCGCCGTCCGCGACGTCACGGTCACCGCCGCCCGCCCCTCTCCCGGCTGCGACGGCACGGCCGACATCGTCGCCACCGTCACCACCGACGGGAGACCCGGCACGCTGACGTACCGCTGGGTGCGCAGCGACGGCACCTCGTCCGGGGTCCTGCGCGAGACGGTGACGAGGGGCCAGAAGACGGCGCGCCTGCACCTGCTGTGGACCTTCCGGGGCCCGGGCCGCTACACGGGGCGGGCGGAGTTGCGGCTGCTCTCGCCCGGACACCGCACGATTGCGACGCATCTCACATACCGCTGCCCTTGACCCGGACCGGCCCAGCACATCAGATCCCAGTTGGCTGTTTCACTCCCGCGTCTGAAGGTGACCCGGACAACGAACGAAGTCCCACCGACCGGAACGACTCGATCGAAGGAGACTGTCATGGAGAGCTGGCGGGACGCTGCGGCATGCCGGAGCGTCGACCCCGACCTCTTCTTCCCCGTCGGCAGCACCGGGCCCGCGCTTCTGCAGATCCGGGAGGCGAAGGCCGTGTGCCGGGGTTGTCCGGTCCGCGAGGAATGCCTCCAGTGGGCGCTCGACACGGGGCAGACCCTCGGCGTCTGGGGTGGCACCAGCGAGAACGAACGCCGCGCGCTCAAGCGCCGTATGCCCAGTCGCCGCGGCGACTCGGCGGCGTAGACCGCACGGCGCGGGCAACGCCACGCCCGGCCACAGAAGCAGACGGGGGAGACCGGAGCACCGCAGGTGTCCGGTTCGCACGAAACCGGGAAGGCGAGATGACGACCGAGCCGCACTGGGACAACGACCTGGCTTCCGACAGCACCGCGGGTCTCACCAGCACGTTCGCCGGTGAGCTGCGCGATGTGACCGACGCGCGGCTCGCCGCGGAGGACTACCTGAGTGCCCTCGCGCGGATGGCTCCACCGAGGGCGGCCGAACATCTGGACGACGTCCTGCTGGTGGTGTCGGAACTGGCCGCCAACGCGGTGCAGTACGCTCCCGGTCCCTTCCGGCTGGAGCTGCGCCGCACCTTCGACGGTGTGCACGTGCTCATGCACGACACGAGCACGGTCCGGCCGACACCGCGGTCGTTCAGTCCCGACGGGGGCGGCGGCGGAGTGGGCTGGCACCTGATCCAGGCACTGAGCGACCAGGTCAGCGTGGTGGAACGGCCCGACGGCAAGGACGTGCACGTGTTCCTGCCCTGGTGACACGCGACGGACGCACGGGAGCGGCGTCGGCCGACGCGGACCCGGGACACTCCTGGTGCGCGCGGCGCCGGGGCGGCCTGTCAGCCAGGCCGGCCGGTCCGCCGTCGCGGCCCGCCGGGAACCGGCGGGCGTCGGGATCGGACGGACGTCGGGGCTCGGCCCGGACCTCGGGCCGGTCTCAGACATCCGTGGGCAGACCGCTCACCTCCGCGATACCGCGCAGTTCCTCGTCCTGACGGTGGCGCTCGCCGATGAACTCGGCGATCTCCTGGCACTTGGCCGGGTCGGCCGCGGTGCCCGAGTCGGTGACGACCCGGACGGGGCCGGCCTCCTCCGTCTCGATCTCGACGATCTGGTTGTCCAGACGGCCGGTGACGGCGACCGCGACGACGAGGGATGCCTCGTCGCGCACCTCCTGCGAGACGTGCTCGCCCTCGGCGCCCTCCAGACTCAGTTCGATCGGTCCGGCCCGCTGTTCCTGGATCGCCTCCAGCACTGGTTCCACCATGCGCAGCAGCAGCGCATAGTCCGAGGGGGACATGCGGAGGCGGAGCAGGTCGAGGTACAGGTCCACGGGCCGGCCTTCCGGCGGAAGCTCTGATTCGCTCATGGCACTCGACTTCCCCGATGTAGGCGACGTGATCGCATCTGCATCCAGAATGGTGGGACCGCGCGCCGGGCGCCGCTCGGAGGGCCCGCCGGTACGGCGTGCGGGTGGTCCGGGACCCTCCCGGCTCCCGCGCCGGGTCCCGGCCGTCGCGGCCGGGGACGGTCGTCCCGTCACTTCCGTGTGAATCCCCCATTTGCGTGAGCATCATGCGCGCAGCGGGGGTACTAGGGGTCTCCAGGTCCGTTCCCTCCGGAGGCTCCCCTTGATCCCGATCGTGCACAGGACGCTCGTCATGCAGCTCGAAGCGGGCGGTACCGGCCGCTTCTCCGTGCTGGCCCACATGACGTACGAGGCCGACGATCCGTTCGCCGTCACCATCGTGTTCAGCCACGACGGCCGCGTCCTGGCCCGGTGGAGACTCGACCGCCAGATGCTGGCCGACGGGATGGAGCGGCCGGTCGGCGAGGGCGACGTTCGGATGGAGCCGCAGTCCACGGGGCTGTGGCGGGAGCTGCGGATGGAGTTCTTCGGCGAGCCGCACACCGACGGGGGGCGGCACCGCGCCGTGATCCTGGCCTGGGCCCCGGCCGTCATGTCGTTCCTGGACGAGACCTACGAGGTCGTGCAGCCCGGACAGGAGAAGGTGTGCGTCGACGGTTTCCTGGCCGAGGTCATCGCCGGGGGCTGACCGCCGCGCACGCCGCCGCAAGGGACGAGTACGGGCGCCAAGCGGGACCACGGCAGGAAGCCGCGGCAGGAACGGCGCGGGCCGCCGCCCGGCAGCCGGGTTCTCCGCACGCCTGTCACACGACCGGGCCCGCCGAACAGGGGTGCGCGGACCCGGCTGCGGCGCTGATGTCCCTGTCAGTGACGTAGCGCGTCCTTGCCCTTCTCCTTGGCCTGCCGGGCGTCGCCCTTGGACTGCTCCGCCGCGCCCTTGGCTGTCATGCGCTCGTTGCCCACCGCGCGTCCGGCGGCTTCCTTCGCCTTGCCCTTGACCTGCTCGGTCTTGGCCTTCGCCTTCTGGTTCTTGGCCACTGCCGCTCACATCCTCACCGCTTCAGCAATGCGCCGTCCATTTTACGACGGTATGCCGGAAAGCACCCCTTCGGTACGGATGGTCGGCCACCTGGGCCGGAGCGGTGAGCGGAGGCGCGACGACGGCAGGGAACGCCCGTTCCGGCAGCCGTAAGCCCGTTCCGCGTCCGCCGCCTTCAGGACAGGCGCTCCGCCGCCCGGGTCCGCGCCCTGCCCAGTTGGATCGCCCGCTCCAGTTCGGCCTTGAGGGCCTCGGGCATCTCTCCCGTGCGGGCCCACTCGACGACCGCCTCCGCCACGCGCCGCAGTTTGACGTTGGTGCGCTGGGAGGTCTGCCGCAGCACGTTCCAGCCCTCCTCGGGCGTCAGCTCCCCCACGGCCAGGACCACACCGATCGCCTGGTCGATCACGGCGTGCGAGGAGACCGCCTGCCTGAGCTGGAGGTTCTCGTCCTCCAGCCGTACGAGCCTGGCCGCGTCGTCCCAGCTCCGGTCGTCCGGAGCGAGCCGCCCTGTCTGCGTGTCCGACATCAACGTCGCCTCCGGGGTCCGGGGAGTCCGGCGTCAGAAGATCACTTTCCAGTGTGCCTCGTATGCGGGTGCGGGCGCAGTTCGAGGGCCGGGCATCCGGCTCCCGGGGCGTCACTGGCGGCAGCCGCCGCCCTCACCGGCTCCGTCGTCCCTGCGGACGCCGTCGAAGAATCCGGCCAGCGCCGCGGCCAGTTCGTCGGGGGCCTCCTCGGCCACGTGGTGCCCGGAGTCGATGCCGTGGCCCCGCACGTCGGGCGCCCAGTCCCGCCAGATTTCGAGGGGATCCCCGTAGAGGTCCTCCAGGTCGTCGCGGAGCGACCAGAGGACCAGCGCGGGGCACTGAATCCGCACGCCGGCGGCGCGGTCCGCCTCCTCGTGACGCCGGTCGACGGTGAGGCCGGCCCGGTAGTCCTCCAGCATCGCGCGCACCACGTCCGGGTCCCTCGTGGCCGCGCGCCACTCCTCGTAGTTCTCCCGGCCCATGCTCTCGGGATCGCCGCGGTACCAGCTGTCCGGGTCGGCGTTGATGACACGCTCCGGGGTGTCCGGCTGGGCGAAGAAGAACCAGTGCCACCATTGCGTGGCGAACGTCGCGTCGGCGCGGGAGAGGTGTTCCGTGATCGGCAGGCAGTCGAGCAGTGCCACGCGGGCGACCGCGTCGGGGTGGTCGAGCGCGAGCCGCAGGGCGACGGCGCCTCCCCGGTCGTGCCCGGCCAGCGCGAACCGGGTGTGCCCGAGCTCGCGCATCACGGCGTGCAGGTCGTCGGCGACCGCGCGCTTGGAGTGTCCCGTGTGATCGGGAGTCGGCGCGGGCCCCCGGGAGCGCCCGTAGCCCCGCAGGTCCGGGCAGACGACCGTGAACCCCCGCTCGACCAGTTGCGGCGCTACGCGGTGCCAGGTCGCCGAGGTCCGGGGATGGCCGTGCAGCAGGAGCACCGGCGGTCCCTCCCCGCCCTGGCGTACGAAGACGGACGCGTCCGCCGTCCGGACCGTGTGGGTTTCGAAGTCCTCGAACATGGTTCCCCGCGTCCCTCGCCGGCGCGTCGGCAAACTACCGGGCTTCGGGGTCCCGCACGAACAGGCAGAACGGGTGCCCGGCCGGGTCGAACAGCACGCGTACGTCGTCCTGGGGCTGGACGTCGGCCGGGCGGGCACCCAGGGCGGTGGCACGCGTGAGGGCCGCGGACAGGTCGTCCACCTCGATGTCGAGGTGGAGCATCATCTGCTGCTCGTCGGGCGCCGACGGCCAGCACGGCGGGACGAAGTGCGGCTCGGTCTGGAACGACAGGCCGGCGCCGCCCTCCGGCGGCGCGATCATCACCCAGTCCGGGCCGTCCTCCCGCACCTCCCAGCCCAGCAGGCCGCGGTAGAACACCGACAGTTCACGGGCGTCGGGCGCGTCCAGCACGGTGGCGGCCAGCGTGAACTCCGGGTTCCTGTCCATGCGTCAACTCCAGTGTCGGGGCGGCGGGTTCGGTCTCACCGAGGAGGATGTCGGGTACCCCGGGCGGGCGAAGGAAACGGGTCCGCCTCAACGGGCGGTCCGGCGAGGCGAGTTGGCGTGCGCCTCTGCCTCGGCGTGCCGGGCACGCGGGGCGGCGGCGAAGCCCGGGCGGGTCGGGTACGCGCTGATCCACGGCGTACGCGGTCCGGTCGGCGGTCACGGAACGTGACGCTTCAGCGGGCGGTGGCTCCCGATCCCCCCTTACGTTGAGCGGGCAAAAGACCCCATATGAGGAGGAACCATGGCGGACAAGGGCGGTATGGACAAGATGAAGGGCAAGGCCAAGGAGATGGCCGGCAAGGTCACGGGCAGTCGTGAGCGGCAGGCCGAGGGCAAGCTCGACCAGGCCCGCGGCGAGGCCGAGAAGGTCACGGGCCAGGCCCAGGAGCGTGCCCGGGAGACCGGCCGCTCCGTGAAGCGCGACCGCACCTGACTTCGCCGTGGTGGGGAGTGCTCCCGCGATGCGTCGGAGCACTCCCCACCACGCGGCGCCGCCGTACTCCGCACCTCGGCGCCTCCGAGGCCGGAGCCGCGCCCGACGGCGTCGTCCGGCTCGCGGGCGAACTGCTCGCCGAGCACGGCATCGCCCCGGTCGAGCCGCGGGCCCGCCGCCGGTGACGCACGCTCCGTGACCGCACGCCGAGGCGTCGGGCCGCAACCCGCCGGTCCGGGCACAAAGAGGCCCCGACTGGTTCGGGGGAAACCAGCCGGGGCCGATCGAGGGCGGACACGGAGGGCGGTCGCCTCCCGGCGAGGGGCTCCACGAGGCTTCAGCCGAACGATCGTCCTCGTGGGCGATGGGTGAGTCCCGGGGACACAGTTCCCTCCGCGTCCTCATACCGTTCAACGTGCGGACCGGCCCGAATGTTCCGCACCCGGGGACACCCCGCACCCTGTCTCGCCGGACCCTGAAGACCACCCTCACCCGCACTCCCGGGGAAGCGTTTTCGCGGCGCCCCCTCGGGCACCCGGGCCCCATGCGCACCTCACCCCTCCCCGTTGCCGATCACACCGGCTCCCTGCTGCTGGAGGGCTACGCCTGGCTTCCCGACCGGATGCGCCGCGCCGCGAGCCCGGTCGTCCGCGCCCGGCTGACCGGCCGGCACGCCGTGGCACTGCGGGGGCCCGACGCCGTGCGCTTCTTCTACGACGAGCGGCACGTCAACCGCCACAAGGCCGTGCCGGAACCCGTGCGCAGCACACTGTTCGGACACGGCGCGATCCACACGCTGGACGGCGAGGCGCACCGGGTGCGCAAGGCCATGTTCCTGTCTCTGCTGACCCCGCCGGCCCGGGTGGCCGACCTGGTCGAACAGGTCACGGACGCGTGGGACCAGGCCGTGGACGCCTGGCCCGGACAGCCGGAGACCGTGCTGTTCGACGAGGCGGCGAAGATCCTGACGGCCGGGGTGTGCCGCTGGGCCGGAATACCGCTGGAGCGGGACCGGGTCGAGGCCACGGCGCAGGACCTGGTGGCACTGGTGGACGGCTTCGCCACCCCGGGAGTACGGCACTGGCGCGCCCGCCGGGCCCGCGTCCGCTGCGAGGCATGGCTCGCCGACCTGGTGGAGCGGGTGCGCGACGGGGAGACCCGGGTGCCGGAGGACTCGGCCGTGGCGACAGTGGCGGATCACCGCGGCGCCGACGGCCGCCCGCTCGACGCGCAGACGGCCGCCGTGGAGCTGCTGAACATCGTCCGCCCCACCGTCGCCGTCTCCTGGTTCGTCGCCTTCGCCGCGCACGCCCTGCACCGCTGGCCCGAGAACCGCGCCCCGCTGCGGGAGGGGGACACCGCGTACAGCGCGGCGTTCGTGCACGAGGTCCGCCGCTTCTACCCCTTCGCGCCCTTCACCGGCGGGCGGGCCGCGGCCGACCTGTACTGGAAGGGCGAGCACATCCCCGCCGGGGGCCTCGTGCTGCTCGACCTCTACGGCCAGAACCACGACGCGGAGCTGTGGGGGGACCCGTACCGGTTCCGCCCCGAGCGCTTCCTGGAGCGTCCGGTGGAGCGGGACGAGCTGGTGCCGCAGGGCGGCGACGATCCGTCCACCGGGCACCGGTGCCCCGGCGAGGCCGTCACCGTCGCCCTGCTGGAGGCCCTCGCGGTGCGGCTGTCCCGGCTGGAGTACGGCGTCCCCGTCCAGGACCTGACCATCCCGCTGCGGCGGATACCGACGCGGCCGCGCAGCGGGTTCCGGATCACCGGCGTCCGCCTCGTCGGGTAGGCGGCCGCCCGGGGGACTCGACGGCGGCGGCAGGGGTACCCACACGCCGTCTGCCGCAGCCGGTGAACGGACGACGCGAAATCGTGGTACATCGGGAGATAACCGCACATACGGGTCGAAGGAGTCGACGAACGTGACGGACGTATCAGGCAAGGGTCCCGCCCCGGACGACGACCGGAAGGTCCTCACCAACCGGCAGGGCCATCCGGTCTACGACAACCAGAACCAGCGCACCGTCGGGGCCCGCGGCCCCGCGACGCTGGAGAACTACCAGTTCCTCGAGAAGATCAGCCACTTCGACCGCGAGCGGATCCCCGAGCGCGTCGTGCACGCCCGCGGGGTGACCGCCTACGGCTACTTCGAGTCGTACGGCGCCTGGGGCGACGAGCCCATCGAACGATTCACCCGGGCGAAGGTGTTCGCCGAGCGCGGCAAGCGCACCGACCTGGCCGTCCGCTTCTCGACCGTGATCGGCGGCCGTGACTCCTCGGAGGCCGCCCGCGACCCGCGGGGCTTCGCGGTGAAGTTCTACACCGAGGACGGCAACTGGGACCTCGTCGGCAACAACCTCGGGGTGTTCTTCATCCGGGACGCGATCAAGTTCCCCGACGTCATCCACGCCCTGAAGCCGGACCCGGTCACCTTCGAGCAGCAGCCGCGGCGCATCTTCGACTTCATGTCGCAGACGCCCGAGTCGATGCACATGCTCGTCAACCTGTTCAGCCCGCGCGGGATCCCGGCCGACTACCGCCACATGCAGGGCTTCGGCGTCAACACGTACAAGTGGGTGAACCAGGAGGGCAACACGGTCCTGGTCAAGTATCACTGGATGCCCAAGCAGGGCGTGCGCAGCATGACCGAGGAGGACGCGGCCAACGTCCAGGCCCAGGGCCTCGGCCACGCCACCAAGGACCTGTACGAGGCGGTGGAGCGCGGCGAGTACCCCGAGTGGGAACTGCTGGTCCAGATGATGGAGGACCACGACCACCCCGAGCTGGACTTCGACCCGCTGGACGACACCAAGACCTGGCCGGAGCAGGACTTCCCGCCGCGGCCGGTCGGCCGGATGGTGCTCGACCGGATGCCGGAGAACTACTTCGCGGAGAACGAGCAGATCTCGTTCGGCACCGGTGTGCTGGTGGACGGGCTGGACTTCTCCGACGACAAGATGCTCGTCGGCCGGACCTTCTCCTACAGCGACACCCAGCGCTACCGGGTCGGCCCGAACTACCTCCAGCTTCCGGTGAACCAGGCCAAGAACGCCGACGTGCGCACCAACCAGCGCGACGGGCAGATGGCCTACCACCAGGACGGCGCCGGCGAGAACCCGATCGTGAACTACGAGCCCTCGATCACCGGCGGTCTGCGCGAGGCGCAGTACCCGACCCATGACGAGCAGGGGCCGGAGATCCACGGCCGCCTCACGCGCAAGCGCATCCCCCGCACCAACGACTACACGCAGGCGGGCCAGCGCTATCTGCTGATGGAGCAGTGGGAGCAGGAGGACCTGGTCAAGAACTTCGTCGACCTGCTGTCGCAGTGCGACCGGCCGGTGCAGGAGCGGATGGTCTGGCACTTCCTGCTGGTGGAGAACGAGCTCGGCCTGAAGGTCGGCGAGGGCCTCGGCATCAGCCCGCAGGACGTCTCCGGTCTCGAACCGCTGGCCAGCCAGGACCTGACCGACGAGGACCGCAAGCGCCTCGCCAACCTGGGCGAGAACCCGCCCCGGGACGTGTCCGGACTGACCATGACGCACTGCGTGCCCGACACCCGTCACACGGTGTCGCGCTGACGCGCTGACGCCCGCCGGTTCCCGGCGTGACACGGCTCCGCGGCCGGCTGGTCCCTTCCACAGCC